>JACOUI010000343.1 GCA_016177915.1 Planctomycetia bacterium
CCGCGAAAGGGCGCTCTTTCACGGAGCGAAAGGCGACCCTTTTTTCCGTTGGGGCCTTACTCCGGAGCGTGCCCCACCAGGACGAACTCGATCGTCAACTTGCCTTCCTTCGCCCCGGCCTTGGTCGCTCCCGTCACGCGCAGGGTCGTCAACTCGCGGTCGGCGTAGTGCTTGACCTCGGGCGCGGCGGCCGGCTTGTCGCTGGTGGGGAGCATGCTCAGAATCGCCGGGTGCGTCGTTTTCGAGGCCTCCTTGCTCAAATTGTGCAGGTCCTCCTGCGATAGCGGACCCGCCTTGGCGTCCTTCTTCGCCGGCAAGAGCACCAGGAAATCGCGCGTGTCGGACGTGCCCACGTGGTTGCCGTCCTCGGGCTGCTGGCCGTAGCGCAGCGTGTAGACGCCGCCGGCCACTTTCTGGTCGCGGAAGTCGCCGGCTTCGTCCGGATAGCGAACGACGCCGACAAGCTCGCCGACCTCGAGCGGATAGAGGATCGCGCCGCTGGGGGCGAAGTCGGCCTTGGCGGTCCAGGTTTTGGCAAACCAGATTTCGCAAACGGTTTTGTCGCCGGCGGCTACCTTGATCGCCTTGGAACTGAGGGCCGCCGCGACCTCGGCGGAGAGGGCGTCCTTGGGCGGGGCGGAATCGACGAACTCGGCCTTGTCTTCGGCCGCAAGCGGCAAACTGACGAGCGCCAGCGCGAGCGCCAGGTAGCATCGCAGCTTCATCGCGTTTTTCTCCGAACGAACGTGGAGGCTGACGGCGACCGTGACGGGCGCTCCGGCCGACGGCCGGCATTTCTTGGGCGGGAGTCCTTCCGGCAGGCTGCGCCATTATAGGCTGCGCCCGCGGGGCAAGGCAAAGGGCCGGTCACGACGCTGCTTCGGGCGTCCTGGCCGGTCTTGGCAGCCGCTGATATGTTGGATCGCCCCTATATTTGATTGACGGCAATGACCGACGAAACCGCCGCCATCCCGACGAGCACTACGCTGCCGGAAGCGCTTTCGCGCTACGCCATTTCGCTGCCCCCCGAGCAGGTCGAAGTCCTCGATCGCTACTGCAAGCTGCTCTGGGACTGGAACACGAAGCTCAACCTCACCCGCCACACCGATTACGACAAGTTCGTGACGCGAGACGTCGTGGACAGCCTCGAGCTGTCCAAGTGCATCCAGCCGGAGGAGGACGTGCTGGACGTGGGCACCGGCGGCGGCGTGCCGGGCGTGATCCTCGCCGTCACGCGGCCGGACGTCTCCGTTTCACTTTGCGAATCGGTCGCCAAGCGGGCGAAGGTCGCCGAGGCGATCGTGCGCGAGCTGGGAATCTCCTGCGCGGTGTTGCACGGCCGCGGCGAACAGCTCCTTGGAGAAGGGCACACGTTCGATACGCTCCTCTTCCGCGCGGTCGCCCGGATGGAAAAAATTCTGCGCTGGTTCGAGCCGCATTGGGGCGCGATGCGGCGGATGCTGCTCGTGAAGGGTCCGTCCTGGCTGGAGGAGCGCAAGGCCAGCCGCGAGCGCGGCCTCCTCGCGCGTCTCGACCTGCGGAAGCTCGCGACTTACACGACGCCCGGCACGGGGGCGGAGAACGTGATCTTGCAGATCAGCCCGAAGCGGGGGTAAGGGCGCGCCTACTGGCCGAGCTTGAACTTCCACTTCGTCATCTGCCCCAAGAGCGGCCCGTGCGTCAGGTCGAACCCCAGCGGCGTCAGCGTCACGTGCCCGTCGGCCAGCGCGGTCAGGTCCGTCTCGTGGGCGCTGCGGCGCGGCGGCGGGTCGTCGGTCGCCCAGTAATAGCTCCGGCCCCGCGGGTCGATGCGCTTTTCATAGGTCTCGCCGTAGCGGGCGACGGCCATCGGCACGACGCGCACCTGTGGCGCGGGATTTTGCAGCGCCGTGGCGGGGATGTTCAGGTTGTAAAGGTGCGGCGCACGGTCCTTCTGGTCCAGCACGCCGCGAATCACGCGCAGGGCGAGCGCCGCCGCCCGGTCGTAGTCGGCGTGGGCGTCGTATTCCAGCGAGACGGCCACGCTCGTGATCTCGAAAAACGCCCCTTCGATCGCCGCCGCCACCGTGCCGGAATAGAGCACGTTGATCCCCGCGTTCAGCCCGCTGTTGATGCCGCTCACGACCAGGTCGGGCCGCCTCGGGCAGAACTGCGTGATGCCGAGCTTGACGGAGTCTGCGGGGCTGCCCTCGACGGCGTAGCCGCGGAGGCGCTCGCCGTCGAAGACCTCCTTGACGACGACCGGACTGAGAAACGTGATCGAGTGCCCCACGCCGCTCTGCTCGACGGCCGGGGCGACGACGACCACGTCGCCCCAGGCGCGAAGGGCGCGCTCCAGGGCGGCGAGTCCGGGAGCGTAGATGCCGTCGTCGTTGGTCAGCAGGATGAGCACCGTAATCGTTTCGCTGGCGGTGTCTCTGCCCCGTCGTTGCCGCCGTCACGGCGCGGGCGTGATTCATCGTATTTAACAAAAACGCCCGCCGCTGGGCAGGTGGCGCCGCCATCGTCGTCCCTGCGGCCGATGAACGGCTGGACCGGGCGGGGGGTATTGCTATGCCGGCTCGCGCATCAAGTGCACTTCCGGGATCCCCGCCAGCAGTTTTGCCAGCGAGGAACGGGACAGCGCGGAGCTGTACGGCACCCGGAACGTGCAGAAGTTGGCGCCCGCCGCTTCACAAACCGGGTCGCTGCCCTTGAAGACGAACGATTGGGCCAGGCGGGCCAGGAGCCAGCGGGCGTTCTGCTCCCCTTCGACGCGGACCCGCGAAGCGTTGCCCAACGATCGTTCCCAGACACGAAATGCGTTCATGGTTTCTCTCCCCACGTTGGCGTGCTCTGCAAACTCAATGGGTGAAAATCACGGCTGCCCACGTTTGGCAAGCGGCTTCACCGTCAGTGCGTCGACGACTCGCCGCACGCCCGTGATTCCGCTGGCCGCGTTCACCGCCAGGCGTTTCTGATGGCCGTACTGAACGCTGCCCGACAACGTCACCTGGCCGTTTTTGGTCGCCACGGCCACGCGGCACGGCGCGCGAACTCCGCGATTGGCGAGCCTGTCGGTGACTTTTTGCGTGATGGCTTGATCTACATTGTGCGCGTTGTCCATCGTGGTCGCTCCCGATTTGTGGTTAGGTTGGGTTTCTTTGGGCGTTGCGGCCTCGGCGGCGGCGATTGCCCTTTGGGCGGCTTTCGCGACCGCGTCGGCGCGGTTCACGGAGCACTGCGGGTGCTCCCCGGACCGCGAATAGGACACCTTGCCGCACACCGGGCAGAGACGCCGGTTGGGCGTGGGATGAATCGGGCTCGGTTTTTTCACGGTTACCTTTTCCACGGCCACTCCCCTCGCGCTTGGCTCCAAGGCCGTTGCGGTTTTCATGACGGCTCGCTCCGTCCGCTCCCGCTCCACGTGCCCGCCGGCATGCTGCGGGCGAGCAAGAACACCTGCACCACGGTGCCGTCGGCGAAGATCTGCATCGCGGGGCCTTGAGCCGGCTCGATTTCCGCGGCCGCTTCGCGCAATTCCACGCCGGTGATTCGCTGGATTTCCTCGTGCAGCGACGCGGCCGTGCTGGCGTACAGTTGTCGGTGGAATTCCTGAATTTGGGCCGCGCCCGAAGGATTCTTGGCCAGGGCCTTCTCGGCCGGCGACAAGGCCCCGTGCAGCGTGATCACCAGCGTGTCTTCGCTGAGAACGACCGTCACCGACTCCGGCGCGCGCCCCTTGAGCCGCTGCTCGAAAGCGCTGACGGACTGAGCGATTTGCCGGGCCATGGTCGAACTGGACGCGTTCATCGCACTTTCCCCGGCGGGCCTCCCTGAGCGACCAACAAAAAAAGCCGACGTGGCGGAACACCCTGGGGTGTTCGACCACGTCGGCTTACTCGTCAACGGGCCCCCCGGCACGGCCGGGCTGCCCTTCATCTAGTCGTCCGACACTTGATGGAACCGGCTTAGACAAGTCGATTCCACCGCTGCATTATAAGGGCGCCAGCGGGCAAAGCAAGGAGATTGTCGCTCTGCGAAGGGTGTTGCTATCATGGTCCCTGGACCGCCGGGCCGCCCAGGATTCCTGTCCCGCTGCCTGTGCCGCCGGTCGCCGCAGACCTCCCTCGGACAGCCGGATAATGGAGGCCACCTTGAAAACACAAGGGGAAATCGAAGCCGCAATCTGCGAAGGAATCAGCGGCTTTGAGCAGGACTACATGGGCCGGGGACCCAAGGACATCCGCACCCATCTGATCGGCGACCTGCTCGTGGTCCGTTTGCAGGGCGTGTTGACGGCCGCCGAACAGCAATTGGTGAAAACGCTCCCGGCCGAGAAAGGGCGCGACCTCTTGAAGCAGGTCCGGACCCATCTCGTCGAGGCGGCCCGGCCCGTCATGGAAGCGATGGTCGAGCACGTGACCGGCGTCAAGGTGCTGAGCCTGCACCACGACATCAGCACCATGACGGGCGAAGAGGTCGTGCTCTTCGTCCTAGCCGAGCCGCCGCAATTCCGCGAAATCAAGAAGAAATAGAACTTCCCGAATGGTCGCCTTTCGCTCCGCGAAAGACGACATGGTTTTTCGTTCGCGCTTAAAGTTGCGGCGTGCTCGGGCGGCCCATCCGCCGCAGCCAGCGGAAATGCGAAGCCAGCCCGCCCAGCAGCGTCTCGTGCGCCGTGTGCCTCACTCCGTGCTCCCGGCACGTCTCTTCCACCAGCCGCGAAATCGCCGGGTAATGAACGTGGCAGACCTGCGGGAAGAGATGATGTTCGATCTGGAAGTTGAGCCCTCCGATGAACCAGGAGAGCAGGCGGCTGTCGCGCGCAAAATCGACGGTCGCTTCCACCTGGTGGACCGCCCAGGCAGCCTTCATCCGCTGCGTGTCTTCTTGCGGCAGCGGAAAAGCCGCCTCTTCCGCGCAGTGTGCCAATTGGAACACGACGCTCAAAACGACGCTTTGCACGGCCGAAGCGGCCAGGTAACAGACCACCACGGCCCACACCGGGTGCAATAGCAGCGGGACCACGAAGGCCAGCGAGAAGAAAACCACCTTCCCCGCGATGAAGGTCGCCAGGTCCAGTCGCGTGGGCCGCGCAAACGGTCGTCCGCCGACCCGCCCGGTGATCAGGTCCCGGAAGTCGTCGTACAGGTGCCATTTGACCGCCATGCAGGCGTACAAGGCCCACAGGTAGAAGTGCTGCAGCCGGTGGATTTTCCAGCGCCTCTGGTGCGGCGACAGCCGGGCCAGCGCGCCCAGGTCGATGTCGTCGTCGTAGCCGGTGATGTTGGCGTAGCTGTGATGGATGGAATTGTGCTTCCGGGCCCAAAAGTACGAGCTGCCTCCCAGAAGATCGAGAGTCAGCGCCGCCAGCTTGTTGATCCAGGGCCGCCGCGAGTAGGCGCGATGACCTCCGTCGTGCTGGATGTTGAACCCCACCGCCGCCATCGACAGCCCCAGCGAAATCACCAGCGGCACGGCCAGCCACCACGTCAGCGGGCAGAACACCAAAATCGCGTACGAGGCCGCGAACCAGCCGAAAACAACGGCCGTCTTCACGTACATCTGCGGGCAGTCGCGCGGCCGCCGGCCGGTGCTGCGGAAATACCGATCGATCCGCTGCCGGACGTCGCGATAGAACTCGTCATTGCCGCCAAACCGCAGCTCGCCGAACGCTCCCCGGGAGCACCGGCGGGCGCGGCTGCGGTTCGACCGATCTTTTGCCGCTCGTGCCATGATGGATCGACTTGCTTGATTCGCGGTCGGCGGAGTCTATCGGAAACAGTCGAACTCCTCCACAGTGGTTGCTCGGAATCGCGCCACCTAAAACAAAAGCCGACGTGGCGGAACGCCCGCAGGCATTCCACCGCGTCGGCTTACTCGTTAACGAGCCGCCCCGGCCAGCCGGGTTGCTCCTTATCTAGTCATCCGACCGGTCAGCCGCAAGGATCCGAGCAATGGAGCTAAGACCCCAACGGCATTGGGATTATACGCCGCCAGGCCGCGGTGTCAAACCGAGTACTCTCGGTGTGCATGACCGGCGCAGAGCAGTCTACTTCAGGTGCCGCGCGAAAAACTCCTTCGTCCGCTTCCACATCGCCTCGCTCAGCACGTGGCCGGTCTTCTCCTCGATGAAAAACGAGAAGTTCTTTTCCGCGTGCTGGGCTTCGTAGGCGCGGCGCACGACCTCCATCCCGCGACGGACTTCGTCGATCGGGCTGCCGCCGTCGGTCTCGCCGAAGTTCATGTGCAGCGCCCGCGGCGCGATCAGCGCCACGATGTCCGGCGTGTCGCCGTACTCGAATAGCCCCGGCACGAAGTTCGGGAAGCAGTGCAGGATCTGCTCGCGGTGAATGCCAACGTAGGTCGGCAGGCAGCAGTTGCCGACGAGCGCTTTCAATCGTGGCTCCCAAGGCCCGACCATGTACATGTGCGTCGAGCCCATCGAATGGCCGTAGCAGCCGATCTTCTCCGCAATAACCTCCTTTCGGCTCGTGATGTAATCCACGGCGCGGCGCATGTCCAAAATGTTCTTCCACGCCATGCACCGCCCGGCGACGACTTGCCTGAGGAAGAGATACCGCTCGAGATTGCCGCCGCTGAGCTTGTAGCCCTTTTCGCGCTCGCCGAAGCCCCAGGCGTCCGGGCAGAGCACGACGTACCCCTCGCGCGCCAGCGCCACGCCCGTGTGGTGCATCGGGTTGCCCGCCAGCCCGGCCGGCTCGGCCTTGCCTTGCGCCCATTGGCCGTTGTGCTGGTGCCAGGTGCAAATGCCCGGCGCGGGCTTTTCGGCAGAGACGCCGTCGGGAATGAGCAGGTAGGCGGGTACGGCGTCGTCCGGCTCGGCCTGGTACGTCACCTTTTCCAGCTTGTAGCCGTCGAAGTTTTTGATCTCGACGACCTTGGCATCCAGCGGTCCCGGCTCGGGCCAGGGACCGCCCAGGCAGGCCAGGAGCTTGTCTTTGAAGTCGGCGACGGCCATTGGGGGTTTTCGATTTTGGATCTTGAATTGAGAGGAAAGGGAGTGCAGATCGAGCCGCGAACTACAGGCAAATCCAAAGCAGCAAATCCGGTAGTGTCTTAAGACTGTGTTGCCGGCGGAAGTGGCGAGGCGAGGCTGTCGAGAATCTTCATCGCCTCTCGGCCCTCGAATCCCGTCAGTCGGTATTCGATTCCCTGTCCGCCCGGTCGATCACCAACGAAGATGCACACGGTGTCTCCGACAACTGTCACCTCGGTGATGTCCTTGGCGTTCAGAAACTTGAGAACCTTCTGGTCCTGTTCCGTCGTGTGAAACTTGATGAATGGCACTGGGCATGCTCCCTAGATCGTGGCCACGGTGTCCAACAACTCCCGCAGCGTCCAGGCATGATCGGTCAACCCGGCCGCAACCGCCGGCGTTGTCTTGACCGTGCTGTGGACGCGGCAGTAATTGTACCAGCAAAAGAACAGCCACAAAGCCGCTTCGTGATTCACCCAGCGCTTGCTGAAAGCGTTGGTGAGCCGCGTCATTCGCCGGACGCTCATGCGAACCGACCGGTTCGCCCGTTCAACGTGGGACGTGCAAATCTTGTCCCAGTCGGGATCGCCGATCCGTTTCCGCTTGCTGAGCTTCGTTATCTGCCCTGGCGTGTAGCGGGCTTCCGCTCCCAAGACGCGGGCTGCCCTCCGATGTAGAGCGCCGGAGGGTTAAAGACTGAGGATTCGGCGTAAGTGGTCGTCGAGTTCTTTGATTACTTCGTCGGATAGTTTTCCGACGGTTCTCAACACGCGCGCTTGATCGACGGCACGAATCTGATGCGTGAGCGCTACTGAGTCAACATCTAGGCCGTTGTCCGCAGTTTTCTTGATGAGAAAAGCCTGCGGAAAACGCAGCGCCGCTTGCTTCGACGTTAAAGGGACCACGACGACGGTGCTTGGGTTCGCAGTAATAATTGCTGCATCTTGCACGATTACGGCTGGCCGCTCTCCGACTTGCTCATGCCCAGGTTTTCCTTTAGGGGCCGGCAGATCGACTCGCACGACATCGCCGCGGTTCATGGGCCGGTTTCCACAGGCTTAATCGTCAATCGCTTCCCAAGCCTCGTCACTGGCCGCGTCCCAAGCCGCCAATTCGGTCGCAAGGTCCACATCGTGTTCCGGGCTGTTTCGGCTTGGCCTGCGTGGTGGGCGAGCCGACTGCATCAGCCTTTCGACGATTTGGTTGGTTGTGGAAAACTCGGCTTCAGGCTGGGCAGGAAGCGAGGTCGGCTGCGGTTTCGGTTGGAACTTAACTCGAAGGTCCGCCTTGACCGTGTTAGCGCGAACGTTCGCTTCCATCGTACCGGTATAGATGAGAGTGGTCATCTTTTCATGCCTTTGGCTTGGTTTGAATTGTCGCAGTGAACCTCCGCGTCATCAGCGGTGCTTCGTTGGCCCATAGTTCGCAGTGGTAAAGTCCCTCGTGAGGAATGACGAACCCGAACGCCAAACACGATTCGACGACCGCGAGCGGGTTTGGAATCGACACTTCCGTTTTTATCAGAAGGATGCGGCCCGGCTGCTCGCTCTCGTCGGTCGCAACAATTGCCCCCACCGCCGCGTCCACAATTTGAATTCGTAGAGTAGTGGGGCCAATACCGTCGGTAACTGCAAGGTAGATCGACAACCTAACCTTTGCCGGAAAGCCCTCTGCATTGATGTTGGTAAACGTCCCGAGAAGCGTGTGCTTCTTCGTCGTTGGCTCCGTGTAGGTAGCGTCGCAGAGCACCATTGCAAGGCAATAAGGCTCTGGCATGCGTCACCGTTCCGCGCGCGGACCAGCACTGCCGGACGACCCACCTTCCACGGTCCGAGCCGCGCGCAGTGCCACAAGCATTGGAACAAGTAAATTATCGGCCAGAAAGAGCATGCGGTCAAATTTTGATGTGTTCAATCTGACAGCACGGCCTGAGGAATGACGCGCGGGTAAGATGCTACGCATCTTACCCGCGCCGGACGGTGGTTGCAAGTGGGCAAACATAGGTTGTTTTTTAGCGTCGTCAAATCGACACTCCCGACCGCAACTGCCGTGCCTGTCTGCTGCCGTTGGTAGCGACACGCTCCGGCCCAAGGCAGTCCGTCCGATGGGGCCGTGGACCGAGTGACCCTGGCTTGCCGGCGGTGAGAAGGTCGGCAACACTGAGTTAAGACACTACCTGGATTTTCGATTTTGGATTTTGGATTGAGAGGAAAGGGAGTGCTCTCCGCGATTGCCTCCGCTTCGTTCTCATCGGCGACTACAATCTCAGACAAGGCGCCCATCAAAGTTCTCCTGACGGGCACCCCTTCCAGCCTCTCCCCCTATCCTCCAGCCTCCAGCCTCCCCCCCCTCCCCCTCACAGCATATCCAGCGGATCGACGTCCACAATCCATTGCACCTCGTCGGCCTTCGGCAGCTCGGCCGTCGCCCGCTCGACGACCCCGCGGACGACCTCCCCGTCCGGGCCCTGCGCCTGCAGGTGAAAGCGATAGTCGCCGCGAAGCTTCGGGAAGGGGCAGGGCGCCGGGCCGAGCACGCGCAGCGCCGCCTCGGGCAGTTTTGCCGCTTCCTCGCGCAAGCGCTCCCGGATTTGCCTGGCAAAGGCCTGGACGTGAACCACTTGCCGGCCCCGCACCACGATCCGCACCATCCGCGTGAACGGCGGATAGCCCAGCGCCTTGCGCGCGGGCAGTTCCTGCCGCGCAAAACCCTCATAATTGTGCTCGGCAGCCGCTCGGATGGCCGGGTGGTCCGGAGCGAACGATTGCACGAGCACGCGCCCGCCGCGCGGCCCGCGCCCCGTCCGCCCCGCCACCTGCACGATCAACTGGCAGGTCCGTTCGGCTGCGCGGAAGTCGGGCAGGTGCAGGATCGTGTCGGCGTTGACGACGCCCACCAGCGTCACCTCGGGAAAATCGAGCCCCTTGGCGATCATCTGCGTCCCCAGCAATATGCGAACTTTCCCGTCGCGGAATTCGGCCAGGGCCTTTTCGTGGCTGCCGGGTTTCTGCATCGAGTCGGTGTCCATCCGCAGGCAGGCGTATTGCGGAAACCGCGACTGCACCTCTGCCTCCAGCCGCTGCGTGCCCAGGCCGGAGTAGCGGATGCCCGCAAACTGGCACTCCGGGCAGGCGGGCGGCGAGGGGATCTGGTAGTCGCAGTAGTGGCAGAGCGCGACGTCGCCCGCGCGGTGGTGCGTCAGCGCCAGGTCGCAGCTTGGGCAGCGGACGACGTGCCCGCACGAGGGGCATTGGATGTGCGTCGAGTATCCGCGGCGGTTGAGCAGCAAAATCACCTGTCCGCCGTCGGCCAGCGTTTTTTCCATCGCCGTGGCCAGCGGCCGGCTGATCGCGCCCTTCCAGCGGCGGACGGAGGGCTCGTTGCGGAGGTCGATCGTGCCCACCAGCGGCAGCGGCCGGTCGAACACGCGCTTCGGCAGCGAGATCATGCGGTAATGCTCGTCGATCGCCTGCTGCCAGCTTTCCAGCGACGGCGTCGCGCTGCCCAGGACGAGCGGCACGTCCTCCGCCTGCGCCCGGTAGAGGGCCACGTCGCGGGCGTGATAGCGCGGGGCGGTCTGCTGCTTGAACGTCGATTCGTGCTCCTCGTCCATCACGATCAGCCCCAGGTGGGGCGTGGGGGCGAACACCGCGCTCCGGGCGCCGATGACGACGCTTACCTCGCCGCGGGCGATCTGGTCCCATTGGGCGCTGCGCTCGGAGTCGGAAAGGTGGCTGTGCAGGACGGCCACGTTGCCGAAGCGCGCCTTGAAACGCTGCTTCGTCTGCGGCGTGAGGCTGATTTCCGGCACGAGCACAATCGCCTGCCGGCCGTAGCGGCGGACTTCCTCAATGGCCTGGATGTAGACCTCGGTCTTGCCGCTGCCGGTGACGCCGTGCAACAGCACCGTGCCGTGCTTCTGCGCGCGAAGCAGCTCGAGGATGGCATCCAGGGCCTGCGACTGGTCGGGGTTCATCTCCAAATGCGCTTCCGTCGGCGGCGCGGGCGCTTCGCGCGGCAGCGAGCGGACGCGGCGCGTCTGGGCGACGATCAGGCCCTTTTTGCGCAAGGCGGCGATCGGTGCCATCGTGCAGCCGACCGACTGCGCCAGGACTCCGAGCGTCAGCGGCTGCCGCCGCGCCAATTCATCGAGCACGGCCGCCTGCTTCTTGGGAAGCTTGAGCGCACTTAGCTGCGCGAGCACCGGTTGTGGGACTGACAGGATTAGTTCGGTGCGGATGCCCGCCTTTTGCCGGACGCCCGCCGGCAGCACCGTTTCCAGGACCTGCCCCAACGGGCAAAGGTAGTGCTCGGCCATCCAACGGGTGAGGCGCAGCATGGCCGGCGAAAGGAGCGGCTCGTCGTCGACGACCGAGCGGACGTCCTTCAGCCGCCTTTGGCCGATTTGCCGCGTCCGAACGTCCACGCAATAGCCCGTCGTCGCCCGGTCGCCGCGCCCCAGCGGCACGCGCACCCGCACGCCCGCCCGCACCCGATCGGCCAACTCGGAGGGGACGGCGTAGTGGTATTCCTTGTCGGGCAGGTCGGGGAAGACGATGGTCGCGACGACGGCCTGCGCCTGGTCGTCCAGCTCCCAGGCGGCCGGTTCGGCGTCGAACAGCGTCCGTTGCGTGGACATGGCGGCGTAGCCGCCATGGGCGGGCGGCGGTAGCATAGAGGGGCGCCGCGTGCGGCGCGAGCG
Source organism: Planctomycetia bacterium (assembly GCA_016177915.1). Taxonomy (GTDB): domain Bacteria; phylum Planctomycetota; class Planctomycetia; order Pirellulales; family S012-138; genus JACOUI01. The sequence goes on from JACOUI010000343.1 coordinate 11,685, forward strand.
CGTCCGTCGCGCTTCTCCTGCAATATCGCCGCCGGCGCCAGCACTGACAAGCACAGGAAATCCGTATGCGGCTGGGCGTCTTCGGCGGCACGTTCGATCCGGTCCACCTGGGCCATTTGCTGTTGGCCGAAAGCTGCCGCGAATCCTGCCGCCTCGATCGCGTGTGGTTCGTGCCCGCCGGCCAGCCGCCGCACAAAACGAACCACGCGCTCACGCCCGCCGAAAAACGCATCGAGATGCTGAAGCTGGCGATCGGCGGCCATGAGGCGTTCGACATTTGCCGGCTGGAGATCGACCGGCCGGGCCCGAGCTATTCCTACGAAACGTTGGCCGCGATCCGCCAGCAGCAGCCCGGCGCGGAACTTTTTTTCCTGATGGGTTCCGACAGCCTGGCCGACCTGCCGACGTGGCGGGAGCCGGCAAAGATCTGCGAGCTGGCGGAGCTGGTCGTCGTGCGCCGCGCCGGCGCGGAGGGGCCGGACTGGTCGCGGATCGAGGGCCTTGCGTCCAAGGATCGCATCGATCGGTTCCGCCGCGGCGCCGTCGAGATGCCGCTTGTCGATATCAAGAGCCGCGACATCCGCCGCAGGGTCGCCGAGGGCCGGTCGATCCGGTTCATGACCCCGCGGGCGGTCGAGGTGTATGTTCAGGCGCAGGGGCTGTACCTCGAGCAGTGAGCCACTTGTCTTTTTCGTACTCGTACTCGTACTCGTAATCGTCCTCGATCCTTCTTCTTTTCTTTCAGCTCGTCCTCGTCGTCGTTCTCGTTCTCGAATCACCCGCGCGGCATTCGAGTACGATGACGAGACATCTGAGTAGGAAAGTCAAGTGGCGGCGGCGACGGTCGTCGGCGCCGGCAGGTGGTTGAGGAGGGGGGAGTTCTTCCTGCGAAGTTGCTCGAGGTAGTGCGATTCGCTGTACGGGACCCGGTCCTTCCAACAGCGAAAGATCACCCGGATCCATTTGACGGCCAGGGAGCGTACCGAGGCATGGTGACCTTTGC
>JACOUI010000344.1 GCA_016177915.1 Planctomycetia bacterium
AAGGACGTCGAAGCCGAGTGCCTGGCGTATGAGCGGAAGATCCAGGGCGCGGGAGGCATCGACTTGCAGGTGCTGGGGATCGGCGCCGACGGCCACATCGCTTTCTGCGAACCGGGTTCCTCGCTGGCCGGCCGCACGGGGCCCGTTGCGCTTCACCCGCGGACGATCGCCGACAACGCCCGCTTTTTCGCCGATCCCGGCGAGGTCCCGCGGCGCGCGCTGTCGATGGGCGTCGGCACGATCCTGGAAGCGAAAGTCTGCCTGATCCTGGCCAGCGGCCAGAAGAAGGCGAGCATCTGGGCCGCGGCCGTCGAAGGATCCGTCACCTCGCAAGTGACGGCGAGCGCCTTGCAGCTTCACCCCTTTACCATCGCGCTTTGCGACGAGCCGGCTGCGTCGGAGCTGCGCAACCGCGATTACTACCGGCACGTGCAGCGGGAGACGGGCGACGAGGGGCTGCTGCCGGCATCGTTGTTCGAGGGCACGTGACGGCATTCTTCGTGGGGTAGGCGTCCCGCCTGCCCCACGTTAGCGGAGGTCTTGCTCGTTGAACGGCTGTGTCATGTAGCCGCTGAGTGCGCCCCACTGGTCGATCGGGCCGCCACTGCTGTCGCGCGCCTCCCGCCCCCACGGAGTGCAAAGCTGGGCGTACACGTGATAGCCGATGTCCTGGTTCAGCGCCCGCACATGCAGGTCGGCAAACGCCACGTTGACGATGCCGGGGTGATTGGAGGTCGGCTTGGCGAACAGCGGGTTGCCGAAACCGCTTGCATCCGGCGGATTCGTGGCCTGCACGACTCCCCAAGGACCTGTCGTGCCCTTGTTCCGCGCGTTGATCTTCACGTCCGGCCATTGCGACGTGGGGACGTCATCCCACAGGAAACCGCAGCGGTTCTCGTCCCAGTCGTTCCAGTAGCTGGCGTCGAGGTTCTCCGTCACCATCAGCGTCGTTCCCGCGCCGTCGTGCAGGCTGACGAAGGCCTCGTTGTTGGAGCGGTGGATGGGCGGCGTATGGGCTGAATCGGCCCTTCCAATCAAGCCGTTGTTCCGCTCCCAGTGGTTGCAGTCGCAGGCGGGCGTGCCGGCGTTGTACACGAACGCCGTGGGATAGACGCCGACCTCGCCGATCTGCTGCGGGTCGCTGGGGCAAATCAAAATCGAAAGGTACACGCCCGGGCAACCGTCGGTCGGCTGGTTGTCGCGGTTCTGGGCCTCGTGGACGTCGGCCCGCTCGAGATCGGGAAGCAGGTCGTAGACCAGCGGGCGCCAGTAGTAGTTCGTGTGGGCCGAGTTCCACTGGTACTCGTAGAAGCCGGGGTAGTGGCCGTGGCGGCTTTCATAATACTTCATGGCGAAGGCCACGTTCCGCAGGTTGTTGCGGCAGGTGTTGCCGCGGCCGGCCTCGCGGGCCGCCTGGATGGCCGGGAACAACAGGGCCATGAGCATGCCGATGATCGTGATGACGACCAGCAGCTCCACGAGGGTGAAAGCCCTCCGCCTGACGAGTCTCATGGGATCAACTCCTTTAGAGAAAGGTGGCCCGCGAGTTGATGAGAAGCTGCGGGATTATGGCAAAGTGCCAAAGCGATTGCAACCATTTCCGTGGCGCTTTGCGCCACGGATGCGATCGTACCAGGCGCGCCGACACGCGCGGCGGAAGGGAACGCGGGCTGTCGCCGGCTGCGTAGTGCAGGAGGATCGACGGCTGCGCCGGGAATGGTAAGTGAGCGGCCGAAAAATAACTTCCCGAATTGTCGCCTTTCGCTCCGCGAAAGACGACATTTGTTTTTCGTTCGACCCTAAGTGAGCGGCAGGAGCGCGCACGCCCCCGAGGGCAGGCGGGCCGCCTACCCTACGAAAAAAAACGCCCGCCGGCGAGGCCGGAGGGCGTTTAGCCAATCACGTCAGGTTGCAGGTCCGCGTTAGCGGATGTCCTGCTCGTTCAGCGGCTGCCCCATGTAGCCGTTCAAGGCGCCCCACTGATCGATGGCGTTGCCGTTCCTATCGCGGGCCATCCGGCCCCATGGCGTGCAAAGCTGCGCGTACACATGGTAGCCGATGTCCTGGTTCAGAGGCCGGACGTGCATGTCGGCAAACGCCACGTTGACCGAGCCGGGGTGGTTGGAGGTTGGCTTGGTGAACACGTCGCTGGTCCCCGTGTTTTGCGTTTGCACGGTCCCCGTATACGACAGCGTCGTGCCCTTGTTTTGGGCGTTGATCTTACGGTTGATCCATTGCGAAGTGGGGTGGTCGCCCCATCCAAAGCCGACGCGAATCTCACTCCAGTCGTTCCATGAACTGGCGTCGAGGTTCTCGGAGATCATGAGGGTCGTGGCGGCGCCGTCGTGCAAACTCACGTACGTTTCGCTGTTGCAGGTGTTCCAATTTGGAGTGATGGCTGGCGCAGCGTTGTTCCTGCTGCCAAACACGCCGTTTGCCCGCTCATACGGGGCCGTGGTATCCACGTCCGTACCGGCGTTGAATACGTAGGCCGTTGGATAGTTGCCCGGATCGCCGATCGGCTGGGGGTCGCTCGGACAAATCAGGATGTTCAAGTAGACCCCGTTGCCGCTGCCAAACAAGCCGCCACCCGTGCCGTTGTCGATGCTGCCGAATTCGTAGGAGTCGGCGCGCTCCAGGTCAGGAAGCAGATGGTAAACGAGCGAGCGGTACCCGATGGCGTTGCGACGGGTGTTGAAGTCCCATTGGTAGAACGCCGGGTACGTGTTGTTGCGGTTCTCGTAGTACTTCACCGCGAAAGCCACGTTCCGCATGTTGTTGCGGCAGGTGTTGCCGCGGCCGGCCTCGCGGGCCGCCTGAACGGCCGGAAACAACAGGGCCATCAGCATGCCGATGATCGTGATGACCACCAGCAGCTCGACGAGCGTGAAACCTTTTCGGTTGACGACTTTCACGTGATCAACTCCTGTGAAAAAATGGCGCTGGCCCAACGTCGCGCATCGCAAGGGGGACCATGAAATCGTTCGTTCGCCCCATTATCACGAATCGCCCGCAGAATTTCCACTGTCTTGTCGCCCGCTCGCTTGGAATCGAATCCCAACGGGTTTATGTCATTCTGAAAGGGAGGTTCGAGCACTGTCGAGCAAAGCAAGGGCCGTGCCGCGGGGACTTACCAAGGCGATGCGGCCTAGTGTTCGCTCGCAAGTGCAATTCCCTACACCATTTGTGGCGTCCCGCGAAGCTAGTTGGCCCCTTGAAATCGGCCCGCCGTCGTTGTTTGATCTCGCTTCAAATGGGCCGGAATGGCTCAGCGAGATGCAACACGGCAAAGTCGGCGGGATTCACGAGCGGCCCGCCTGTTCCAAGCCGCGAGGTGGGTGTCGCAGGCCGTCAGTCGCGAGTATTCGACCCCTAATGTCGTGCCGCGGCGGCGGGCGCGGCGGCCTGCGGGCCGGCTTCGACGACCTCGCGCCCGGCAAACTCCGCGTACTCCGCGAAGTTTTCTTGAAACAACCCCGCCAGCTTCTCGGCCGTCCGGCGATAGGTCTCGCCGTCGGACCAGGTCGTCGCCGGCTGAAGCAGCGTCGGCGGCACGCCGGGGCAACCCGCCGGCACGTCCAGTCCGAAGACGCCGTCGCGGACGGTGGGCACCTCGTGCAGTTGCCCGCCGTGAATGGCGTCGACGATCGCCCGCGTGTGCGGCAGCTTGATCCGCGAGCCCACGCCGTACGAGCCGCCCGACCAGCCCGTGTTGATCAGCCAGGCGTCGGCGCCGTGCCGCTCGATTCGCTCGGCGAGCATCCGGGCGTAAACCGTCGGGTGCAGCAGGAGAAACGCCGCCCCGAAACAGGCGGAGAACGTGGCCTGCGGCTCGCGCACGCCGACTTCCGTCCCGGCCACCTTCGCCGTGTAGCCGCTGATGAAGTAGTACATCGCCTGCTGCGGCGAGAGCCGCGCCACCGGCGGCAGGACGCCGAAGGCGTCGCAGGTGAGGAAGATGATGTTCTTCGGGTGCCCGCCGACGGCCGGGATCTTCGCGCCGGGGATGAATTCCAGCGGATACGCGGCCCGCGTGTTTTCGGTGATCTCCGCGGAGCCAAAGTCGATCTCGCGCGTCTGGGGATCGAGGGCGACGTTTTCCAGGACCGCCCCGAACCGAATCGCGCGGTGAATGTCCGGCTCGTGCAGCGGCGAGAGGCCGATGCACTTGGCGTAGCAGCCGCCCTCGATGTTGAAAACGCCGTCGTCGGACCAGCCGTGCTCGTCGTCGCCAATCAGCCGCCGCTGGGGATCGGCCGAGAGGGTCGTTTTGCCGGTGCCCGAGAGGCCGAAGAAGAGCGTCACGTCGCCGCCGGACCCTTCGTTGGCGGCGCAGTGCATGGACAGGACGCCGCGCTTGGGGAGCAGGTAATTCATGATCGAGAACACGCCTTTTTTCATCTCCCCGGCGTATTCCGTGCCCAGGATGTACATCTCCTGCCGCTCGAAGTTGATGGCGACGCTGGTGGGCGAGGTCATGAACCGCGTCTGCACGTTGGCCGGAAAGCGGCCGGCGTTGAAAATCGTGTAGTCCGGCTGGCCGAAGGCCCCCAGCTCCTCGCGCGTGGGCCGGATCAGCATGTTGTGCATGAACAGCGCATGGTACGGCCGTGCGCAGATGACGCGGATTTTCACGCGGTACTCCGGGTCCCAGCCGGCATAGGCGTCGACGCAATAGAGC
>JACOUI010000040.1 GCA_016177915.1 Planctomycetia bacterium
AAGATCCCGTCCGGCCTGCCGTCGCTGCCTGTGTGCCTGGCCGTGACGGCCGTTTTCACCGCGCTGATGCTGGCGGCGAGCTGCGCCGTCGCCCGGCAGCGCACGCAAGGAGACCTTTTATGAAAAGCCCCGCGGCCCTGTTCTGGCTGTTCCTGTTGCTCCTCGTCGTGGTCGTGTACGGCGCCTACAAGCTGCGGCAGTACACCGACTCGCACGAGGCGCCGCCGGAGCCTGCTCCCGTCACCAGCGGCTTTTCCGTCGGCGACTTCTCGCTCACCGATAGCTCGGGAAAGCCGTTCCACGCCCGCGACATGCAGGGCCAGGTATGGGTCGCCAGCTTCTTCTTCAGCGACTGCCCCTCGCTGTGCATCCGCACCAACAACCAGATCGCCGACCTGCTGAAGAAGGAACTGAAGGACCTGCCCGTCACGTTCGTCAGCGTCAGCGTCGATCCCAAGCGGGACACGCCGGAGCGGCTGGCCGAATACGCGGGAAAATTCAACGGCGGCATCGACCCGGACCGCTGGGTTTTCCTCACCGACGAAAAAGGCAGCACGGACGCGATCAAGAACGTCTGCGAGAACGTCAAGCTGGCCTACGGCCACCAGACGCACTCGGACCGGCTGGTGCTCATCGACCCGAAAGGCGTTGTGCAGGGAATGTACCAGGGGATGGTCGAGGGGGACGTTAAGCGCCTCGTGAAGAAGGCCCGCGAATTGTGCGAGCTGGCGGCCGAGCCGCCCGCCTCGCCAGCCACGAGTTCCGCCAATCCGCCCGCTGGGAAATCGTCATGACCTCGCCCGTCGTGCAGGAGACGCCCGGGGCGCGTCGCGCCGTCGGCGGCAACGTTGCGATTGCCGGCGCCGCGGCGGGCCTCGTAGTTCTCGTGGCGCTCGCGGCCGCCCTCGGCTGGCAGTTTCCGCAGCAGTTGCCGCACGTGAATGCCGCGCTCAACGGCACCGCCACCGTGCTCCTTCTGGCCGGGTATCTGGCGATCAAGCGCCGCCGTGAAACGGCGCACAAGCGCCTGATGCTGACTGCGTTCGCGGCGTCGATCCTCTTCCTGACGTGCTACGTGGTCTATCACGCGCAGGTGGGGAGCGTGCCATTTCCGCGCACGGGCGCGATCCGCGGGGTCTACCGGGCGATCCTCGTCTCGCACATTGTGCTGGCGGCGGCCGTCCCCGTGCTGGCGTCGATCACGATCGCCCTTGCGCTCCGCGACCGCCGCGCGGCCCACCGCAAGCTCGCCCGCTGGACGTTTCCGATCTGGCTGTACGTCTCCGTGACGGGCGTGGTCATTTACCTGATGCTCTATCATCTACCGCCAGCGAGGGGCTGATCGTATAATTCATTCTCTCCGCCGCGACGGCATCCAAGCGAGCCGACTTATGTCTCCGACACAAACGAAACCGCTGGCGATCCTGATCGCAGTGGCGGCGATCGTCGTTCTGGCCATTCCCGGCGAGGCCGCGGCCTGCCCGAGCTGCAAGAGCGCGCTGGCCGCGTCCGACGGCGGCGGCGACCTCGTCTCGGGCTTCTTCTGGAGCATCCTGTTCATGCTCTCGATGCCGGTCCTGATCCTGGCGTCGCTGGCGACGTACTTCTACTTGCTCGTGCGCAAGGCCCGTGCCCAGCAGGCCGCGGCGATTGCGGCGCAAATGGCCCAGCTCGCTTCGACGCCCGCCCACGAGCCTGCCGACGAGGCGCGCGAGGAAGTGCCTGAAGAAATCACGGTCTGATCCAAGGGGCCGGAAGTTCGAGCGGACGCAGTTGCCGGAGCATTCGAGTCGCCTGCAAAACGAGGGAGGCGGACATGGCCGGCGCGGCGGTACGGTGCGTGCTTACAGGCGGCACGATCCTGGTGCTGGCGATCCTCCTTCATGCGTCGACCGTCTTGGCCGGCGATCGCCCCTCGCCGGAGGCCTTGAAGGCCGCCGTCGAGAAGTCCCTCCGGCTCCTCCAGTCGAGCGCCGAAAAGTACACGGAACAGCGCCAGTGCTTCAGTTGCCATCACCAGGCGCTGCCCGCGATGGCCTTGGCCGCGGCCCGCAAGTCCGGATTTGAGGTGAACGTCGACGAAGCGCGCCGGCGATCCGAGTTCACGATCGCCCATTTTCAGAAGCTGAAAGAGCCGCTGCTCCGCGGCGAGGGCGTCGCCGGCGGGCCCTATTCCGCTGGCTATGCGCTCGTCGGCCTGGCGGCCGACAACTGGGACGGCGATGAAACGACGAGCACCGTCGTCGCGTACCTGAAAAAAACGCAGGAAGACGACGGCCGCTGGCGGATTCGCACGCACCGCCCGCCGCTGGAGGACAACGACGTAACGGCCACGGCGCTGGCCCTCAAGGGTCTGCTGGCATACGGCGTTCCGCGCGAGAACGCCGAGGGCGAGCAAAAGGCCGATCAGAACGACAAAGACTGCGACGATTTGAAGGAGCGCATGGCCCAGGCCCAGAAGTGGCTCATTGAGCACAAGCCGCAATCGACGGAGGAGGCCGTCTACCGCGTGCTGGGCCTGAAGTGGACCTCGGCCGACCCCGAAAAGATCGGCGCCGCCGCGGACGAGCTCTGGCGCCTTCAGCGCGACGGCGGCGGCTTTGCGCAGCTCCCGGACATGCAGCCCGACGCTTACGCCACCGGCCAGGCGCTGGCGGCGCTCCAGGACGCCGGTCAGGTCGCCGACGACGATCGCACGGCCAAAGCGCTAAAGTTCCTTCTGGAGACACAGCTTCCCGATGGCTCCTGGCTCGTCGAGACGCGTAGCAAGCCAATTCAAAGGTACTTCGAGAGCGGCTTTCCGCACGAGAAGTCGCAGTTCATTTCGATCTGCGCCACGTCGTGGGCGACGATCGCGATCAGCCGTTCGTTGCACGTGGCGAGCAGCGCTGCGGAGACCAACGGACCCTGATTGTCAGCGAGATGCGGCCTTGCTCTTGAAGGGCGATCGAATGGCCAGCCGGCAAAAATCGCCGTTTCCAGAGCTCGACGAAATCATTGCCGTCGTCCGAGCAGACAAGCGGCAGGACCTGGTCATTCTCATCATCCCCAGCCACGATCGGAGGGAAAGGGAGCTTTCCAACCAGGAGTGGTGGGCCGGCGCGGCTATGGAGCTCTTCGCCGACCTATACGGCGGGGCGACGGCCTTCAAAACGTTCGCCGGGATTTACAGAACCGACACAGGCAAAGTGCTCCACGATCAGCCGATCATGATAGAATCGTATGTACAGCGCGAGGACCTGGAGAACCGCGACAAACTGGCCGCTCTGCTCAAGTTCGCCAAGCGCTTGGGCAGGGAAACGAGCCAGGCCGCCGTGGGGCTTGTGGTGAACAGCGTTTTCCACGAGATCACAGACTTTACTGCCAAGTGAGGATGGAATGTCGAAGCGCCCGTCGCCCGACACTCTCAACCAGTATGCTCTGAGCCGCGCGCTCGGCAGCAAAATGAGGCCCGTGAAGGCGGCTCGTTTCGGCAATTTCGCGCTCCTGGAGACGACCGCGGAAGCTCTTCGTGCCACGGAGGTTTACGCGCCCGCCACGCCAACGGCCGACTTTTCCTACGCCGAAGACCGAGTCGTAGTGAAGGCCTTCGAGGACGTTCGACGCGGGGCTGCGCCGGACGCGATCCTTTGGAACACGACGCTCGCGCGCGCGTTTTACCAACGCTGCCGCGAGCTGGGACTGGACGCCCCGGACGCCTTCCTAGGGCGCCGACTGCTCAATGTTCGCAAGAACCGGCGGCGGTATGAGAAACACGGAATCGTCATCGCTCCCGCGACCGTCCGCGAGCCGCATGCCAGCATCGTTCCGCAGCACGCGCACGTCATCGAATTCGCCCTCGTGCGGCTGCGGTTTCGCCACGGCGCTTCGATTGACGAAATCCTCGTGGAACCCGCCCTCGGCCAGCAATTCGAGGATCTGGCGCTTGAGATCGCCCCGCAACTCTCGCCGCAAGACCTGAGGCTGGGGGCCCTGAACATCCGAAAGTCTCGTTCCCTGGAACCCAAGGACCAAGGCACGCTCGCAAAGCTCGATCCTGCGGTGATCGACCAGGCTTGCTCCGCGCCGATCCGGTTATCGGACACGAATGTCAAGCGCGTCCCGGAATCGCCCGGCCTCATCGAGCTGAGCGAAGGGGACCGCTTCCTCTACATTGCGCGCAACGACAATCTCCGGCCCACGATCGAGCAGTTCCGCAACGGACAGGCGTTTGCCATCATGGCCAACAACTTTTGGACGCCGCGGCTCGACGCCATCTCCGTTCAATACGTCGTGGGCGACGAGTGTGGCGGGGTGCCCATGAGCAAATGGGAGCGGCGACTCATCTATGAGCGTGAGCCGGTCTTCAATTGGCCAATGCACAAGGCTGCGTAACGAGCCGCTGATCACACGCGCCGCACCCGCTCCGACAACTTTTTGACCACCGCCTGAAACTCCTTTCGCGCCGCGCTCAGGCCCTCGGGCGTTTTTTTGCCTGCGCCGCGGACGTAGTCCAGCACGATCGCCTCGGCCGCCGCAAATTCCGCCGCGACGTCGGCCACCGCCGCCGCGATGTCCTGAGGAACGCGCGCTAAGCCGTTGGCGTCGCCGTGCAACAGGTCGCCCGGGTTGACAACGAGGCCGCCCACGCGCACCGGCAGCCCGGCGTGCAGGATGTGGCAGTAGGCGTGCGAGCAGATCGTCGAGCCGGTGAACACGGGGAACTTCAAGGCCCGCACCTGCGCCAAATCGCGGCCCGCGCCGGAGGTGACGAGGCCGACCGCGCCGAACGCCTGATAGGTCGAGCACATCACCTCGCCGAACGTGGCGGCGACGGGCGGATCGTCGAGGTCCTGGAACACGACCACGGCCGGACCGGGCAGCTCGGCAAAGCCGGCCACCTGCTGTTCCATCGAGCCGTAGGCGTCGCCCCCGCGCGACAAGCTACCGCTGGGCGGGGCGTCGCTGCGGAAGGCCGCCGTGCTGGCAAAACCCACCATCGGCGGCAGCTCGGGAAAGTTGCACGCGATCCGGCCGTCCATGTAGCCGGCGTTCCGCGGCACGACGTCGAACAGCTCGATGACGTTGCAGATGGTCGGCGTGTCGAATTGGCGCAGCTTTTCCAGCGTTGACTGGTCCATCGTCATCCGATCTCCTTCACTCCGCACTCCGAACTCCACACTCCTCATTCGCGCTCACTTCCGTGCCCGCGCGTGCTTCATCGGCATCCAGGCGCCGTTCTCCTTGCTCGAGGCCACGCACTGCTGAATGAAGTACATCCCCTCCACCCCGTCGTTCACGTTCGGGTAGACGGTCTTCACCGTCTCGAACTTCTTCCCCGTCGCCCGCAGCACCATGTTGTCGTAGGCTGCGCGATAGACGTTGGCGAAGGCCTCGAAAAACGCCTCCGGGTGGCCCGAGGGGAGCCGGCAGGCGGCCTTGCCCGATTCGTTCATGTAGGGCGCGTTGGGATCGCGGGAGTAAACGGCGTGCGGCTCGCCGTTTCGGCGGACGATCATCTTGTTGGGCTCCTCCTGCCGCCACTGCAAGGCCCCCTTCGTGCCGTCGATCTCGATGAAGAGGTCGTTCTCCCGGCCGTGGCTGATTTGCGAGGCCGTCACGGTGCCCAGGGCGCCGTTCTCGTAGCGGATGACCGCCGTGCCGTAATCGTCGAGCAGCCGGCCCGGCGCGAAGATCTCGAGGTTCGCGCTGATCGACTGCGGAATGAGTCCGGTCATGTACCGCCCCAGGTTGAAAGCGTGCGTGCCGATGTCGCCGAAGCAGCCGGCCGCGCCGCTCTTCTTGGGGTCGGTGCGCCAGGAAGCTTGCTTTTGGTTCGACGTTTCCAGCCGCGACCGCAGCCAGCCCTGGATGTAAAACGCGCGGATCGCCTGGATCTCGCCCAGCTCGCCGCCCAGAATCATCTGCCGCGCGTGCCGCACGAGCGGGTAACCGGTGTAGTTGTGCGTGACGGCGAAGACCACGCCCGAGCCGTCGACGGCCTTGGCCAGCTCCTCGGCCTGGGCCAGGTCGAAGGTGAGGGGTTTGTCGCAGATCACGTTGAATCCCGACCTCACCGCCGCCAGGGCGATCTCGAAGTGCATGTGGTTGGGCGTGGCCACGGTCACAAAGTCGATCCGCCTGTCGGCGGGCAGCTTGCTCTCCGCAGCAATCATCTCCTGGTAGGAGCCGTAGGCCCGCTCGGGAGGGATGTCGTAGTCGGGGGCCGAGGCCTTCGCCTTGACGGGATCCGACGAGAGGGCGCCCGCTACCAGCGTCGCCCGGTTGTCGAGGATCGCGGCCGTGGCGTGGACGCGTCCGATGAAGGCCCCCTGTCCGCCGCCGACCAGCCCCATCCGCAGTTTTCGGTTCAGCTCTCCGTTCGTGGCCATCGTAAAGCTCCGAGCCCAAGCGTGTCCGCCAGCATTGCATTCAAACGACGCCCCCTGTTGTAGCAAAAGTCGTTTGAGAATCCAGCGACTGCGCCGATCGAGTTCGATCAAGCCGGTCACGTCGCGCCGAGCGAGCTTGCCCCAAGACGGCGCAAAGAGTATCTGTCGCCCTCAGACGTCGTCTCGTCCCACGGCAAGTACGCTCTATGAAACCTGTCAAACATGCCGCCCCCTGGCTCTTGGGCGCCATCCTAGGGGCGGCCGCCTGCTATGTCGCCATGCGGTCGGACCTGCTGACCGACACGGCCGGCGAGCCGCACGCCGTCAGCCCCGTGGCTGCGGGCGTGCTGTATCGCAGCGGACAACTACCGCCGGAGCGCCTCGAAGCGGAAATCCGCCGCCGCGGCATCAAGACGGTCGTGAACCTCGGCTCCGACCACGATTGGGACGAAGAAGTCTGCGTTCGGCTAGGCGTGCGGTATGTCAAGCTGGAAACCGGCGATTGTTGGAACCTTTGCGGCTGCGCGGCGCCGGGACACGAAGGCGATGCGCCGCCGGGCCCGCTGGACCTCACGCGGCTGTGGGACGTTCTGGACGACCCGGCCGCTCGCCCGGTGCTTATTCACTGCCAGGGCGGCGTCCATCGGACGGGCGTCGTCACCGCCGTGTATCGAATCCACCGCGAGGGCTGGGACCCAAACGACGCCATCGCCGAGATGGACCGCTTCGGATTCGAGTCGCACAAGCCGAAGTTCGAGGGGGTCCTGCGCTACCTGCGGGGCCTACGGCCAGGTTCGGCAGCGCCCGTGGCGAAGACCGCGACGGACGATTTGCGGCGCTGATCCAAGGTCGCCGGATGGGGCATGCGGGACCAGCATCTTGCCGTCGTCGCGCAGCGCTGTCAAACTCTCTAGCGCATTCTGGGCTCGCCAACTCCCCGCGCGCGACGATCGCCGTGAGCACGACGTCTTACGCCGTTTTGCCGCTTGCCGCCGGTGCCGCCGAGGCGGGCGTCCGCGCGGCGACGTGCGTCGCCTTCCTGGAAGGGCCGGCCGTCGACGCCGCCGGAAACGTCTACTTTTCCGACATCGAAAACAACCGCATCCTCAAGCTCGCTGCCGACGGCCGCCGCAGCGTCTTCCGCGAGCCCAGCTTCCGCACCAACGGCCAGACGTTCGATCGGGAGGGTCGGCTCCTTCACTGCGAAGGGGCCGAATTCGGACCCGGCGGCGGACGCCGCGTCACCCGCACCGATCTGGCGACCGGCCGCTACGAGGTCCTCACCGAGCGCTTCGAGGGGCTCCGCTACAACTCGCCCAACGACATCTGCGTCGACGGCCGGGGCCGCGTCTATTTCACCGACCCGCGCTACGGCGACCGCTCCGACGTGGAAATGACGGTCGAGGGCGTCTACCGCATCGACGCGGACGGCAGCGTCCGCCGCATCCTCCAGCAGCCGGACGTAGAGCGCCCCAATGGAATTGCCGTAACGCAGGATGCCAAGCTGCTGTACGTCGTCGATAGCCACCCCGTCCCCGGCGGCAACCGCAAAATCTGGCGTTTCGACCTCGATGAACAAGGCAACCCGCAGAATCAGCGCCCGGTCTTCGACTTCGCCCCCGGCCGGGGCGGGGACGGCATGCGGCTCGACGTGGAGGGCAACCTCTACGTCGCGGCCGGCATCCTCCACCCGCGCGGCCCGCACGAAACGGCGGACGTCCCGCCGGGCGTTTACGTCATGGCTCCCGGCCGGGACGGAAAGGGCCGGCTCAGCGCGCGGATCCCAATTCCCGAGGACGTGATCACCAACCTGGCCTTCGGCGGGGCGGACGGGAAAACCCTGTACATCACGGCCGGCAAGACCTTGTTCCAGACGCGCGTCGCCGTGCCGGGCCAGGTTGCCTACCCAAGGTGGAACGCCTGACATTCCAGCGGACAGTCGGGCGCGGACAGTAGCATGTCGCGCCGCCGCGCATTACAATTCCAGCCGACCCGCGGGCCAGTTCGGGGGCGGCGCGTTTCCGCTTGCAGCCGCGGGCCAGGCAAGCTTCTCCTTCCATTTCCTCCTCGTTTTCTTCGGGAGATCAGCCATGCAACGGCTAGGGGTATTTGCGGTCATGTGCTTGGCGCTGGGCTGCAGCAGTGGGACGGGCGGATCGGGCACGGCGACGCCAAACGCGTCCGGCGGCAGCGAGGGCTTCACCGGCCAGCTCACCTTGCTGGACGACAGCCGGAATCAAGTCGACATCTCCTCCGCGCATCCGGACGAGCAGGCCGCCCTCACCGAGCTCGCCCAGGCCGCGGTCGCCGACGCCAACCTCAATCCGGAAATGCGGACCGTCGCCCTGTTGATCCAAACGACCGAAGGCACGTCGCTGAAGTCGTTCCAGGGCTTCACGAAGCTGCAGCACATCGATTTCGCCGGTCCCGGCATCAACGACGAGGTCATGGCGGGATTGAAGGATTGCACGGGTCTGGAAATCGTCCAGCTTCAAAAGACATCCGTCACGGACGCGGGGCTGGCGCACCTGGCCGGCGCCAGCGGGCTGAAGGTGCTGCAAGTGCACGACGCCCCGATCACCGGCGCCGGCCTGGCGCTCGTGCCGCAGGTGAAGAGCCTGATCCTGGGCCGGCGGACGAAAGTTCAGGGCGACGGCTTCGCGCCCATGGAGGGCATGCAATGCACGGTCGCCCGCTTCATCGAATTCGACGACGCCGCGCTTAAGCACGTGGCGAAGATGCCGAAACTCGAGGTGCTCGAATTCCCCAACACCGCCGTCACGGATGAAGGCGTGGTGGCGCTCAAGGGCCATCCCAGCCTGTCGCGGCTCGCACTGGACGGCGTCAAGCTGGGCGGGGCCGGGCTGGCCGCCCTGGCAGAAGCTCCCAACCTGTCGTACCTCTCCGCCTCGGGCACTCCCATCACCGACGCCGACCTCGCCCCAGATCAAAGGAAGCAAATCGCTCACGGCGCTGTTGATCAACAGCACCAAGATCACGGACAAGGGATTGGCGGAACTGGAAGGGATGACCACCCTCAAGGAGTTGCGTATCGAGCATACCGACGTCACGCCCG
This sequence comes from Planctomycetia bacterium, assembly GCA_016177915.1. GTDB lineage: Bacteria > Planctomycetota > Planctomycetia > Pirellulales > S012-138 > JACOUI01. The sequence continues at coordinate 9,448 of JACOUI010000040.1, forward strand.
AGGGCGTCGCCAAGCTGCGGCAAGCGCTTCCCGGCTGCAACATCAGCACGGCGGCGCCCGCGGCCGGCGGGGGCGGCGGGGGCGCGCCTCCTCCGGGCGCTGGAGCGCCAGGTGGCGGCGGCCGACCTGGCGGCGGCGGGCCGGGTGGCCGGCCCGGCGGTCGACCCGGCGGTGGTCCCGGAGGCGGCGCTCAGCCCGGCGGGTCCAATCAGCCGACGTGATGATCGAGGGGCACGCCGGCGATTGACGCTCGCTCAAGCGCATCCGCAACCCGGGGGCATCTGCAACCTGACGGGCGAGGCGGTCATTCGCCGGCCTTGCGCGATACGACCTTGCCCTTGTCGTAGACGACGGTCGACGCCGTGCCGCTGGAATCCCAGGTTTTCCATTCGCCGTGGCGGCTGTCGTCGACCCAATCGCCCTCCGTCTGCTTGTTGCCGGCTTCGTCCCACGTGGTCCAGTGACCGTCCCGCAGCTTGTTGCGATACTCGCCTTCCGACTTGAGCTTTCCGTTGGCGTACCATCGCGACTCGTGGCCGTGCAGAATGTCCTGGAAGTGCATCTGCTCGGACTCGCGCTGGCCGTTGGGATAGTAGGTGACCCACAGTCCGTCCTTCTTGCCGTCGATGTAGTTGCCCTCCTCGACCAGGTTCCCGTCGTCGTCGTAGCGGCGGAACGGACCTTGCAGCAGGTCGTCGCGGACCTCCCAGGACTGCATCAGCTTGCCGTTCTCGTGGTACGTCTTGCGGGTGCCGGTCTCCTTCCCGTACACGTAGGGGATCTCGGTCACCAGGGTCCCGTTTTCGTCGAAGCCCTGTTCGGTGCCGTGCGGCTCGTCGTTGATGGTGTGGCGGATCGCGCGGAGCTTGCCGTTGTTGTGGTAGCTGCGCCATTCGCCGTCGACGGCGTCGCGGCGATAGGCCCCCGTCCAGCGCACGTTTCCGTTGCGGAACCAGTACATCCAGGCCCCGTCGCGCGTTCCGCCGACGTAGTTTCCCTTGCTGGCCGGCACGCCGTTGTCGTAGGAGCTGGTCCATTCCCCTTCGCGCTGATACATGCGGCCGTGCTTGACCGGATTGTCTTCCTGGGGGTCGCCGGAAACCGCGGGGAATGGGTGGAAGAAGCCGTGCTCGGCGAGGGTCCCGGTGTTTTCGTGGTAGCCGTGGAACTCGACGACCCAGTACCACAGGTAGCCCTCCGGGCGCTCGTTTCCCCAGAGCGCTAGCGGAATGCGGTGGGCCCGCTCGCGGACGACCGTAGTGCGCGCCAGGAGCGCGCCGCTTTCGTAACGCTCGTCGAAAACCTGCGGCGAATCAAAAACCCCCCACCACCATTGGGGGGCGTAGACGGCCGCCGCCACCACCAGCGCGAAAACTCCGACGACCGTCCATTGCACCCAGCCGCCGATCTGCCCTCGCCCGCGCAAGGCGCGGACCCCGCCGGAAGAACCAGCGTCCGGCAGGACGCCTTCCGCATCGCGGCCCGTTCGCGCCGCCTCCGCCAGCCGCCGCTCGCCCACGTATTGGCCTCCTCTTACCTACTTTTCGGGGTGCTCGATCACGTGCAGCTTGTCGATTTCCAGTTCGCTCAGCGTCTGCACCGCGCCGTCGGGCCACTTGATTTTGACTTCGTCGATGCGGGTGGACTTGCCCAGGCCGAAGGTGGCCACCGGCTCGCACTGCGCAAGATAGCTCCGCGTGGGAAAGAGCGTCCGGCGCTGCTGTTTCCCGCCCGCGGTGAGGTCGATCACGGCGCCCAGGCCTTCGCGATTGCCGGGCTTGCCCTTGAGCTTCAGGCGGAGCCAGTGATTGCCGAGGTTGTTGTCGTTCCGCAGCAGCTTGGGCGCGCCGGCGACGCCGGTGAGCAAAACGTCCAGGTCGCCGTCGCCGTCGAGGTCGGCATACGCGGCGGCCCGGCCGACGATGGGCCGGAACAAGTCCGGCCCGGCGTGTTTCTCGGTGACCTGCGCAAACTCACAATCGCCTTCCGCGCCGCAGTTCCAAAACAGAATTGCCGGCTGGGCGAAGGTCGAGGCCTCGACGTCCGAGATGTAGGGATCGACGTGGCCGTTCGCCTCGAGCAGGTCCTCGCGGCCGTCGAGGTCGTAATCGAAGAAAATGACCCCGAACGTCAGCGCCATGCGCGTCGGCGCCCCGATCCCCGCCGGGACGGCCTCATCGGCGAACGTCATTTCCTCCCAGTAGTCCTCCACGGCCGATCGCGGTTTGGTCACGAAGAGCGCCGTCATTTCCGTGGAGAAGTTTCCGATCGCGATTCCGTACGTCCGGTTGTTGCGGAAGTCGGCGAAGTCGATGCCCATGCCGGCGCGCGCCTCGCCCGCGGGACCTACGTCAATCCGCATCCGCTCGGCCACTTCGCGAAACGTGCCGTCCCGCTGGTTGACAAAGCAAAAATTCCGCACGAGGTCGTTGGCCACCACAATGTCGGGCCAGCCGTCCTCGTCCAGATCGGGAAAAATCACGCCCAGGCCCTTGCCGACGGGGACTTTGGTAACCGGGTGCCGCACGTGGATCCCACACTTGTGAGAGACGTCGGAGAACAGCCCGTTGCCTTCGTTCATGAACAGATAGGACAGGTTGCCCTTCAGGAAAATGGGCGAAACCCGTCCGCGGATCTTGCCGTCGCGGTGGTAGATCATGTCCATGTTGATCTGCCGCGACCACTGCGCGTACTCGCAGACGTAAAGGTCCAGGTCGCCGTCGCGGTCGTAGTCGAACCAGCCGCACGACGTGCTCAGGCCCCCGTCGCGGCAGGTGATGCCGGAGGCCGTCGTCACGTTGACGAATTTCCCCCCGTCGTTGCGGTACAGGCGATGGCCGTTCCAGCCGGTCACGAACATGTCCGGGTCGCCGTCGTCGTCGTAATCGGCGATCCCCACGCCCAGGCCGTAAAAGCTCTCGGTCAAGCCCGCTTCGGCGGTCACGTCCGTAAAGCGCCAGTTTCCGTCGTTGCGGTAGAGCACGACGCCGGGCGGGCGGACCGGCGGCGGTTTACTGGCCCAGGGCCAGGCGTCGTGGTTGATGAACACGATGTCCCAGTCGCCGTCGCCGTCGTAGTCGAGAAAGCCGCAGCCGCTGCCCATTGTCTCCGGGAAGAGATGCTCGCCGTCGTCCGGATCGAAATGCACGAAGTTGATGCCGGACTCTTTCGTCACGTCGACGAAAGACACTTGGGGAATGGGGGCCTGTCGCACCGCGCCGGGGGACGCCATGGGCACGTTCGTCGGCTTCCGCACCTCTGCCGCCGTGGACCGGGTGACCCACCACCACACGCCCAAGGCGACGGCCGCCAGCGCCGCCAAGACGACGAGGGACGCGGCGAAGGCGCGCGAGATGACCTGGCCCTCGGCGGCCGTGGTTTCCACGGCGGCCGCTTCGGAAGTCGGCTTGGTTGTCGTCATGGTTCCGCCTGTTTCAGCGTCGTCCGATCCATCGGCGCCCCACCACTCATCAATGTACCATCCGCCCGCGCCGAAAGCTGCCCCTGCCGTCGCGGCGGGTCGCAAAGCGCCGGTCTCTCAGGGCGAGTCGTTTGGTCACGGCTGCGCCGCGGGGGCCGTGGTTCGCAGCCGATAAATCGCCGCCACTTCCGCGGCGTGGTTCGCCGCCGGGTCCTTGTTGCGCGCGGCGTTGTCGGCCACCCCCCGCGCCGTTTCATCGGGGCGATACCGGTCGCGCAGTTCCTGGTGCATCTTGCTTTTGGCCGCGTCGCCCAGCTCGCCGTAGATCGTCCACAGGCTCTGGTGCGCCGCGAGGTTCTCGGAATCGATTTGGAGCGTGCGCTCGAAGGTCTTTGCCGCCTCTTGCAGCAGCTCCCGCCGACGCGCCTGTCTGGCCGGCTCGGGTCGGTTTTCGCGCTGCGACCACGAGTAGAGCGTCCGCCCGAGGTCGTTGATCACTTCGTAGTCCTTGCTGAAATCAAACCCCCGCTCCCGGGCGCCCGGGAAGTCGTCCTCCAGGACGCTTTGGAAGCTGGCCGCCGCGGCGGCAAACTCCGCCCGCTCGTACTGAATCAATCCGTTGACCCAGCGGACGGTCCAGGGCGGGACCGGCGGAGTGGCTTCCGTCGCGCGGGCCAGCGCCGCGGCAGCCAGAAGGAGCTGACCCTGGCGGTGCAGCGCGCGCGCCAGGTTCAGCGAGCCTTCGCTGCGGCCCAGCGATTCAACCTTCTCAAAGGCCCTGATCGCTCCCAGGTACTCGCCGTGGTCCCGCTGCTGCAACCCCACCAAGAACAGGCCGATGCCATAATCGTTCCACCGCTCCCAGTCATCGACGCCCCGCGTTTGCGGCTCGGGGCTCTCCTTGGCGCCGCGGACCGGCAGCACCACGCGGTCCTCGGCCAGCGTCGACACCGGGATGTCGATTTTGTACTCCTCTTTGAACACGTAGCGCAGGTACGTGTCGTCGAACTTGCGGTACTTCACTTTCGCTTCCAGCGAGATCGGCTCGGTCACCCAGTCGGGGACCTCCAGCAGGTAATGCACGACCGAGGCCGCCCCCGGCGGGATCTGGTGATCGTAGAGCGGAGTGAAAATGTCCTGCACGTTCCGCCGGTCGATCCGGCTCCCGTTCCGGTCCAGCATGAACACGTTCATGTAATAGGCCCACGGATCGACTTTGCCCGCTGCGTCCATCGAGCCGTTGGAGGCCAGCCACTGGTCGCCGCTGCGCGCGGTCATCTCGACCCACAACTGATTGGAGTCGACGGTTCCCTGGGAGAGAGGATGGCCCAGGCGGAGCGTCCGCACGACGAGCTCGATGAGATATTTCTTCCCCGGCTCCAGCACCGGCAGCTTCGGACGCAGCGGCGCCACGAGCGGATCGGGAATGCCCGGCCCGTCCTTCAGGCCAAAGATGTCGACGCGCACGCAGTCTTTCAAAAAGTCCTGGTGCTGCTGTTTGGCTTCGGGTCCGTCGTTCCAGTGCGCGACGGCCGTGTTGGCCCCCACGAACAAATGGTTGTGGATGCTCCGCCGTTCCGCGCCGGGAAAGAGCTTGGCCGCCGGATCGCTCGACTCCACCAGCGGCATGTGGCACGAATTGCAGTTCTCCTTGGCCTTGGGCGGGTAGTACCACGCCCGCGCGTTGTGACCGGAGACGCCGCTCAGCAGGAACGTGTCGTAATGGTTCTGCCCGCGGAGGAACTCCTTGTACTGCGTGACCTCCATCGGCAAGTGGACCTTGTGGCAGGTCGAGCAGAACTCGGCGGTTTTGTGCAGCGGCTTCAGGAACGTCCGCTTGTGCAGATCCGGCTTGGCCCGGATCAACTGCCGATTGATGTACTTCAGGATCGGATTGTCGGAAAACGCGAACGGGTACTGCATCGGCTCTTCGATGGTGTAGTCGCCGTTGCCGCGCGTGCCGTTGACGTGCGTGATCGAATGGCAGGTGGTGCAGGTGATTCCCGCCTTCGCCGTGGGATCGTTCTCGATGTCGTAGTTCGGGTTGTCGAACGCGCCGCTGAAAAACGGCACCGGATCGTGACAGGCCGCGCAGAAGCGGCTGGGCTTGACGTTCCCAAAGGTCTTCATGGACCGATCGCGCAGCTCCTTGACGCTGAACAGGTAGGCCTTGTTGTTGAAGGAGCTGAAATGGTGGGCGCTGTGGAACCAGCCCTTGACTTCGTCCTGGTGGCACTGGGCGCAGTAGTCGTTCATTTGCAGCGACTGGCGGGAGATGAAGTTGCCGTCGGCAGTGAGGGCGAGCGCGGGTTCGAAGTACTCTTTGCCCTCCTTGGGTCCCTCGACGTTGTATTTCCGGGGATCGTGCGAGTGGAAGACGGCCATGGCCGCGACGACGGCCCCGACGGCGGCGCCGTAGCCGAACCCCAGCTTCCACTTGATCGGCGGACCCGCCAGGCGGTGCAGCACGTACACCCAGATCGCCGCCAACGGCGCAATCGCGTGCAGCCAGTACGCCACGCGCCGGACCTGCGGATGGTTGATCTCCAGCACGCCTTCCAACCGCATGAGCACGAATCCCGAGCCGATCAGCACGAGGCACACGGCAAAGAGGAGCAGCCCCATCCGCACGGCAGGGCGGTTGCGCCGCTTGCGAGCGCCCGAGAGGTGAATCACGGCAAAGGCGACGAGCGGCACGGCAAACAGGAGGCCCAGGACGATGTGGGCCAGAAACATCAACTGGTAGAAGTAGTTCTGCAAGATGACGTTTTCGCCGCGGCTCTGGAAATACGCCTGCAAAACCGTAATGCTCACCAGGTAGACCGAATTCGCCCCCAGGATCGCGGCCAAAACGAACACGAGCCGCAGCAGCCAATGCAGCTTCGGCCCGACCGCCGGCAAGTACACGCGGCTGGATCCCCCGCCTGTCGCCATGGGAGAGTTCACGTTTGTTCAGGCTTTCGTCGATAAGAGAAGGGGAAGATAGGCTTGCGGAATTAAAGCCATACTGCGGGCGGCCTTGCGGTGCGTCCGGCCACAAGTTCCAGCTTGCACATTATTATGCCGAGGGCCGCCGAGCTTTGCAATCATCCGGCCCCGATCGGCGAGGTGCCCAACTCAGGTTCTACCCTAATACGGCAAGAACGTTCGAGAGGGTCGATTCCTCGAAATCGGCGAAAAAGCGCACCCCTGAAAAATGGGAAAATGTATGGTTGACAAGCTAGCGGCCGTTGTTAAACTCTCAAGCGCCCTGTAAGAACGTCTTTGTGGGGGCTCTTTCGACCCCATTCATCATTCCAGATTCCTGGTGTTTAAGGAGGCGACATGTCAACTCGTAAGTCGGGGTTCACGCTGGTTGAGTTGTTGGTTGTGATTGCCATCATTGGCATTCTCATCGCGCTTCTGCTTCCCGCAGTGCAGGCGGCGCGGGAGGCGGCCCGGCGGACGTCGTGTCAGAACAATCTGCACCAGCTCGGCATCGCGATGCACAACCATCACGATACCTACAACTACCTGCCCCACGGCGGCTCGTGGGACTGGGGCGGCCAAACCGTGCCGAACCCGCGGCCGACGGCGCTGCGCATCACGTTGATTAACGGCGTTCCGGCCGTTGGGATTCAGCAGGGCTTCGGCTGGGGATACCAGATCCTGCCGTTCATGGAGCAGCCCCAGGCCCACAACGCTCCGCTCCCCGCCAGGCTCCTCAGCGGCGACACGCCCGAGGGATTCAAGAGCCGCGTGGCCGTCAGCTCTCCCATCGCCACGTTTGCCTGCCCGACGCGCCGCACCGGCGAACTTCGGCACCAGGAAGCGTTCCCGCCGTGGGCCTGGCCGCAGCCGTGGCCGGCTGCCGCGGGCACTCTTCGCTACATGCCCTGCGATTACGCCTGTGACGCCAGCGGCGAAGGTCCCATCGAGGCCTTGCGCGCCCATCCCTTCGGCGCCATCACCGATGGGCTCTCCAACACCATGCTCCTGGCCGAAAAGCGCAAGCCCGCCCGCTGGTACACGCACGCCTGGCTCGGCGACGACGACCAGGGGTATGCCTCCAACTGGGACTGGGACGTCGTGCGCTGGACGGCCACCGTCTCCCGCCGGGACGGCAACAACAATCCGATCGTTCCGGGCGGCATCAACTACTTTGAGCCTTGGCCCGACACGTTCCTGCCGAACTTGCACGACGGCGGCCATCGCTTCGGCGGTCCGCACCCGGCCAAGTTCAACATCATGTACGCCGACGCCTCCGTGACTGGGATCCGGTACAACATCGACCGCGAGGTTTTTCGCCGGCTCGGCTACCGGGCGGACGGGCTCCCGGTTCAGAGGGACTAGCAGCGTGCCAGGGGTCTCGCCCCCCAGTTGTTGACAGCGTTGTTGACAGCGCGTTTTTCAAGCACAAACACCTCGCCCTCTTGACAGGGGGCGAGGTGTCTTTCTAATGGCGCTACACCGCGTCCTGCTTGACTCTCCCGGCTTCATCACAGGGGACCCATCCTATGCAAATCCGTGTTGGAACCGTCATTGCCGCGTTGCTGATGGCGGCGCTGGCCTGCGCCGGTTGCGGCTCGGCCGATTCGCCTCAGGGGGTCACCGTCACGGGAACCCTCGTGCGCGACGACAAGCCCATCGAGATCAATCCCGAACAGGGCGGGCCGATGCTGATGCTCGACTTGTACGAGGACGCCAACCCGGTCCAGGTCGTCACCAGCGGCGAATACAACAAGGACGGCACGTTCAAGTTCGAGGGCGCCAAGGCCGGCAAGATGCGCATCGTCATCCGTTACGAGAACCGGCGCGAGGATTTGCCCGGGCTGATGACCGGCGGCGCTGGCGCCGGCGCCGCTCCCGGCGGCGCTCCCGGCGGTGCTCCGCCGGACATGAACGCCCAGCTCGACCGCTACAAGGGCACGTTCTCGGTCGAAAAGACCGAGGTCAAGATCGACGTGCCGGCGGGCGGCGGCGACGTTGGGAAAATCGACATCGGCCCCTACCTGAAGAAAGCAGGCCTCTAGGCCGCCACAAGGCCCAGGCGGCCCCATTCCGGCGACAGGCAGAGCACATGCGGGCAACAGCTTTCGACGGTGCTCTTAGCTTGGTGCTGCTTGCAGCGGCGCAGTTTGCGCCGGGGTGCGGGTCGTCGGCGCAACCTGCGACGACGACCGCCGTCCCCACCGCGTCGCAGGCGGCTGCGGCCGCGAACCCTCCGCCCGCCGAACAGAAGCGGACGGCCGACGACCTGGCTCGCCAGCGCGAAGAGTTGGACCAGACGGTATGGGCCAACGAGGTCGCGGCCCAGCACTATGAAGCGCCGTTCGTGCGGCTGTGGGACAATCTTCGCGCCGCCCGCGACAAGGTTGCCGTCCTGGCCGACTTTCCCTTCACGGAACTGGTGATCGAAAGTCCGGCGGACTCGGTCTCGATCGACGACGGAATCTCCGTCACGTCGTTCGGCCCGCCGATGCGCCGAATGGACGCGAGCGATTGGCGCGGCTGGCTGACCGAGCTGCAGGCGACCGGCCACCAGCTCGTGGAGTCGGAGTGGCACCACTCGAATTTTTCGCCCGCGGCCGCCGGCAAGCCGGCCCATTCGCTTGTTTCCTTTGTGCTGCACGTCGTCAACTCGGGCGAGAACCGGCGCTTCGTCGTCAAGGGCGAGCTGGACGTGGAGTGGGCGCCCCCCGGGCCTTCCGCGTCGGGCGACGCACCGGCGCCGCGGCCGCGGCGCGTGGAGGCGCGCTCGCTGCGCATCGCCCAGCGGCAGGGCGACGTGCCGTTCAAGCAGCGCCTCGCCATCGGTTCGGAAACCACCGGCAGCGATCCACGGAACTCGCTGTTGCTGACCGTCTACGACTTTAACGGCGACGATCGGCCCGACGTCGCGCTGCCCGACTACAACGCCCTGTTCTGGAACGAAGGCGATTTTCACTTCCTGCCCGACAAGCTCTTCGATCATCCGCCGCCCGTCGAAAAGCGCGGGCGCCGGTGGGACGTGGCGGCGGCCGTTGTGGGCGACTTCACGGGCGACGCCGTGCCGGACCTGCTCGCCAGCGGGCGCGAAACGGTGTTTTTGTGGGTCGCCGACGCCTCGGGCCGCTTCACGTCGCCCCCGGTGACGGTGCTGTCCTCGCCCGAGGTTCGCCAACCTTCCGTGCTGACGGCGGGCGACGTCGACGGTGACGGCGACCTCGACGCCTGGCTCGGCCAGTACCGCCAGCCGTACGCCGACGGCCAGATGCCGACCCCCTATTAAGACGCCAACGACGCCTTTCCCGCCTTCCTTTTGCAAAACGACGGCCAGGGACGCTTCACGGACGTGACGGCCGCCTCAGGCCTGGACGCCAAGCGCAACCGCCGCACGTTCAGCGCGTCGCTGATCGATCTTAACGGCGACGGCAGCCTCGACCTGGTCACCGTCAACGACTTTTCGGGAATGGACGTGTACTCCAACGACGGCCGCGGAAAATTCACGGACGTCACGGATTCGTGGCTCGACGAGCGGCACGCCTTCGGGATGTCGCACACGATCGGCGACTACGACCGGGACGGCCGGTTGGACCTTTACATGATCGGCATGTCGTCCACGACCGCCCGCCGCCTCGACGCCATGGGGCTCAAGCGCACGGACTCTCCGGCCGAGCACAAGATGCGGGCCGCCATGGGCTACGGGAACCGCATGTATCTTGCCGGCGGAAAGGGGTACCGGCAGGCGCCTTTCAACGACCAGGTCGCCCGCACCGGCTGGTCGTGGGGTTCGGCGACGCTGGATTGGGACAACGACGGCGATCGCGACATTTTCGTCGGCAACGGTCACATCAGCCGCGGCACGGCGAAGGACTACTGCACCCGCTTCTGGTGCCACGACATCTATTTCAACACGCCTCGCCCAGACCCCGAGCTCAAGCGTTTCGTGCAGGACGTCGTCGCCGACGAAATGCAGTCGATGTCGTGGAACGGGTACGAGCACGATTGCCTGCTGCTGAACGAGGGCGGCCGCGGGTTCCGGGACGTGGGATTCCTGCTGGGCGTCGGTTTCGAGTTCGACTCGCGCAACGTCGCGGCCCAGGACCTGGACCTTGACGGCCGCGTCGACTTGATCGTCGCGGAAAAGCGCCTCAGCGACGGACCGCTCCTGCACATCCTGCAGAACACCGCGCCCTACAAGCGTCACTGGATCGGCGTAGTGTTGCGCGACTACGGCAAGGGCCGCTCGCCCTTGGGGGCGCAGGTCGCCGCGCGCACGGCCTCCGCCCGCCACGTCGGCGTCGTCGTGGCCGGCGACTCGTTTCAATCGCAGCACGCCCCGGTCGTCCACTTCGGGCTGGGCGAGGAATCGCAGGTCGAAGAATTGGAAGTCCGCTGGCCGGACGGCGCCGTTTCGCGGCTTGCCAACCCGACGGTCGACCGCTACCACCGCATCAAGCCGCCCGACGCCGGCGAATGAACCCTCCCGCGTTCGCCAGGCGTCCGGGTCTTGCTTCCCACCCGCGCCGTCGTGCGAAGAACTCCCGCTTCCGACGTGCGTAGTAACCGAGAACGGCATAGACAGTTCACGCGGGATTCAACAGTGCCGCGCTCGCAGACGCGCGCGGCCCGCCAAATTGCGTTTGTGGGCGGCTTTCGCTACAATCGGCAAGGTGCGCATGGTTGCGCTAATTGCCTGCTGCTAAAGTAGTTGTATCCAGCGCTGCGGTTCTGATTGGATTTGTGGCATGAGGAAACTCGGACTGGCAGTCGCATTGCTTGGCGGCCTGACGGCGGCAAGTCTGGCCGTTTGGCAAGCGATGCGACGGTTTGACGATGCGTCGACGGCTACGGCGGGCGGGCCGTCCGCTGGCGTCCAACCCGGTGCCGATACGCCTCCCGAAACCACGCCGGTCCGCCGTGAAATCCCCAAGGTCGACCTGTCTGGCGAGACGAACCTCGCCACGGCGCGCCTGCAATACATGACGGCCGCCCACCAGTTTCAGGTCGACCCGCGCACCGACGGCTGGGATTCCGAGGCCGTGGCCGAGCAGGTCGATGCGCAACTAAAGCTCCTGGCCAGTTGCATCGCCCAACCCAAGCCAGGGCAACTTGAGAAGCTGGATTCGCTGACGGCGAAGGGATTCGCGTGCAGCCCCCTGCGTCCTGCGGACCTGGCGAAGGTCTGGGAAAAGCACGGCGTCGCCGTCGCGCGGTCGGCGGCCGGCGCGGCCAAGGCCCCGCCCGTCGCCGGCGGACTCGCGGATGAAGTCGCCAAGGCGTTCGGCGATTTTGCGTCGGCCGAGGGCGCTGGGGCGAGCTTCAAGACGATCCGCGTCGAAAACAAGGAGGGCGTAGTATCCACCGTCTCCTATTTCCAGGCCAGCCGCCGCGGCGGCGGGCGGACGCTGCAGTTGAACGCGAAATGGAACTGCCGCTGGCGGCTCACGCAGCAGAACCAGCCGCCCCGCCTCGAACTCATCGAGGTGCAAGACCACGAGGAGATCGACGCCTCGCTGCCGGCCGGCGCGCTGTTTTCCGACGTCACCGTCGCCGCACTGGGAGGGAACCCCTGCTTCGAGCAGCAGCTCCGCCGCGGGCTGAATTACTGGGTGCAGTGCGTCGATTTCAGCTACGGCAGCGGGATCGCCGAGCGCTACGGCATGGCGATCGGCGACGTCAACGGCGACGGCCTGGAGGACGTTTACATCTGCCAGCCCGTCGGCCTGCCGAACAAGCTTTTGGTGCAGGATGGCACGGGCGCCGTCGTCGATCGCTCGGCCGAGGCGGGCGTCGACTTCCTCGACCACACCACCGCCGCCCTGCTGGTCGATCTCGACAACGATGGCGACCCGGACCTCATCTGCTCGATGTTCTATCACATCCTGATCCTCGAGAACGACGGGCAAGGACGCTTCGCCGTCCAAGCGGACGTGAAGGTCCCGGAGTGGGACCTGGAGGGCCTGACCGCCATCGACGTGGACAACGACGGGGACCTGGACCTGTTTCAGTGCGTCGGCAAGGCCGAAGTCGGCAAGGTGCCGTTCGTCTACTACGACGCGCGCGACGGCGGCCCGAACTTCCTCTTCCGCAACGACATTTCCTCGTCGCCGCCGGGCGAGTGGAAGTTCACCGAGATCGCGCACGACGTCGGGCTGAGCCGCGACAACTACCGGCAGAGCCTGGCCGCCGCCTGGGAGGACTTCGACAACGACGGCGATTCGGACCTGTTCATCGCCAACGACTACGGCACCAAGAACCTGTTTCGCAACGACAACGGCCGGTTCGTCGACGTGGCGCGCGAGGCCGGCGTGCTGGACCCCGGCTCCGGCATGTCGGCAAGCTGGGGCGATTTCGACCGCGACGGCCACATGGATCTTTACGTCGGCAACATGTTCTCCTCGGCTGGGAACCGCATCACCACGCAGGAGCAGCAGCTCGAGCGCCTCAACCCCACCGTCCGCGCGCTGCTGCAGCGCTTCGCCAAGGGCAACTCGCTCTTCCGCAACAAGGGGGACGGGACGTTCGAGGAAGTCGGCCTCGAGGCCGGCGTGGAGATCGGCCGCTGGGCCTGGTCGTCGCTTTTTGCCGACCTCAACAACGACGGCTGGGAGGACATCTACGTCGCCAACGGGTTCATCACCAACGACAAGATCGACGATTTGTGAAGTTTCGCCTGGCGACAGGTCGTGTCGCAACGCAATCCATCGCTCAAGTTCAAGCTCGATGAGCCGTCGGACTTTTACGACCTCATCAAGCGCGGCCATTCGTTCAGCGGCCGCGAGCGCAATTGCTGCTTCCTGAACGTGCAGGGCCGTCGCTTCGCCGACGTCTCGGCCGTCAGCGGGATCGACTTCGACGACGACGGCCGGGCGATCAGCTTCGTCGACTGGGACTTCGATGGCGACCTCGACGCCTGGCTGGTCAACCGCACGGGCCCGCAGGTCCGCGTCGTGCGCAACGAGCTGCCTAAAAACGACCAGGACTTCCTCGAGGTCAAGCTCCAAGGCGTGACGTGCAACCGCGACGCCGTCGGGGCGCGGGTCACGGTCCACTTGCGCGGCGACGGCCACGCCCCGCTGATGCGGACGCGCCGCGCCGGCGAGGGCTTTCTGACGCAATCCAGCCAATGGCTGCACTTCGGCCTGGGGCAGGGCGCCGCGATCGAGAAGGTCGTCGTCCGCTGGCCGGGCGGCGGCCTCGAGGAATTCACGGACCTGGCCCCCAACGGCTTCTATCAGATCAAGCAGGGCGCCGGAAAGGCCGCCCGCTTCACGCCGCCGCAGGGCCTGGCCGGGCTGAAGGCCCAGCCCCTGCCGATGGAAAAACTCGAGGCCCCGCCGCGCTCGCTGCTGGGCGGGCTGGTGCCGGTCCCGGCCCTCAAGTATCGGACCTGGGACGGCAAGGACGCCAATCTCGATGCGCAGTCCGGCCGGCCGCTGCTGCTCGTGTTCTGGGCAAGCTGGTGCGAGCCGTGCCTCGACGAGCTGAAGCGGCTGGACGCCGCCAAGGACGAGCTGGCCGCCGCCGGCATCGATGTCCTGGCGCTCTCGGTCGACGGCGTCTCCAGCGCCGCCGAGCTGGCCACGCACTCGTTCGACGACCCGAAATCCGCCGCCGCGGAGACCGAACGGCGGCTCAACGAGGCCAAGGACGTCGCCCACGCGCTGGTCCAGCGCCTGAACCTGGCTCTGCCGAGTGGAATGGCGTCCACGCGCCTCGTGGACGGCATCCAGTTGATGCTCGACGAATCGCTGGCGCGGGTCACGCCCATCGGCGTGCCCCAGAGTTTCCTGCTGGACGCGCGGCTGCGGGTCTTCGGCGTTTACCGCGGGGCCGTCGACGTGCGGAGCGTTCTGTCGGACGCGAAGATGCTCTCGCTCGACGACGCCGAGCTTCGCGCCCGCGCCGTGCCCTTTGCCGGCCGCTGGCACACCATGCCGTTCAAGGACGTGATCCTGCACGTGGCCACGTCCTATCTCAATCAGGATTTCGTCGCCGAGGGGATCCCCTACGTCGAGACGCACGGCGACCGCCTGGCGAAGTGCCCCAGCTACGCCGAATTGCTGATGACGGTCGGCGACCGCTTGCTGGCCGAGAACAAATTCGACGACGCGGCCCAGTGGTGCCGGCGGGCGACGGAGGTCGACGGCGAATTGCAGACCGCGCATCACCTTCTGGGCCTGGCCGAATACCAGTTGGGACACTCCAAGGCGGCGGCCCGCGCGCTGCGCCGGGCGTTGGAGCTGCGGCCCACGCACGTGGGCGCCCAGCGGACGCTGGCTTGGATCCTCGCCACCACTCCCGACGCCTCCGTGCGCAACGGCGAGGAGGCCGTCAAATTCGCCGAGCGGGCGCTCGACGCCAGCGCCGGCCCGATTCCCGATCCGATCATGCTCGACATCCTCGGCGCCGCCTACGCCGCGGCCGGCAACTTCCGCCGGGCCGTCGAAGTCGCGGACGAGGGCCTGCGGCTCGCCCGGGAGCGAGAGAACAACGAATTGGTCCTGTCCTTCGAGGAGCGGCTGAAGGTCTACCGCAGCGGCAAATCGCTGGAAGAGGGAATCGCCACGACGAACGTCACGGTTCCGCCGCCAGAAAAGAAGCCGTAAACTCGCAGCCGATCAACGACCCGTCAACAACGTCCGCCGGGGAGGCCCCTATGCTTCGCGTTTCGCACGCCCCGTCCGCCCTGGTCGCTCTGGCCGCAATCGCCGTGGGGCTTCTGGCCGCGTCCCCCGCCCGGGCCCTCACCCCCGAAAGCCCCGAGGTCAAGGCCGCCGTCGCTCGCGCCGTCGCCCAATTGAAAAAGGTCGACATGGACACGCTCCAGCGCCGCGAACCTGCCGCCGTGCCCGCCACGGGCCAGTACGCCCTCATCGGCCTGGCGCTGATTTCGGCGAATGTGCCCAAGGACGACCCGACGATTCAAAAGGCCGCCCGCATCGTCCGCAGCGCCATTCAGTCGGGCAGAATCGGCGAAGGCTACAACGGCGTCTACAACTGCGCCGCCGCCATCTCCTTCCTGACAAGCCTCGATTCCAAGCAATACAAGCCGGACATCGAAAAGGCCCTGACCCAGATGCTGCGGCATCAAAAGGACCACGGCGGCTTCTGCACCGACAACAAGCCCTACGGCGACACCTCCATGACGCAATACGCCACCCTGGGGCTTTGGGAGGCAAGCCAGGCCGGCGTGGTCGTGCCCGCGAAAGCCTGGGAAGGCGTCGCCAACTGGTTCGTGCGCACGCAAACCTCGATCGGCGGGTTCGTCTACGGTCCCGACGGACCCGGCGGCGTCGCGGCGGCCGCGCTGCAGCTCCCCACGACCGTCACGCACAGCATGTCCGCCGGCGGCGCCGGCAGCCTGTACATCTGCGGCTATTTCGTGAAGACGAGCAACGTCGAGCCGAAAAAGGAGTCGCCCGACGGCCCCAAGCTTCCGCCGTCGCTCAAGCCCGTCGACGGAGGCGACAAGGCCGCGAGGGTCAAGGTCAACATCGACGTCGGCGCGCTCGAAAACGCCATGGCGCAAGCCGACAAGTGGATGACCGACAACGCCCGGAAGCCGATCGTGGGATACACGAATTACTACTATTACGGCCTGGAGCGGTACCAGAGCTTTCGCGAGCAGTACACGAACGAGTTCCCCGCCGAGCCGGAGTGGTACACGACCGGCGCGATGTACTTTCTCTCCAGCGAACAAAACGGCGCATTCGTCGACACGATGGGCAGCGGCTACCTGGAGGTCGACACCGCCTGGGGCGTCCTCTTCCTGACGCGGAGGACGCGCACCATCCTCAAGGAGATTGAAGACACCGCCAACGGCGTTCTGATCGGGGGCCGCGGGCTTCCGCCGGGCGAGTCGGCGCTGCAGCTCAAGCAGGGCCGCGTCGTCGTCAAGCCGCTTTCCGGCCCGGCGGACGAGCTTCTGGGCATCATGGAAAACCCGAACGACCCGAAATTCGCGGCGGCCGTGGAGGGCTTCGGCGAGCAGGTCGTGGCCGCCGACGAAGCGATGATCGCCCCGCTCGTGCTGCGCCTGCACAAGCTGGCCGGCCAGGGGGCCCCGGAGGCCCGGGCCGCCGCCCTCACTGCGCTGGGCAA
Organism: Planctomycetia bacterium; assembly: GCA_016177915.1. GTDB lineage: Bacteria > Planctomycetota > Planctomycetia > Pirellulales > S012-138 > JACOUI01. Next base: position 25,937 of record JACOUI010000040.1, read on the forward strand.
GGTCCGCAACCTGGACGACGTCCCCGTCTTCATCCTGGCCCTGGACGACGACGACGTGGCGGTCGTCAAGGCCGCCCGCGACGCGCTGCGGTTCATCAGCCGCCGGTTCGACGAGACCGGCCCGGCCCTGAACGCCGAAAAGGCCGATCGCGCCAAGGCGATCGAGGAGTGGAAGGCATGGTACAAGTCGGTCCGACCGGACGCCACGTTCGACGCCGAGCCGTAGCGCCTCTGCGCGGCTTTTCCCAACGACTACGCGGCAGACGGCCGAGGGCGTCGGCGGTTGCTCTTTTGGATCTGGCTTGCTAGGTTGTGATCGGGGCGGCTAGCTCAGTTGGTTAGAGCGCTATCCTCACACGGTAGAGGTCACTGGTTCGAGCCCAGTGCCGCCCACTGAGACAGAAGCAACGCCGAAGTAAGCACTTACTACCCGCCGGCGGTCGGCGGTGCGGCCCGAAAATGCGAGATGGCTGTCAGTACTGTACTGACACGCAACTTGCCCGTCTTGCGGGGAACGCACCATGCCGCGGAAGAAGCCCATCACGCCCAAGTTTCCGAAGTACGACCTGCACAAGCCGACTGGCCAGGCCGTCGTTTACATCCAGCGGAAGCCCTACTACCTGGGGCCGCACGGTAGCCCGGAGAGCCACACCCGC
>JACOUI010000041.1 GCA_016177915.1 Planctomycetia bacterium
CCTTCACCTTTCACCGGCCCCAGGCCAAGAACGAACGAGATGAAGCAGGTACAATGCGAAGCAACGAATCGACCGCGCCGCGGCCGAGCGCTCACCGCTGCGCCCGCGCCTTCAACGAAAAATTCGCGGTACCTTCGCTTATTTGAGGGCTAATGCCAGGTAAAGACAGTCGTAGAAGCCCAGACGCAACGACGACGATAGTGCGGCTGCCCGCTGCAGCAGCGCAACGGAATCGTGCAACTGCGGAAATGTTGTGCCGATGTCCCCTAGAAGAGCGGCTGTGCCACCTGCGGGAACAATTCCTCGTCGTTCGGCGCGCGCCAAACCGTGTCCGCATTCGGCAGGGAAAACGTCTGGCGCATGCAACTCGTGCGACTGCTGTTGAAAATCCGCGCGGAGACGAAGGGCTTGTGAAGAATGGTGCTCTACGAGCACCCACTTCAGGGCGACCGAAGCATCGACGACGTATTTCATTCCTCGCGGGCTTCACGAATAAGCTGAACCGCCACGTCCAGGACGCCGTGCTTCCGTCGAATCTCCTCGCGAATTCTCTCGGATCGCTCGCGGATGCGCTTCGCAAGATCAGGATCGACCGGCCGACCTGCGGCGAGGCTGGAGCAAAGCGCCTCCAGGTCAGCGAGGGCTTCCGATTGTTCAACGTCGGTGCTCATAACAGTATTCTTCGACAGATAGGCGGTTCCGTCAACAACGAATTGTTCCGACGCGAGATTGGCATGCGGTCGTTCGCCGCGAACCTCTTCCATTAACCGCCCCGGCGGCTCGTCGAGGCAAAGAAGCGCGGCGCGGCCCGGCTGATCTTGGCCGGCGGGCACGTGATTCGGGCCGGCGTCGCGCGGCAGCTCATCGATATGATGGAGCGCGGCCTCATTACCCACATCGGCATGAACGGCGCCGGGCCGATCCACGACTTCGAGCTGGCCCTGATCGGACAGACTTGCGAAAGCGTCGCGCGGTACATCAAAAGCGGCGAGTTCGGCCTGTGGCGCGAGACGGCGCGGATTAACGACGTTGTCGCCCGCGGCGCGGCCGAGGGGCTCGGCCTCGGCGAGGCGATCGGCCGGGAAATCCTCGACGGCGACTACCCGCACAAGGCGACGAGCGTCCTGGCCCAGGCCAACCGGCTGCGCGTGCCGGTCACGGTCCACGTCGGCATCGGCTACGACATCTTGCACGAGCACCCGAACTTCGATCCGGCCGCGCTGGGCGTCGCCAGCTACCGGGATTTTTTGACCGTCTGCGACACCGTGTCGAAGCTCGAAGGGGGGGTTTTCCTTTGCTTCGGCACGGCCGTCATGGGACCGGAGGTCTACCTCAAGGCCTTGGCGATGGCCCGCAACGTGGCCCATCAGGAAGGCCGGCAGATTGCCCGTTTCACGACGGCCGCCTTCGATCTCGTTCCCTTGAGCGGCGACTTCTCGAAGGAGGCGCCGAAGACGAATTTTCAGTATTACTACCGACCGTGGAAGACGATCCTCGTGCGGACCGTGGCCGACGGCGGCGAGAGTTTTTACGTCTGCGGCGACCACCGGCACACGATCCCGCAGCTTCGTTTGGCGGCGCTCGGCGCCGAGGCAACGATCGCCAAGGAAGGCCAGCCGTGAACGTTGCCCCCCTTTCGCGCGAGCGGCTGGCAGGATTCCTGCGCGAGTTTCCGCGCCTGTCGATCGGCCTCGTGGGCGACCTGTTTCTCGACCGCTACCTGGACATCGACCCGGCCTGCCACGAGCTGTCGGTCGAGACGGGCCTGGAGGCGTATCAAGTGGGGCGGGTGCGCAATAATCCCGGTGCTTTGGGAACGGTCCTCAACAATCTGGCCGCGCTCGGCGTCGGCACGCTGCGGCCGCTGACGGTCATCGGCGACGACGGCGAAGCGTGCGACGTGCTCCGCTGCCTGCAAAATCTGAGCGTCGTTACGGCCAACGTGATCCAGGACGCAGGCCGGCAGACGCCCACCTACACCAAGCCCATGCAGCGCGACGACGCCGGCACGTGGCGCGAGCTGAACCGGTTGGACCTGCGGACGCGGGCGCCGCTGTCGAGCAAGACCGAATCGCAGGTGATCGCCCGGCTGCGGTCGCTGTTTGAGGAGGTCGATGGGCTGATCGTTCTGGACCAGGTGCGCGAAGAAGGCTGGGGCGTCGTCACGCCGCGCGTCCGCGACGAGCTGGCGGCGCTGGCCGCAGATCGGCCCGAGAAGTTCATCCTGGCCGACAGCCGGGCGCACGTCGGCGCCTTTCGCGGCTGCGTGCTCAAGCCCAACCGCAGCGAGTGCGAGCGGGCGGCGGCTCCCTCAAGCGTCCGGGCCGCCGAAGCGTCGCCAGAGGTCGCCGCGTTTCGCCTGGCCCGGCGCGCGAATCGGCACGTCTACTGTACGCTCGGCGAAGCGGGAATGCTGCTCGTCGATCCCCAGGGCGACGCGACGCGGATAGCGTCGTATCCTGTCCGCGGGCCGATCGACATCGTCGGCGCCGGCGACAGTGCCACAAGCGGACTCGTGGCGTCCTATCTGGCCGGCGCGAACCTGGTCGAGGCCGGGCAGGTGGGAAATCTCGTGGCCTCGATCACGATCCAGCAGATCGGCACGACGGGCACGGCCACGCCCGAGCAGGTTTTGGCCCGATGGGACGAGACGCACACGGCGCTCGCTGGCGGTTACGACGGTCCGCTGCCGTAAATGTGCTGGATCGGCGTGGCGTGGCCCCAGGAAATCTCTGCGATGTCGACGCCGAAAACGGCGGCGATGCTCGCCCGCTCACCGGGGCTGGGCGTCCAGCGGCCCAGGAGAATGGCCGTTACGCGCGTCTGCTCGAGGCCCGATTGCTCGACGAGCTGCTCGAAGGAAACGGAGTGCTGCCGGCAAAGATCGGCGACGCTGATCGACATGACGTGGCCTCCGGTCGAGTCGTTCCCGCTGATGGTATTCTACAACCCCTTCGGTTTTGTTAGAAGCCGGGCCGGGCATTCACGGCCGTTGGCAGGGAAAAAAGCACAAATTGGGACAAATTGGGCCGATTTCTTGACTCGCCCAAGCCTGCGTGCGAGTATGGCAGGCGGCGGACAGCGTGGAAATCCTCACTTCCGGCTGACCGCCGACGTGCGCGATCATTTCCATCGTTTTTTTCGTCCGTTCCATGTCGATTCGCATTCATTGTCCTTGCGGTCAGTCGTTCGCGGCCCAGGATGAGCACGCCGGCAAACGGGTGAAATGCCCGCACTGCGGCCGGGCCGCGGCCGTTCCCGCCAGCGGCGCGGGCAACGGAGCCGCAGCGGCGCCGGCCGGGACGGCTGCGACGAGCGCGCCGTCGGGGCCGTCCCCCGCTGGAGGAACGAGCGCGGCTGCCGCCGGAAAGGCCGTCACGCTCCACGTTCGCGGTCGCGGCAACGTGCTGGGCGAGGGCGTGAAGATCGAGGTCATGCTGGACGACAAGAGCCTGGGCACCTATTCGCTGCGGACGGGCTTTGCATTCGGCTACGCCACGCGGTCGGGCGAGCACACGCTGGAGCTGCGCTACCTCGGTAAGGTGAGCCGGCACGAGCTGTCGCTCACGCAGCGCGGCGTTTACGAGTTGCTTTTGAAATTCAACCCTGCCGGCGACTCGTACGTGGACGAGCTCGAAGTGCGCCAGCCGGGACAATGAGCGAAGTTGGACTCCCGGTCTTGCTGGAGTACCGCCTTGAGGCGGTCTTCTTGAATTAGGGCGCGAGGCGGAGTCCCGGCCGGACCGCATAAATGCGGTCACTACGAACGACTCCAACATTCACGCGCAGAGGTTGGCGCGAACGACGTTCCAATCGACCTCCACGCCCAGCCCCGGCCCGCTCGGCGTCGTCACGCGGTCGCCGCGAATCTTGATCGGCGCGCGCGCGATCGAAAACTCGTGATATTCAGGACCGAGCACGTCGCCCGGGTAGCGCTCGACGTTGACGTTTTTGCACGCCACGACGAGGTGGCACATCGCGGCCGTCGCCACGTCCCACTCCAGGTTCGAGCCGATCGAGCAGGCGACGTCGTGCGACGCCGCAAAATCGACGATCGCCTTGGCGCGGGCGATGCCGCCATTCTTGCCGGGATAGACGCTGATCACGTCGCAGCACTCGCCGCGCACCAGCTCCCGCGCGTGGACCATGTCGAAGCAAATGTCGTCGGCCATGACGGGGGGCTTCGTCTCGCGGCGCACGCGGGCCATGGCGGCGTAGTCGCCGTCGGTCGTGGGCTGCTCATCGAGGTCGATCTCCAGCTCGGCCATGGCGTTGACGGCGCGAACGGCCGTCTCGGCGTCCCAGCCGCAGTTGGCGTCGATGACGAGCCGCCGCGACGGCCCGATGACCTCGCGCACCGCCCGCACGCGCGCCAAGTCCGCCGCCACGTCGCCGCCGACCTTGACCTTGATCGTGTCGAAGCCCGCGGCCACGCGATCGGCGGCGACCTGCCGGGCCCGGTCCAGATCATACGCGCCCATCGAGAAGCGGCAGCGGAATTCCAGCGCTCGCTGCGCGCCGCCGAGCAGGTCATACACGGGTTTGCCGGCGGCCTTGCCGGCAATGTCCCAGCAGGCCATTTCGATCGCCGCCTTGGTGAACCAGTTGAGCTGGCAGGCGCTTTCGAGCAGCCCGTCGATCTCGACGATGTTCGTGGGGTCGCGTCCCACGACGAGCGGCGCGAAGATGCGGTCGATGAGGGCCTTGGCCGACCAGACCGTTTCGCCGCTCCAGCGGGGCATGACGGTCGCCTCGCCGACGCCCTCGATGCCGGCGTCCGTCCCCAGGCGCACGAGCACGTACTGCGAGACGAGGTGCTGTCCGAGCGCGGATTTCATCCGCCGGATGGGCTTGAGGGGGATTCGCGCGGCGTAGGTTTCGACGTGCGTGATGCGCATGTTGGAGTCCCGCCTTCAGGCGGCGTTGTTGGAGTCCCGTCTTGAGGCGGTTCTTGGCGATCGCGGAAGAACCCGCTTCAAATTCTCACGGCAGGGTAACGCCCGACTTCGACCCCCGCAACTGCCGCGAGTCGACCGGCCTTGCGGACGTTTGCGCACGTGCGCATGATGCTACCGTTCAGTTTCGAAATGGCTGTGTGACGCCCGCAGCCCCCGCCATACGACCTCTGCCGTCCGCCTCCCATGCCCGTCGTTCCCGCCGAATCGCTTACGACTTTTGCTCGCAACCTCCTCTCGGCCGGCGGCGTGGGTTCCCAAGAAGCCCAAGTCGTCGCGGAGAGCCTTGTCGGATCGAACCTGCGGGGACACGACTCGCACGGCGTGATGCGGATTCCGTTCTACCTCGATTGCCTGGCCAAACGCGAGGTCGTCGCGGGCGCCCCCTTCACCGTGCTCAAGGAAACGCCCTCACTCCTGGCGGCCGATGGACACTGGGGCTTCGGCCAGACGCAGGCCCGGCGGCTCATGCAGTGCATTCTCGACAAGGCCAAAGAGACCGGCGTGTGCGTGGGCACGATGGTCCGCTCCAGCCACGTCGGCCGGCTGGGCGAGTATTGCGAACTGGCCGCCGAGCGCGGGATGGTGTCGATGGCGATGGTCAACACGCACGGCCATTCGCGGCGCGTCGCGCCGCCCGGCGGAAAGGCCCCGCGCCTGGGCACCAACCCGATCGCCATCGGTGTGCCGCACGGCAGGGAGCCGCTCGTGCTCGATTTCGGCACCAGCGCGACGGCGGAGGGCAAGGTGCGCGTCAAGAAAATCGCCGGCCAGCTTTGCCCCGACGGCTGGCTCCTGGACAGCGAGGGCCGGCCCACGAAAGACCCTAACGCGCTTTACGCCGATCCGCCCGGCACGATCCGCCCCATGGGCGGCGACCAGGCCTACAAGGGTTTTGGGCTGGGGCTGATGGTCGAGATTTTTTCCGGGGCCCTGTCCGGGGGCGTCTGCATTCGCCAGCAGCCGATCAACCAGAACGGCAACTGCGTCTTCATGCAGGTTTACGACGCCTCGCAGCTCGGCGGCCGCGAGCACTTTGCGCGCGAAGTGGCCAGCGTGGTTGATTTTCTGCGAAGCTGCCCGCGCGTCGAGGGCGTCGACGAAATCCTCCTGCCGGGCGACCCGGAGCGCCGCACGATGGCGCGAAGGCTGCGGGAGGGCGTTCCGTTCGACGAAGGGAACTGGCAGGCGCTGGTCGAGCTGGCCGGCGCCTTGCGCGTGGCGGTCCCGACGACGCATTGATCGGGCATGCGGCGTCGGAGGCCCTTCCGTTGCGGAATCGATGGCCTGCTAAGGCCGTCCTGCCACTCGAACGTGCGCGACGGAGCGGCGCGCGTTTCGTTTCGGCGTCGCGGGCGCAGCGGTGTTGCGGTTTGGCCACGGCGATTCGCGGCGGCAACGATCCTGGCGGGACAAAACTCGCGTCGGATGCGGCGCGGGCCGATCTGTTTCGTGAAATGCGGGCGTTTCCGCGCGCCGTAAGGTAGGTTTGGATTGACGCCGCGCAGGGGCGCTCTCGTGGCGTCGCGGCGTTGCACGTCGAAACGAGCCGCATTCGCGGAAGCAGATTTTGGTTCACATCAGGCCGCGCCGTCTTTGTCCTCCTGAGGCGGTGCAGCCCTACGCCGGCGCTTCATGAATTGCCAACAACTTGCCGCTCAGGTCCAGCGATTGCAGCCGCACGCCTCGCCGCGCGACGTCGCCCGGCTTTGCCTGTTGCTCATGAACCACGTCCCGGATGCGGGCAACCTCGACGATTCCAGCCATCTCTGCGAGGCCTGGCGCGACATCGGCATCCGCCTGCAGGCCGCCACCGACCAGCACGCCGCCATGACGCAAGAGCTGGAAGACCTCGCCCTCACCGACCCCAAGGACTTTTCGGCCGAGGAAATCTGGGTGCTGATCCGGGCGATCAAGGTGCAAAGCCAGGTGCTGCAGCTCTACGTAGGTCCGCCGGACCAGGTGCGGGCCTGAGCCGGCGCTCGGTTGCGTGTGAGATGGGCCGAGCTCGCACGGGATCGAGGATGCGGGTCGCCGGCCGGTGGTCGCACGAACGACAATGCCGCTGCGATTCAGCGAGCGAAGGCCCACCGCGCCGTCCTACCGCCAGAACTGCAGACGACCGAGCAGCGTCTTTTCCTCAGGCGGCTCGTCCTCCGGCGGCGGCATCGAGCGGGAACGACCTGGCGACATTGTTCGGGAACTGCTCGGCGGCATCGGACGGGACGCGGCCGGCGGCTGCCGGCGCGCCGTCCGAGCGGGCTGCACCGGGGGCGGCTCCACGGACCGTCGGAACGGCCACAGGCTGCCGATCGTGCCCGTCACCGCCTGCCCGGCGCGGGTGAGCATGCCCGGCTCCTCCTCGGGTTCTTCGACCGATTCGTGTTCTTCGTCGCCGGTGGCGACGGCGCTCGACCAATCGCGGGCGTCGGCGTCGGAGAACTGCTCGACCTCGTCGTGAGTCGGCACGAATCGGGAGCGGATGGCCGGGACTTCGGGCGGCGCGAACTCCGCACCGTCCGCCGTTTCATATCCGCCGCGGCGGCCGTGCTGGGCTGCAGGGGGCGCGTACGCCTCCTCCGAATAGAGCCGGCTCCGTGCCTGCGGAGCAAACTGCGGAGAATCATCCGCAGAGACCGGCGGCTCGCGACGAACGACCACCGGCAATTGTTCAGCAGGGACTTGTTGAATCGGAGGTTCCTCCGTCCGAGCTTCCTCGGCAGGGGATCGCCCAACCTCCCTCTGCGCCCGGAAAAGCTGTTCGTAGCCGCCGCCGACCACGTATTCCTCGTCGTCGACCGCGGGCGGAGTCCGCTGCGGCCGAGGACGGAAGGCGCCGCCGGCGCTGGGATGGGCCGCCGCATCGTTGCTGTCGCCGACCTGCGCCGGCTCGCCGGGGGCGGGAGCGCCCGCCGGGGGCGCGTCGATCGTCCGAGGCGTGTTTGTCTGCCAAGGCGCGTCAGCCGAGGTTGATTCATCCTCCGCCGGCGCATTGTTCGCCGTCGCATTTTTCATTGGGGACTCTTGCCCCTGCCCCTGCCCCTGCCCTTGGGAGGCATGACCCGGCTCCTCTGCGTAGTAGCGACCGGATCCGGTGTTCGCATCGCTACCAGAGGGCTGCGCGGTCACGGGGGGCGCGGCGCCCCTATTCTCGTTCGTGACCGGCGCCGCACCGGGATATTTGTCCGCCCACGACTCGGCCGACGGCCGACCGCCTGCCGCATGGTCCCAGGCGCTGCCCGGCGTCGCGGTTTCCGTGCCGGCCGCGACGTCGTGCCCCGTCGAATTTGACGCGCCGCCGGAGTTCGATGGGGCGGCCGCGTCGGCGCCCTGCTGCGGGTCTGCTCCGGCCGTAGATTGTTCGGCGTTGTGCGAGGGAAACACCTCGGCAAAACCGCTTGCCGCCGTGTCGCTGGCCTGCGTCCGCGCGGCCGCATGTTGGTCCGCGACGGCCTGCAACTGCCGCTGGATACCCGCCAAGAAGTCCTTTTCGTCCAATCGGAGCCGCACGTCGCCCCATGCGCCGCAAAGCTCCGCGTCCGCATTGAATGCCTGCAATTGTGCCAACCCCTCGTTCCACATCGAAGTTGGAATGCCCGCGACGGCCACGCCTGCGACGGACTTCAGCCGCAGCCCGGAGACCTTCGCCGTCAGGCGCAGGTCGATCTTCCGAACGTCGGCGGTGCCTGCGCCCAGCACGGTGATCTTGCCGGCCTCGCAGGACACGCCGAGGGCAATCGCGCCGGGGGCGGCCGTTTGCGACAGCTCCGCGTCACGAAGTTCGAAGGACACTTTGTGCGGGTTGCCGGACCGGTGCAGCGGCAGCTCGGCCGCCACGCGCAGGCCGCGCTCCGGGGCCATCAGCTCGGCCTTGGCGGGCTTGCCCAGACGGCGCGGATCGCTGGACAGGTTGGCGATTTCCAGCACGGCGCCGCGCCCCAGATTCGATTCCTTGGCGAATCCCTTGGCGCGGATGGCGTCGATCTGGACTTTGGGGCAGGAGCGGCCGAAGGTGCACCGCAACTGTCGCATGGCGGCGTAAGACGAAACGCTCCCGGCCGATTCGTCCTGCGCCCCCGCGGCAAGCTGCTCGACCTTGGCGATGAACGCTTGCGCCTGCGCCAGCCGCTTCTCGACCTCGTCCCAGTGCTGCACGCAGTCGGCCGCGCGCCGATGGTCCGGGGCGTCGGCGGTTTCCTGGCCGTCGGCGTCCGCATGGTCCTCGAAGCCGGGAATGTGCATGGTGCTCGGCCGGGCCCGGCGGGCCCGCGGAACGTCCTCCTCGATTCCTTCCAGCAGCGCCTTTTCGACGTGCAGCTCGCCCCGCAGGAGCGAACCGGGCCGGACCACCGCCGTCACCTGGGCCACGCGCACGCGGTCGCGATCCAGATCGTCGGGATCGGCGACCGCGAGATTCTGGACGTAGAGCAAGCCGCTGGACAGCGAAAGCTCGACGTGGCCGGCTTCGACCTCGGCGCAGTTGGCCTGCGAAAGCGTGCGCAGGAGGCGGCCCGCCACGAATTCGGGCGTGTGGAGGTAACCCGCAATCGCCGCCGGCACGACCCCGACCAAAAACGCGACGATTCCCACGGGACGCCACAGTCTGGGCTTCTCGGCCAGATCGGAAGCATCTCTCGCGGAACCCAAAAGCGCAAAGCAGCCGGCGCGAACGAAGGCCTGCGATACGGAGGCTTCTTTGGCCGATCCGTCTTGTGCGGTGCGGACATAGTGCGCCAGCGCTCCGGCCAGCATCGCGGCCAGCCAGGCCACCATGATCGCCGCCGGCAAGGCGACTACCAGCCCGCCGGCCAGCGTGTAGCGGTCGAGGTCAAATAGCGCCAGCCAGACGCTGTCGGCGTGCGGCGCGAGCCACGAACCCACGAGCGTCTCATCCAGCAGCCAGCGGCCGGCGCGGAGCGTGTGCGGCGTCAGGAGCCAGGCCGAAACGGCCGAGACGCCCCACGTCAGCAGAAAAGTTTTGATTGGCGCGCGAAGCAGCAGCACGCAGGTGAGCACGCAACACAGCGTGAGGTTCCAGCCGCTGACGAAGCCGGCCAGAACACCCAGCGCGACGCCCACGGCCGCTTCCCGCGGATGCACGCCGCGCTGCCCCAGGAACGCTTGAATCTTGGAAAGCATGTCGTTGACCCACGGCGGCGCCAGGTCCCGGCACGGCGCAGAACCACCCTGCGGATTTGCCGATCCTGCCGATTCCATCGACGTTATCGGTCGCTGCATGCGTAGGTCTTAAGCCGATCGGGCAGATTGGCGAAAGACGGCGGGCGCAAGCGCTGCTTGCATTCCTTGCCGGGCGCTTGGCCGCGGGCATCGCTCGTATTTACACTGGTGTCGCCGCCAACGATGAAGCTGCCGTCGCTTTCAAAGCCGCCGGAGGTCCCAATGGATAACGTGATCTGTTGCCGTGGCCGCAGTCTTTGCCGCGCACTGGCCGCCTGCCTTCTGCTGCTGGCCGTCGTGCCGGCTTTCGCCGACGATCTCTTCCCGAAGGAGCTCGTTGATTTCGTCCCCGATCCGAAGGAGCCGGTCTTCACGGGCGCCGGGCCGGGCCACTGGGACGTCCGCATCCGCGAACGGGGCTGGCTCATGCGCGAGGGCGACCTCTACCGTATGTGGTACACCGGCTTCGAGCGCGACAGCAGCCCGCTCCTCAAGCTCGGGTACGCCACCAGCTCCGACGGGATCCACTGGACGCGCCACGACAAGAACCCCGTCTACGAGCAGCACTGGGTCGAAGACATGATGGTCGTCCGCCACGAGGGGACGTACTACATGTTCGCCGAGGGAAAGGACGACTTGGCGCAGCTATTGACCTCGACCGACGGAATCCAGTGGAAACGCGTCGGGCAGCTCGACGTCCGCAAAATGAACGGCGACCCCATTGAGCCGGGACCCTACGGCACGCCCACCGCCTGGTTCGACAGCGGCGTTTGGCATCTTTTCTACGAGCGCCGCGACCTGGGCATCTGGCTGGCCACGTCGAAGGACATGAAGGTCTGGACCAACGTGCAGGACGAGCCGGTCATTCCGCTCGGCCCCGCGGATTACGACAAGGAGCAAGTCGCGCTCAACCAGATTTTGAAGCACAACGGGCGGTACTACGCCTATTACCACGGCGCAGGAGCGCCGCAGCCCGGCACGCGCAAGCGGCTCTGGTGTACGTGCGTGGCAGTGTCGCAGGACCTCGTGCACTGGGAGAAGTACGACAAGAACCCGCTCTTCCCGCTCGCGGAAAACAAATCCAGCGGCATTCTGGTGCACGATGGCAAGCGGTTCCTGCTTTACACGATGCACGACCAGGTGCAGCGGCACGTTCCGAGAGAAGAAAAGTGAAGCCGCCCGTTGGATTCCGGCCTTCAGGCGGTCTTCGTTGGAGTCCATCTCCAGGCGGAGTCACGTCGGAAACCATGGCTTCGTTTCATTCGGCCGGCGCGCGCTGCGGGTCAATCGCGTTTGACGCGGGGCGGCCCGCGGGCGGATAATGCAGTGGGAGCTGGTGGTTCGTCGTAGGTTGCGCGGCGCTCTGTGTCGCTCAATCGGGGCTTGCAGGGTGCCGGAGGCTCGCCCCACTGGCTGTCGAATGTCGCCCCTAGCGCGGGGCTGCCGAAACAAATAACGTGCAATTCGAACTCCAAAGCCCCTTTCAGCCCGCCGGCGATCAGCCGCAGGCCATCGAGAAACTCGTAGCCGGCCTGCGCGCCGAGAAGAAATACCAGGTGCTGATGGGCGTGACGGGCTCGGGCAAGACGTTCACGATGGCCAACGTGATCGCCGCCGTGCAGCGGCCGACGCTCGTCCTGTCGCACAACAAGACCCTCGCCGCCCAGCTCTTCGCCGAGTTCCGCGAGTTTTTCCCCGGCAACGCCGTCCACTACTTCGTCAGTTACTACGACTACTACCAGCCTGAGGCCTACATCCCGCAGCGCGACATCTACATCGAGAAGGACGCCTCGATCAACCAGGAGATCGACCGGCTGCGGCTGGCGACGACGAGCGCGCTGGTCAGCCGGCGCGACGTGATCATCGTGGCCAGCGTGTCGTCGATTTACGGGCTCGGCTCGCCGGTCGATTACCGGGAGATGATGGTGGGCGTGCAGGTGGGGGCGCTCGTCGATCGCGACGACGTGCTACGGCGGCTGGTCGATATCCAGTACGAGCGGAACGACGTGGAATTCGCCCGCGGCAAGTTCCGCGTCCGCGGCGACTGCGTCGAGGTCTGGCCCGGCTACGAGGAATACGCCTTCCGCATCGAGTTCTGGGGCGACGAGGTCGAGCAGCTTTCGCTCATCAATCCCACGAGCGGCGAAGTGCTCAGCCGCGAGCCGCAGCTTTTCATCTACCCCACTAAGCACTTCGTCATGCCCGAGGACCGCATCGCCGGGGCCGTGGCGGCCATCAAGGAGGAATTGAACGAGCGGCTCGAGGTTTTTCGGCAGCAGGGAAAGCTCTTGGAGGCCCAGCGCTTGAGCGCCCGCACGCGGTTCGACATGGAGATGATGACGGAGGTGGCGTATTGCCCGGGCATCGAGAACTACAGCCGGCACCTCGACGGCCGGGCCAAGGGCACGCCGCCCCACACGCTGATGGACTACTTTCCGGACGATTTTCTCATGATCGTCGACGAATCGCACGCCACGGTCCCGCAGGTGCGGGCGATGTTCGCCGGCGACCAGAGCCGGAAGACAAACCTCGTCGAGCACGGCTTCCGCCTCCCCAGCGCGCTCGACAACCGGCCGCTGAAATTCGACGAATGGGAGGGGAAGCTCAAGCAGGTGATTTATGTCTCGGCCACGCCGGGACCCTATGAGCTGGAAAAAACCGGCGGCGAGATCGTCGAGCAGGTGATCCGGCCGACGGGGCTTTTGGACCCGATCATCGAAGTCGCGCCCGCCCGGGGGCAAGTGCCGCACCTCGTCGAGGAAATCCGCAAGCGGTCGGGCGTGGGCGAGCGGGTGCTGGTGACCACGCTCACCAAGCGCCTGGCCGAGGACCTGGCGTATTACATCACGGAGCAGAAGATCGCCTGCAAGTGGCTGCACAGCGAGCTAGACGCCTTCGAGCGCGTCGAGGTGCTGCGCGATTTGCGCGAGGGGCGGTTCGACTGTATCGTGGGCGTGAACCTCCTGCGCGAGGGGCTGGACCTGCCCGAGGTCTCGCTGGTGGCGATCCTCGACGCCGACAAGGAGGGTTTCTTGCGGAGCGAGACGTCGCTGATGCAGACGATCGGCCGCTGCGCGCGGAACGTGAACGCGACCGTGCTGCTCTATGCCGACACGGTGACCGAGTCGATGCAGCGGGCGATCTCCGAGACCGAGCGCCGCCGCAAGATGCAGGAGGAATACAACGCCGCGCACGGCATTACGCCCGAGACGATCAAGAAGAGCATCCGGGCGGGGATCGAGTCGCTGGCCGCGGCCCACCAGCAGGCCAACGCGGCGGTCGGCCGCACCGACGAGGCCGAGTACATCACCGAGGAGTACCTTCAGGAATTGGAGGCGGAGATGCTGGCCGCGGCCGACGCGATGGAATTCGAGCGAGCGGCGGCGATCCGCGACCGGATCATTCAGATGCGCGATTCGATCGGCCAGAAGGCGAGCGACGTGGCGCCCAAGGTTGGCCGCGGCCGCACGCGGCGGCGCGGGAGCGGGGGCCGAGTGCCGCGCTATAAGAAGCCGTGATTTGGAGTGCGGCGACTTGTCGCCGCTATTGCGGGCCGTCGAATCGTCGCACCTTCGGCGCGCTTCGTTGCGGCCGGGCGACCGAATCGGCCGGCGGCTCGATTCGTCGCCGGTTCCTATTCTGTGGTCGCTTTGAGGGCAACGCTCTTTTCAGGGACCAAAGCGGCGACAAGTCGCCGCACTCCAAAGCGTGATATTGCCCGCTTTTTCCCGCCCTGACAGAATCGGGCCAGCTTGGGCGGAGGGAGGGACTCTCGACCCGCCGCACCGCCTGCGCGAAAAGCGGGAATTACATGCACTCGGCCACAGCCAGCAGGGAGGATTCGGCGGTCGGCCACGGCGGAGATGTCATTCCGCCGGCGGTCGATGCCCGCAGCGGGCTGCGATCCGGAAGTTTTGTCGGTTTGGCACTCACGCAATTCCTGGGCGCCGTCAACGACAACACGTTCCGCCTGCTGGTTGTGGGCGTGGGCACTGCCAAGGTCGCGGCCGAGCACTCGTCGGTCGTCCTGTCGGCGGGGCTGGCGTGTTTCACGCTGCCGTACCTGCTGCTGGCGGCCCCGGCCGGGTATCTCGCGGACCGGTGCAGCAAGCAAAAGGTGATTGTGGCCTGCAAGGCGGCCGAGATCGTCATCATGCTCGCTGGGGTCTTGGCCATCTGGATCGGCGAACTGTACTCGATCTTCGTGATCCTCGGGCTGATGGGGGCGCAAAGCGCGCTTTTCGGCCCGGCCAAGCTCGGCTCGATCCCGGAGATGCTTCGCCCCAACCGCATCTCGGCGGCCAACGGCGTGATGGGCCTGGTGACGATCGTGGCGACCGTGAGCGGCGTCGTGGCCGGCAACGCGCTATTTCAGTTGACGGGACCCGACGGAACGCGGCACCTATGGGCGACGGCGCTGGTGCTGGTGGGGGTCGCCGTGGCCGGCACGGCCACGAGCCTGCTCATCCGCACCGCCCCGGCCGCCAGCCCGCAGCGGCACTTTCCTTGGGACCTGGCGACGCAGGCGGTTCGCGACCTGAAATCGCTGGCGCTCAACCGCGCGCTGTTGCGGGTCGCCTTGGGGGTCGCGTTTTTCTGGTCGCTGGGCGCGCTAGCGCAGTCGAACATCCTGGAATACGGCGCCGAGGGCGGGCTCCTGCAGCACGAGACCAACCCGCTCCTGGCCGCGATGGTCATCGGCGTCGGCCTGGGGAGCGTTCTGGCCGGCGTGTGGTCGGGCGGAAAGATCGAGCTGGGGATTTTGCCGATTGGGGCGGCCGGGATCGCGGTTTTCGCCTTGCTGCTCTTCACAGTCTCCGGCGAATTGATCGTGGGGAACGCCGAGTGGACGGCCGCGCGGGTTTGGGCGTGCGTCTGGCTTTTTGGACTGGGCACGAGCGCCGGCCTGTTCAACGTGCCGCTGGAATCCTACATGCAGCACCGCAGCCCGCCGGCCACGCGCGGCTCGATCCTGGCGGCCGGCAACTTTTTGACGTTCGGCGGGATGCTGGCGGCGGCCGGGCTGTTCGTCGTGCTGCGATCGCCGGTTTTCGACCCGCAGCCCGACAGGCTGCCGACCC
>JACOUI010000345.1 GCA_016177915.1 Planctomycetia bacterium
CGTATCTCTACTCCCCCCGCGGCGGCAAGGCGCGGGGCGTCGTCGACCACGGGCACGGACTTAAAGCCTGGCTCAACGGCCGCCAGGTCTATCGCTCGCCCGACCGCGGCACGGCGCTCGGTTCCTACGTGGCCATCAGCACGCACGAGCTAAAGCACCTCGATCAGCCGTCGCCGCGGCTGGACATCGAGCTGCGCCCCGGCTGGAACCGGCTGCTCCTCAAGCTCAGCACGTCGAACAAGGAAGATTTCACCGACCTGCGCTGCTGCCTGCGGATCAGCGATCCGCCGGACGTGCCCTACGAGACGAAGAACATCCTCTGGATGACGAAGCTCCCCGGCCGCAGCACGTCGACGCCGATCCTCGTCGGCGACCGCCTGTTCGTCATGGCCGAGCCGGACGAGCTGCTCTGCCTCGACAAAAACACCGGCCGCATCCTCTGGTCGGCGGCGATCAACTATTACGAGGCCCTGCCCGCCGACGAGCGGAAGTCCAACCCCGCCTATGCCGAGCGCGTCGATCCGCTCGTGGCGAAGTTGAAGGAATCGACGAGTGCAAAAGACCGCGTCAACCTGCGGGCGGAAATCCAGAAACAACTCGTCGAAATCGACCGCGCCAAATTCGCCCTGGCGGCCGACGGCCATTTCGAGGCCCACTTCGGCATCGTCGGCTTCACGATGCCCACGCCCGTCTGCGACGGCCGGCACGTTTACGTGTGGAGCGGCATGGGCGTGGCGGCCTCGTACGACCTCGACGGCCGTCGCCGCTGGATCACGCGCGTCGCCCAAAGCGAATTGACCTACGGCTCGTCGCCCGCGCTGGTGGATGGCGTCCTGGTCGTCTTTCTCAACGGCCTGTTCGGACTCGACGCCGCCACGGGCAAGCTCCTTTGGGAGCAGCACCGCGTGCAGCGAAACGTGGGCGCTTTGCTCGGGGCGACGCTGGCCGGGCAGAACGTCGTCGTCTGCCAGCGCGGCGAGGTCGTCCGCCCCTCCGACGGCAAACTGCTCTTTCGACCGCGCGAGGCGACCTCCAGCGGCGACACCGGTTGGTCGCCGCCGGTGATCCTGGGAAACACTGTCTATCAGCCTCGCTACGGCGTCACGTCGCTTTCGGTGCTCGATTTCAGCGAGGCGGAGGGCGATCGCTTCGAGCCGAAGGTAATCTCAGAGATCGGGCTGCCCGGCGAGGTGAGCCGCCTTGCCGATGGCAAATGGATCGACCGCTGGACGGCCGGCTCGCCGCTCGTCTGGCAGGGGATCGCCTACGAGACCGACATCTATCACTGGCTCTACGCGGTCGACCTGGCGAGCGGCAAAATGCTCTATCGCCGCGAGCTGGAGCTAGAGGGCCTGATGCACTACAACTCCGTGCCCGTCGCCGCCAGCCCGGCCTTGATCGGCGGCCATGTTTTTGTCTGCGACAACCAGGGAACGACGCTGGTGCTGGAGCCGGGGCGGGAATTCAAGCTCGTCGCCCGAAACCGCATCGCCACGCAGCTTGAACGGACCTGGCCCATCCCGGCGCAAGAGACGCTGGCCTACGCCCCGCCGATCACCGACGGCAAGCGGCTCTACCTGCGCGGCGAGGCGTATTTGTATTGCATCGCCGACGAGTAGCTCGCCTTGTCGCCCTCCACTCGGCGCCGAGCGCGCCCGCCCTATTTCAGCTCGACGATCGTGATGTCCTTGTACCACGCCTCGGAGGGCGGGCCGCCGTGGATTTGCACGGCGATGACGCCCTGGGCGTCGACCTTCTCGTCCGTCTCCCGGTAGTTGACGGTTTTCTCCCCGTTGAGCCACAACTGGATCCAGCCCCCCTCGCAGCGGATGACGTACTCGTTCCAGTCGTCGGCCTTGGCGATCTTGGCCGAGGTCTCGTTGTCCGGCCCGGCCAGGACCTTGTTGCGGCGGGACTCGTCGTAGAGCTTGCCCCACCAGCCCTCGCCCATGTCGGCCTGGTAGCCGCTGACTTCGTGGTGGTCGGGGATGCGTTTGGTGCGGAATTGAACGCCGGCGTTGGCGCCCTTGCCGACGAGCTTGCACTTGAGCCTTAGCTCGAAGTCGCCGTACTCTTTCTTGGTGCAGAGGAACTCGTTCCGCTCGATCTTCTCCTTGAGGTTGCCCGCCACGATGGCCCCGTCCTCGACGCGGAACAACTTGAGGTTGCCCTCCCAGCCGTCGAGGGTCTTGCCGTCGAAGAGCGCGACGGGCTTTTTCTCGGCGGTCTGCGGCTTGTCGTTGGCCGTGGTTTGCCAGTGACAAAGAAGCGCGGCGACAACGGCGGCGCGCGCGGCGAATGAGAGGCGGCGGTGCATGGCGATTTCCTCGGCAAATGGGACGGAAGCGCGCGACGGGGCGACGCGCAGCGCATCCCAGGATGAAGACGGACCGCAGGGTCCGTCAAGAGGCGTGACGAGAATCCGTTGGAGTCCCGCCTTCCGGCGTTCCCCGTTCGTCGTGACCGCATTGATGCGGTCCGGCCGGCGCGGGGAGTTCCGCACCATTGACACCGTCGAGACGAGCAGGGGGCCGTCAGAAGAGTATAATCGAACCCACGTCGTCGTCGCGCCGCGCCAGCTCGCGGCGCACCTCGAACAGGCCCCGGCTGCACAGCTCGAATTGTTCGCTGAGGCGCAAAAAGAGGACGCTCTCCTCGTCGCTCTCCTTTTCCTCTTGCGCCGCCGCAATGCGATAGGAGAGTTTTCCCTGCTCGCTGTAGTCGATGAAATAGTCCTTGCGGTCCGGGCTGCGGAGGCGATAGAGGGCCTCCGGGTACATGCCCACCCAAAAGAGCGTGTAGTCGCCGATGTGCCGGTGGACCTCGCGGCGTGCGGGTCCGATGCGCTGTTCGGCCTCCGCGACCATCTCGGACACCTGCACGAGCCGCCGGCCGGTCGGATTGCGGACGCGGTGCAGGTCGTCGACGTGTACGAATCGCAACAGCAGGTCGCTGATGTAATCGACCAGCGGCGGGTCGGCCAATCCGATCCGCTCCAGAAACGCCGACTGCGTGACGCCGGCGAAAAACCGCTGCAACAATTGCTTGCGTGGGATAGAATGCATCGCGGCCTGGCAACCTGGCCGTGGGGCGACGGCGTGCGGTAGGTGCGCTGCCGCGGCACACGGCTCTTCTATTTTAACCTTGACACAGGGAGGTTATGCGTCAAGGCGCATGGCGGGACAAGTTGGGATTCACCCGCGGCGCAAACTGTTCCTAAGGCGGGGTTTGGGAAGGACGGCAATTCGCCGAAACCAAACCGATGCGACGTGCCAATTCCCAATGCGAAAGCGGGCACAATCCGGCGCGACCGAAGGTACTCAGCAACGGAGGCCCTACATGGCGGCGACAACTACGGCGGCGACAACGGCTGCGGCTGGGCGGACGGCGGTCCCTGAAGGACCGCACCGGCGAATCGCGACGCAAAACGCCCGCGAAGGATTTCTAGTGGAGCTTTTCGACCGCCTGTGGGACCCCTACCGCAAGCGGGTAGCGCATGTGGCAAAGTACGAGGAGGTCGTGCGCACCGCGGGCGGAAAGTTCGTCAACGATCACATTGCGTTTCGCACCTTCGCCTGCCAGACGCCCTCCACGGGGATCGCATCGGTATCGCGGATCTTCGAGGCGCTCGGTTACACCGCGGCGGGCTGTTACGTCTTCCCCGACAAGCTCCTGGCCGCCGTTCATTTCCAGCATCCCAACGCGGAGTTTCCAAAACTCTTCGTTTCGGAATTGCAGACGTGGCGTCTGGATGCCGAGTCGCGCCGGGTGATTCTGAAAACGGTCGCCGGGCATCGCGCGTCCGTCAAGGACGACGTGCTCTCGGCGCTCGCGCGGCTCGACGAGGATCGCACGGAGCGCAGCGAGCTGATGGACGCGGCGCTGGATTGGTTCTGCAAGCTGCCCTGGGAACCGCCGGAGAAGGCGACCGTAACGGCGCTGAACAAGGCCAGCCAGTACGCCGCTTGGGTGGCGGTTCACGGCTACAACGTCAATCATTTCACCGCTCTCATCAACTCGCACGGGACGCCGGCGCTGGCGGACATCGAAAAGACCGCGGCGGCGCTGGCGCAGGCCGGCGTCCCCATGAAGAAGGAATTCGAGGGCGCGCGCGGCTCGAAATTGCGGCAGACGGCGACCGAGGCCGTGGTGATCGACGTCGACGTTCTCGATTCGGGGCGGCCGGCAAAAATGCCCTGGACCTACGCGTACTTCGAGCTGGCCGAGCGCGGCGAAGTCGCCGACCCGGAAACGGGTCGCCGCGCCCGCTTCGAAGGCTTCCTCGGCCCGCAGGCGACGAACCTGTTCGAGATGACGCGGGTGAAGTGAGGATACTCCCACGCGCTGCGTTACGGGATCAGATCCTGAGCAGTTGCAAGATCCATCCCGCCCCAGCGGATGTGCACGACCCAGACTTCATCCTCGACGATCGTGAAGAGTGCGCGGTAGATTCGTCGGCCGCGGCCGAAGAGAAGCTGCCGAAGCTCATAATCGACGAGGGCGTTCTCGGGGGCGAGGCCGCAATGGCGCGGACGTGCCGACAAAGTCTGAAGGGCCTTCTTGAATCGACGGAGCCAGTTTCGCGCTGTAACCGGCGCGTGCTCCTGCGCTCGCTCAAATGCCGAGCGAAGATCGTCCTTGGCGCGGGCAGTAATTACGACACGCTACGTCATTCGCCAGGCGGGAGCCCAAACTCGACCCTGAGGTCTTCGAAGGCGTCGTCAAGAGATTGGACTCGCCCAGCTTCCACATCCGCCAGCCCCTCGCGAATGCCCGCCAGAGCTTCCTCCCGCTCTCGGCGGAGCATTTCCAAGGCCTTGTTCACCACGTCTTGGTCAGACCGGTAGAGTCCGGTCTGCAGCTCCTGATCGACAAACGGGCGAAACTCCGACGGGATCTCAATGGGCATGGCAGCTTCCTCCATAGCCACCATATCACGTCACCAGGTTGGAGGCGAGACTTCTCGCAGATGTTGTCGCCTTTCGGAGCCCGAAGTCGATGTCCGTCGGCTCGGCCGCAGCGGCATTGGGTGTAATGACGCGACCTGCGTCGTGAGCTAAACTAACGGAATCGCGACTGCCACACTTGAGGTTGCCGAAATGACAACGCATTTCCGGGCTACAATCGTTGCGGTGGCGTCAGGCTTCGCCTTGACCGCGAGTGTCAGCGCGCTCGCCGAAGACAGCGTTGCAATCCTGCCGGGCAAGATGACTCTCACCGGCCCCGCCGCACGGCAAGCGATCCTGGTCGAGAGGCAGCGGGACGGGAAAAACGTCGGCTCGCTGCCCATCGGCGATGCCCCCGACGCGGCCAAGCTCGCCTCCAGCCGGCCGGAGATCGTTGAGATCGTCGACGGCGTCACCGTTCCCAAGGGAAATGGCACGGCCACGATCACGGCCCAATTTGGGAATCAAACCGCGACGGCCGAGGTCACCGTCGCCGACCAGGAAAAACCGTGGGAGTGGAGCTTCCGCAATCACGTGGAAAGCGTTTTCACGAAGATCGGCTGCAACTCCGGGGCCTGCCACGGCGCCGCGCTGGGAAAGAAAGGCTTCCGCCTCACGCTCCGCGGTTATGATCCCGACAGCGACTATGCCTCGATCACGCGACA
>JACOUI010000346.1 GCA_016177915.1 Planctomycetia bacterium
CAGGCGTTCCGCGCGGTCCAGAGCGCGGATAGCGGGCGTTTGAATGCGGCAGCCGGGTCGATCTTGAGGTCGATCATCCGCCGCACGTCGTCGAGCGCGTCGCGAAAGAGGAACCGCGCGCGATCGATGGCGCCCAGCAGGTTGCAGACCGTCGGAAAGGAGCAGCCTTTGACGCGCGCCAAGAGCACGGCCGGCCCGCCCGCGCGGCAGACGCGGCGTTGGATTTCGGCCGCCTCGAGGCAGGGATCGACTTCCTCGTCGACGCGCACGAGCTGGCCCGCGGCTTGAAGGTCGGCCAGGCAGGCTGGAAGGGAGCGGTAGCCCATGAACGGAAGCGGGGCCAGAGGCGGTCGGCGGCAAGCGACCATCTTCGCCCAAGCGGCTACGTCCAACAAGCCGGGGCCATCCGCGACGCGAAACCGTCCGAAAATCGCTTGGCTTTTTCCCGCCGGCGCACGATCATGGAGGCTGATCGTGGGGACGTTCCGGGAGCGGGATCCCGCCACAACCTGCCTTCAGAGGAGCAGAGCATGCGCCGCGCCGCGTTCTGTCTGATTCTGTCCACCCTTGCCGCCGGCGCGCTGGCCGCCGACTGGACCCAATTCCGCGGGCCCGGCGGCCGCGCCACGAGCGACGAGACCGCCCTGCCGGAAAGCTGGTCGGAAACGAAGAACCTCGTGTGGAAGACCGAGCTTCCCGGCCTGGGCAGCTCCAGCCCGATCACCGCCGGCAAGTTCATCTTCCTGACCTGCTACAGCGGCTACGCCGAGACCGCCGACAGCCCCGGCGACATGAGCGCCCTCAAGCGGCACGTCGTCTGCCTCGACCGCGCGGGCGGCAAGATCGTGTGGACGAAAGACGTCGCCCCCAGCCTGCCCGAGTCCCGCTACGAAGGCGGCAACAACACCTGGCACGGCTACAGCTCGAGCACGCCCGCCAGCGACGGCCAGCGGCTGTACGTGTTCTTCGGCCGGTCCGGGGTGCGCTGCTTTGATTTCGAGGGCAACGAGCTGTGGCAGGCCGACGTGGGAAATCGCACGAACGGCTGGGGCTCCGGGACGTCGCCCGTCCTCCACAAGAACCTCGTCATCGTCAACGCCAGCGTGGAGAGCGGCACGCTCTACGGACTGGACAAGGAGTCGGGCAGCGTCGTGTGGCGGGCGCCGGGCGTGGGCGGGGCGTGGAACTCGCCGGTGCTGGTGGAAGTCGAGGGCGGCGCGACCGAGCTGGTCCTCAGCCTGCCCGGCCGGCGCAACGACGGCGGCCGCATCGTCGGCTTCGATCCCGACACCGGCAAGGAGCTATGGCACTGCGCCGGCATCGCCGACGGCTATCTCTGCCCGACCGCCGTGGCGCACGACGGCGTCGTGTACGCCATCGGCGGCCGGTCGAACACGGCGGTGGCCGTCAAGGCCGGCGACCGCGGCGAGGTCGAGCCGCTCTGGACCACGAACAAAGGCTCGAACGTCGCCTCGCCGGTCTATCACGAAGGCCATCTCTACTGGATGCACGAGCGCAACGGCATCGCCCTTTGCCTGGATGCGTCGAATGGCAACGTCGTCTACGAGGAGCGCGTCACGCCGCGGCCGGGCGTCGTCTACGCCTCGGGCGTCGTGGCCGACGGCAAGCTTTACTACGTCAGCCAGCACAACGGGACGTTCGTCGTGGCGGCCAGGCCGGAGTTCGAGCTTCTGTCGCACAACACGTTCGACGACGACGACCGCACGAACGCCTCGCCGGCCGTGGACAGGGGCCGACTTCTGATCCGGTCGGACAAGTACTTGTACTGCGTGGGGACGAAGTAGCGGCCCTACGCGCCTTGTAGGACGGCCTTTCCAGGCCGTCAGTTTTGGCCGACGGCCCGGAAGGGCCGTCCTACCGTCCCTAGGCGCGGGCGCGTCGGAGGCGGAAGCGATTCCGCGGTCTCATGGCGATCCGCTGGCGAGCGCAGTTTCGGCTCCGGACGCTGCTCCTGGTGATTCTGGGGGTTTGCGTGGTGCTCGGATGGTTCGCTTTCCGGGCGCGGCGCGAGGACGCGGCGATCCGCCGCCTGGAGCAACTCGGGGCCGAGTTGCAGTACGAGTGGGATTGGTTCGGCAAGAAACCCGGGAAGGAACAGAAGGGCTGGGTGGAGAGATACCTGGGGTGGAAGGACGCTCGTCACATCGTCTCGGTGCGCCTCGCACAATCCACTGTCTCCGACGACGACCTATGGGTGCTGAGCGAGATGCCGGACCTCTTTTCGATGGAGGTCATCGATGGGAAGATCAGCGACGACGCCTGCCGTTACATTGCGGGACATCCCAAGTTGCAATTAGTGGACCTGTCGGGCTGCGCGATCACGGACGCCGGTTTGGCGCACTTGCGCGACCTGCCGGCGCTGCGGACCGCCGGGCTCAATCGCACAAAGATCGTCGGGCCGGGGCTTTCGCACCTTCGGGACCTGCCATCCCTCGACGCACTCCATCTCACCGGCTCCGCGCTCGACACGACCGCAGGCTTGAACGGCTGCCAGAAGCTCAGGCATCTTTACGTCGAGAATACGGCGCTCACGCGCCTCGAATTGCACGATTGTCCGAGCCTGATTTACCTGGAAGTCGACTCCGACGAACAAGTGATCGACCTCTGCAACCTGCCGGCGCTGCAGAAGGAGATCGCGTTTTACCGGGCCCGGGAGCTGCGTTTGGAAAACCTGCCGCAGGTAGGAAGGCTCGACGGCTCGACCAACAAAACGCTGCGGCAAGCGCATCTTCGAGACTTGATTCGCGTCAGCAGCGTGGAGTTGTCGCAGTCCGAGGAAACAACCGCGATCCTGGCACAACTGCCCAACATCACGGGGCTGCAATCGGTCGATCTGGTCGGCGCGCGCGTGCATGCGAAAGGACTTTCCCGGCTGTTTGATATTGCCACCGTCGATCGGCTGATGCTTTCCCGAAGCGACGTGGAAGACGGAGACCTCGAGGGCATTTCGCGCATGGAGAACCTCCAGCACCTGTTCCTGGCACGTACGTGGACCACCGACCGGGCGCTGGAACACGTCGCGGGCTGCGGCAAGCTGGACATGCTGGCCCTGGATGGAACGGAAGTGACCGATCGCGGCGTCGCGATCCTGGAATCGAACGCTACGCTGCGGGTGATCAATCTGTCGGAGACGAAGATCACGGACGCCGCAGCCTCGTCGCTGGTCCGTTTTCCGGCGCTGGAGCTTCTCTATCTGGATCGAACCGCCCTCGGCGACGCCGGGCTTCTGGAACTGGCGCGCGCCAAATACCTCAAGTCGCTGGCGATCCCCGGGACGCAAGTGACGGCCGAAGGGATCGAGCGCTTCCGCCGCGAGCGGCCGGATGTCGAACTCTTGGCAGACTCGCTCGAGTAATCGAAACGGGAGGACGCTTTTTGAGCGGAGTCGCCTCGGTACGAAAGGGCCTTTTCCGTCGCGCCGGCGGCGCGGCGCTGGACGTTCTGTTTCCGCCCCGCTGCGCGTATTGCCAGGGCGATCTGGCGGAAAGCGAAATCTGCGCCAGCGTTTGCGCCCTCTGCCGCTACAAGCTCGTGCGCGACCTTGCGCCCTGTTGCCGGAAATGCGGAGCACCGGTGGGTGCTCTGGCCGACGTGCGCGAAGGCTGCGGCCGCTGCCGCGATCGCAAGTTCCAGTTCCAGAGCGTCATTTACCTGGGCCTTTACGTCGACGACCTGCGATCGGCCGTCCTCCGCGCCAAGCATCCGCACCAGGACCTGCTGACCGACGCCTTGGCCGACCTCCTCGTCGACAGGCAGGCCCCGGCGCTGGCCGATTTTCGCGCTGAAATCGCCTGCGGCGTGCCGATGCACTGGCGCAGGCGCTGGCTCCGCGGCACGAATAGCGCCGAGCGCATGGCCGGCCGGCTGGCGCGGCGGCTCTCCATTCCCACCCTTCCGCTCCTGCGCCGCACGCGCGCCACGCAGATGCAGGCGGGACTCAGCCCCGCCGAGCGGCAGGCCAACATGCGCGGGGCGTTCGCCGCGCGGCGGGGGCAGCCGATCGGCGGCGCGCGCGTGCTGCTCGTCGACGACGTGATGACGACCGGCGCCACCTGCGGCGAGTGCGCCAAGGCGCTCGTCGCCTCAGGCGCCGCGGCCGTTATGGTCGCCGTCGTCGCCCGCGCCGAAGGGACGCAATCGTAGCGCTCGCGCGAGGGCGGCATCAGGTCTCTTCGCGCCGGCCCGCAGGCTCCGCCGCCGTTTCGGCAACCTTCCGCGAAGCCCCGCTCCATTCCAGCCGCGCTCCGCAGGCCCGCGACACGAGGAACGGAATCGCCGCCAGCGCCCCCTCGGCCAGGACGAGCCACCCCAGGGTCGAAAGGTCGGTCCGCAGTCCGTTGATCGCCAGGATCGCCGTCCAGGCGGTCGTCAGGCTGACCACGAGCAGCATCAGCGGCCGCACGAGAACGTCGATCGGCCGGGCGTCCGGCCACAGGCACAAGAGCGCCCCGCACACGGCCGAGACCGGGTACGTGAGCGCCTGGGCCAGGAGAAACGGCGAGCCGCGGGCCGGCTCGTTCCACGGCTGCTGCCACAACAAGAGCAGGATGCCGGCGGCGAGCGTCGCCGCCAGAAGATCCAGCAGCGTGAACTGCGCCGACCGCGACTTCGGGCCGGCGCCGCGACGCGGCAGCTCCAAGCGCAGCCCGGCGCCGCGCAAAAGCAGCAGCGACGCCACGACGACCAGGCTGATCATCCACACGAGCGACTTCCAATACCGCATGCCGCCCGCGGCGTTGTCGAGCGCCAGCGAAACGGCCGCCAGAACGCACACCATGAGCGCGACGCGGCCCAGGAGCCCGCCGCGGGCGAGCGCGGTCCACACGGCCAGCATGGCGACGACGGCGATCGTGGCCAGCGGCACGGCGACTTCGACGAGGTCGGCGCGGGTCGAGTTTTGCGCCCATCCCAGCACGGCCGCCCCGCCGCCAAGCTGCAACGCCGCCGCGAGTCCGATGACCAGCGCGGCGGCGGTTGGCTTTTTTGCGGGCATTTCAGGGGGCTGCCTCGCGGTTTTCGTCCGGCGGCGCCATTGTATCCTTTGCCGCCCGGTCGCCCCAGACGAGGCGATAACCGCACGCCGAGAGCGTGAAAAACGTCAGCGCCACGGCGATTCCCGGCAGGAAGACGCTCGCTGTGTGCGCCAGAAACGCGTCGGCCAGTTCGGGAAACAGGAACGGCGGCGGATAGGCCAGCGCGGACAGTGCCGACAAGAGCGTGACCAGACGCGCCAGAAACGGCGCTGCGGAGAGCCCGGTCCATAGTGAAACTCCCACGGCCGCCGTCATCGCCAGCGGCCGCACGAGGTCGTCGGCCGCCAAGGGAAACGCCGCCAAGAGCGCCGGCCACGCCAGCAGGATCGCGGCCACGGCGGCGGCGCCGGCCGCAAGATGGCGCAGCGCAGCGCCGAGCGGCGAGCGGCTGCAATCCCGATCGGACGCGACAAGTTCGATCCGTCCTCCCGCGGCGCGCACCAGCAGGCACACGAGAACCGCCCACGCGAACCAGCCGGAGAGGACGGCGGCGGGCTCTTCCCAGTCGGCGAGGGAGGGGGCGCCCCTCGGCCAGCGCGAGGCGCCGCTCGAAGCCCCCGCGACTGCGATCATGCCCAGCACGAGCAGCGCGGAGGTCGGGAGCCGGACGAACCACCGGCGCGGCCATAGCGCTAGCCAGGCGCCCAGCATCGCCGCCTGCGCGATCGACAAGCTTAAAAGGGCGTCCCGGTACAACGAGAGGCTGCCGCCGCCGCGCCACCAGCCTCCGAAGGCCAGGCTCACGAGCAGCAACTGCACGACGGCGTGCGCGAGGACCATTAGCCCGATCGCGGCGTCGCGGGCATCCGGGTGGGCCAGAAGCGTCGGATGTTCCGCCGGTTGCTTGGGAACGGACGGCGACGTCGTGACGATTGACGGGCCATCGTGTGCGGAATTCGCCGTTACGCTAGTCGTCTCTGCGCCGGCGTCGTCGTCGGCAGCCGGCACGGTCGGCTGACGCCACGTAAGCCGGCATCTCAGTCCGCGCACGACGAGGAACGTGCCGGCCACGACGAGCGCGGTGAGCAGCGTGGTCGCTTCCTGCTCCCGGATGTCATAAAAATAGATCCGTCCGTTGATCGCCAGCGGCAAGATCGCGGCGGTGAGCGTCGCCGCGCCCAACACAAGCAGCCGCGCCACGATCGCGCCTCGCCCGCAGCCGGCCCACGCCGCCACGAGCACGAGCATGAACAGCCCGGCGAATTGGAATGTGTCGCTGTCGAACGGGCTGCGCTCGCCCCAGCCTGGCGCGAACGGATTCCATCGCCACAAAGCCAGCAGCACCGCGACCGCCAGCGTCAAAGCCAGCAAATGGCGGATGGAAAATTGCACCGGTGCGAGCCGTTGAGAGCGACTTGCCTCGATCGTTTCGCACGCCGCGATTCTCAATCCGAAATACCGCAGCACCAACAGCGGCACAAGTTGCACGACGGCCAGTGACAGGATGATTCCGAAGGTCCCCTTTACCTCGTCGGGGCGCACGTCCTGGAACACTGCCGTCAGCCCGCAGCTTGCGCCCACGCCGAACGGCAGGGCCGGCGCCCGCAGGAACGCCGGTCCCGGCCCGAAGGCGACCCACACGGCCAGGGCGCTGGCCTGGGCCAGGGCCAGGATGGTAAGCCCTTCGAGGGAGACATCCGGGGCGTCGATCAACCAGCCCCAGCCGGCGACGACGCAGGCGGCGGCGACGTGCCCCACGAGCAGGGCGGCGATGGCCGCGACGGCCGTGCGCTTTGGAATCGCGGTGTCTCTCGTTGCCAAATCGCCGCGCTGCATAACGGACTCGCGGCCTTGAGTGCAGCGTCGGACGTCAGCCAAGCTGCTGGAGGATCTTTTCGAGAGCCTGGTCGACGCTCAGCACACTGCGACGGACGTGGTCGAACGCGTCTCTCGCCTTCAGCCACAGTTCATGCCCTGGGATATCCTGCACGCCTGCAAATTCGACGACGAGCTCGTCAATGAGCACGGCTTCGTCGTTGAAGACGTCAAACACGTACTCGTGGGTGCCGGAGTCCGTCGGCGCGCGTCGCAGGCGCACGCAGAAGCCGCGGAGTGCCACCTGGAAAACCCCGTCCTCGATCGTTCGTTCCCACTTGAGTTTTCCAGCGAGCGTCCGCTCACAAACGCGTTCGACCAGCTCGCGTTGCTTTTGTTCGAGCATGAAGCACCACACTTTCCTAATGAGCCCTGCTGCGTAACCGAACAAGGATCGCCCTCAGTTCATCGGACTGCTTCGATACAAGTGCGATGATGTTGGCGACTGCTGGGTATTTGCCTGATACGTTGGCGCGCTCGACTTTCTCCCGAATTCCTTGAAACTGTTGAATGATCCCCGTAAGCGCGGCGTCGTCCTCAATTGAGAATCGGCCGAATCCAACACGGCCTGAAATCAACGACTGACAGATCACCGTACACCGGTCCGGCACAAGCGTCCACGCCTTGTCTCTCATCAGCCGTTTGATTTCCTCCATGGCGGACAATGCTTGCGAGACTTCCAGAATACAATCATACCTGGTAAGCAGGTCTTTGGCATCCGTTGCTGCACGGGCGGCAGCCCACGCCGCGCGCACCGCAAGCCAGAACCCAATCAGGGATACGGCCAGTCCCGCCACGCTGGCCAGATCGCCCCAGTGCTCACCAAGGAATGCCACTCGTTTGTCTCCGCCCGCCACTCCCCTACTCCTCATCCCCCCCGCAGCTTGGCCAGCACGCTGTAGTCCTCCAGCGTCGTCGTGTCGCCTACGGTCGCCCGCCCGGCCGCGATGTCCCGCAGCAGCCGCCGCATGATCTTGCCCGACCGCGTCTTGGGCAGCACGGCCGTAAAGCGCACGTCGTCCGGCGCGGCGTGCGCGCCGATCTGTTTCCGCACGTGCTTTTTCAGCTCGTCGCGCAGGCCGTCGCTGGGCTCCGTGCCGCGGAGCGTCACGAAAACGGCCACGGCCTCGCCCTTCAAGTCGTGCGGGCGCCCCACCGCAGCCGCCTCGGCCACGCTGGGATGGCTCACGAGCGCGCTTTCGATCTCCGTCGTGCTCAAGCGGTGCCCGGCCACGTTCAAAACGTCGTCCAGCCGCCCCATGATCCAGGTGTAGCCGTCCTCGTCGCAAAAAGCGTTGTCGCCGGTCAGGTACTGGTGCGGCACCTTGCTCCAGTACTGCTGCTGGTAGCGCTCGTCGTCGCCCCAGATGCCCCGCAGCATCCCCGGCCAGGGGCGGGCGATCATCAACATCCCCTGCTGGTTGGCCGGCACGTTTTGCCCCTTTTCGTCCACCACGGCCGGCACGATCCCCGGCAGCGGCCGCGTGCAACTCCCCGGCTTGGTGGGCGTCGCCCCAGGCAGCGGACTGATCATGATCCCGCCCGTTTCCGTCTGCCACCAGGTGTCGACGATGGGACAGCGCCGTTTGCCGATCGTTTCGTGGTACCACAGCCAGGCCGCCGGGTTGATCGGCTCGCCGACCGTGCCCAGGAGGCGCAGCGACGAAAGGTCGTATTTGGCCGGCCAGCGGTCGCCCCACTTCATGAACGCGCGGATGGCCGTGGGCGCCGTGTAAAAGATGTTGACCTTGTACTTTTCGACGATCTGCCAGAAGCGGCCTTCGTCGGGCCAGTTGGGCGCCCCTTCGTACATGACGACCGTCGCCCCGGCCGAGAGCGGCCCGTAGACGATGTAGGTGTGCCCCGTGATCCAGCCGACATCGGCCGTACACCAGAAGATGTCCTCGTCGCGGTAGTCGAAGACCCATTGGAAGGTCTTCTTGGCGAAGAGGTTGTAGCCGGCGGTGGTGTGGCGGATGCCCTTGGGCTTACCGGTCGAGCCGCTGGTGTAGAGGATGAACAGGGTCTGCTCGCTGTCCATCGGGTCGGCGGGGCAGGTATCGGGGACGTTCTTGACGAGGTCGTCCCACCACACGTCGCGGCCCGCCTGCATCTCGATGGCATTGCCGCACCGCCGCAGGACGATGCACTTTTCGACCGTCGGCGATTTCTTAAGCGCCACGTCCACGTTCTTTTTCAGCGGAAGCTGCGTCCCGCGCCGCCAGCCGCCGTCGGCCGTGATCACCGCCCTGGCCTGGGCGTCGTTGTTCCGGTCGGCGATGGCCTCGCTGGAAAACCCGCCGAAAATTACGGAGTGAATGACGCCGATCCGCGCGCAGGCCAGCATGGCGATCGCCAGCTCCGGCGTCTGCGGCATGTAGATCGAGACGCGGTCGCCGGCCACGAGGCCCAGCGATTTCAGTCCGTTGGCGAACCGGCACACCTCGCGGTGAAGCTGCTGGTAGGTGAACGTGCGCGTCTCGCCCGGCTCTCCCTCCCAGATCAGCGCCGCCTTGTTGCGGCGCCAGGTCGAAAGGTGCGCATCGAGACAGTTGTACGAGACGTTCGTCTTCCCGCCCACAAACCACCGGGCCAGCGGCTCCTTCCACTCGAGCGCCTTGGTGAACGGCCTGAACCAGTGCAATTCCTTCCGCGCCAGCTCGCCCCAAAAACCCTCCGGGTCGTCGTAGGATTTCTGCCACGTCTCCTCGTATTGCTGCATCGAGCCGATGACGGCGCGGGAAGAAAACTCGGCGGAAGGGGGGAACAACTGCGGCTTGCCCGTAGACGGCTCGGTCATGGCACATCCTTCGAGAAACGGGGTGTCCGGCGGAGATCGGCGCGTGAAACGACAGCGCGGATTCTACTATGAACGCAAAACCAAATGAACCCACGCACGAAGCGCTCTCGCGCTGCGCCTCCCGCTTCCTTCGGCAAGTCCCGCAGAGTCCCCGACCGCCCAATCGCCAAAAGTTGACCGCCCCGGATCCGAGCGGTAGGTTGACGAAGGAGGCGACAACCTGGCATTGCGTGCGGCGGAAGCGGCCATGGCCCTCACCTACTTCAAGCGGTTCCGGATGGAGATCGACCTCGACGGGCGCGAGCTGCCCTTGCCGCCGCCGCCGGCCGATTACTTCCTCTTGGCTTGGGAGAGCGCGCTCTTGAAGCCACACGCGCAGGCCAAGTACGAGAGCTTTCGCTTCGAGATGGACGCCAACGTCTTCCCCTGCCTGGGCGACCGCTCCGGCTGCCTGTCGCTGATGTCCGACATCTCCCGCAAGGACGGGTTCGTCCCCACGGCGACGTGGCTCCTGGCGTATCAGCCGCCCACGGAGCGCGAATACGAATACTGCGGCACGATCCAGGGCATCCGCGACCAGCACGGCCAGGGGGCGATCCAGAACGTCGGCGTCACCCCGGCCCACCGCGGCAAGGGCCTGGGATCCGTGATGATCCTCCGCTCGCTGGCCGGCTTTCGCCAGGCCGGCATCCCGCGCGTCTATCTCGAAGTGACGGCGCAGAACGAAGGCGCCATTCGCCTTTACCAGCGGCTGGGGTTCGTCACGACGCGGACCGTTTACAAGGCCGCCGACCTGGTCGACGTCGCGTACTGACGCACTTGGTGGGTGGAGCAAGCCGAGGCTTGGCGGCTCCGCGGCTCGCCGTGCGACGGATTCGCCCAGGCATGTGCTGTCTTGCGCAAGCCGGCTTGCGACGCCCACCGCCGGTTGCGAGCGGCACCGCACATTCCTCAGTGCACCGCCGGTTCCGGCACGTAGCTCTCGGCATACCGCCCGCCCGCCCCCGGCGGCGCGTGAAACTCGATCCGCACGTTCCGCGACGTGAGCAGTCCCATCAAATGCAATCGCCAGCGCGCGTGCGGCTCATTCTTCACCGCCGAGTGCGAAGCCAACAAACTTCCGTCTTGCCCCTGGTCGACGCGCCACCCGTCCCGCTCCAACCGTTCCTTCAGGGCCACGAACGGATCGAGCGGGCTGATTTGCACCTTCATTGCTGCACCTCCCAGGCATCGTGTTGGACGGCCGAGGCCACATTCGGCCGATGAAGGGCACCTCTGCTTAGAGCACATGACCATGAAGAAACAATGAAGTTCCCGTGAGAAGTTTGGGGGATTTGGGTGAAGTGCGCAGGTCGGCGGTGCCGGTGCAGAAAACCCGTCTCGAAGCTTGCGATCGGCCGCAAACCCTTTCAGAATACAGGCCATCCGACGCGTACCAATCGCCACACTTGGTGCATCAGCAATGTCCGTCAACGTTGATCCGTCCCCAAACGACCGCGTCTCCAGGCGCAAATTTCTCGGCGACGCCGCGCTCGGCAGCGCACTAGCAACCGGGGCCGCCATGACCTTTCCTGACCGCTCATCGGCCGTGGAACCGGAGGCGCCTTCACGGCCCGCCGCCGTCCCCAGCTTCGAGCTGGAGGAGCTGTCGATCCGCCAGCTTCAGGAAGGGATGACCTCCGGCAAGTGGACCTCGCGCGCGATCACGCAGCATTACCTGGACCGCATCGCCGCCGTCGATCAGCGCGGGCCGGCGGTCAACCACGTCCTGGAGATCAACCCCGACGCGCTCGAAATCGCCGCCGCGCTGGACAAGGAACGCAAGGAGCAAGGCCCCCGCGGCCCGCTGCACGGCGTCCCCGTGCTCATCAAGGACAACGTCGGCACGGCCGACAAGATGAACACCACGGCCGGCTCGCTGGCGCTTGTCGGCGCAAGGCCGGCCCAGGATTCGTTCGTCGCCAAGAAGCTGCGCGAGGCCGGCGCCGTGATCCTGGGCAAGACGTGCCTCAGCGAGTGGGCGAACTTCCGCTCCACGCGCTCCTCGAGCGGCTGGTGCGGCCGCGCCGGCCAGGGCAAAAACCCCTACGCCCTCGACCGCAATCCCAGCGGCTCCAGCTCCGGCACCGGCGGCGCGATCGCCGCCAGCCTGGCGTCGGCCGGCGTGGGAAGCGAGACCGACGGCTCGATCGTCTCCCCCGCCAGCGCCTGCTCGCTCGTCGGCGTCAAGCCCACGCTGGGCCTTATTAGCCGCGCCGGAATCGTCCCGCTGGCCCACAGCCAGGACACGGCCGGTCCCATGTGCCGCACCGTCGAGGACGCCGCCATCCTGCTATCCGCGCTCGCCGGAGTCGATCCGCGCGATGCCGCGACCAGCGCCGCCGCGGGCAACTTTCACCCCGACTACACGCGGTTCCTCCACGCCGACAGTCTCCGCGGCGCGCGGATCGGCGTCCCCCGCAAGGGCCTTTTCGGACGCAACCCCGCCTCGGACAAGCTGGCCGAAACCGCCATCGACGCCCTGAAGCGCGCGGGCGCGGAAATCATCGACCCGGCCGACATCCCGCACCTCGGCGAGTACGACAACGCCGAAAACGAGGTCCTCTTCTACGACTTCAAGCACGACATCAACGCCTACCTGGCGGGCCTTGGCCCGGAAGTGCCGGTCAAAACGCTGGCCGACCTCATCGACTTCAACGAAAAGAACCGCGACCGCGAGATGCCCTTCTTCGGCCAGGAGATTTTCCTCAAGGCGCAGCAGAAAGGCCCGCTGACGGACAAGGCCTACGTCGACGCCCTGGAAAAGTGCGTGAAGCTGTCGCGCGTCGAAGGGCTGGAGGCGGTGCTCGGCGAACACCGGCTCGATGCCTTGGTCGCGCCGACCGGCCCGCCGCCCTGGCCGATCGACCTCGTGAACGGAGACCCGTCGCTGGGCGGCAGCTCGTCGCCCGCCGCCGTCTCCGGCTGCGCGAGCATCACGGTCCCCGCGGGCTACGTCTTCGGGCTGCCGATCGGCATTTCCTTCATCGGCAAATTGTGGAGCGAGCCGACGCTCCTCAAGCTGGCCTATGCCTTCGAGCAGGCGACAAAGCACCGCCGCCCGCCGCGATTTCTGCCGACCGCCGATTTCACGGCGTCATAACGTGGGGCGGGCGTCCCGCCTGCCTTTTTCGTAGGGTAGGCGTCCCGCCTGCCATTCTTCGCGCGGCAGCGTTCTACGGCGCCGCCTGCGCCGCCGGTTTCTTCGCGGCGTCGTCTTCCTTCTTCCACCGCGACTCGATCGCATCGAGCAGACTGCCCAGCACGTCCTGCGTTTCCTTATCGAGGTCGCGGCTGGCATTGTAGCGGTCGTACTGCCGCTGGATTTCGACCGTCGTCAGCAAGACGCCGTATCGATCGACCCCCTTGCCGAACGCCGCCGCCCCGATCCGCCGCTGGTCGATCGGTGCCGTCAGGTTGCTGGCGAAATCGACGAGCGACTGCTGGCCGAACGGCGTCCCCACCGACGCCAGGACCTCCGCCGCGCCCGCGCTCGTGGCCGCGTTATACAGGCCCCGGTCCAGCGTGCGGTCGTAGGGCCGCAGGTTGTAGATGCCGTCGGTCCTCGTGCTCAGGGCCGCCATGGTCTCAACGTGGCGGAACCTGTCGGTGCAGCTCGTTTTGCATCCGTCCAACAGGAGGTACGCATCGATGGTTGGCTTTCTCACCCGATCCCGCCGGCCGCGGCCGGCCACCCGCCC
>JACOUI010000042.1 GCA_016177915.1 Planctomycetia bacterium
ACCGCTGCTTCTCCCTGCGGCTCATCCTCAACGTCTCCATCGCAGCCTCCTTTCAGAGGCCACAGCATGGGGACATTTCTAATGAGCACGAGAGGGGACATTTCTAATGGGTTTTGACACGTCTGTCCGCCGCGGTGCTGCGACGGCCGGGGACGCGAGCGGCCAGGGGGTTGTTGCTTGACGCCCGCCGCCGGGCCGTCGATCATGCGGAGAGCCACGCAAGAGTCGAGACGACCTCTCCTTGGAAAACCGAAATGTCCTCCCGCACCGCCATCTTCGAAAGCAGCATCGCCTACTTCCTCTCGCCCGTCGGCAAGCTGCTGGAGGACGACACCATCACCGAAGTCATGGTCAACGGCTACGACCGCGTCTACATCGAGCGCCGCGGAAAAATCGAGCCCACCGACTGCCGCTTCGAAAGCCACGACGCTCTCGTCTCCGCGATCAACAACATCGCCCAGTACGTCGGCCGCACGATCTCGGAGTCCAAGCCGATCCTCGACGCCCGGCTGCCCAACGGCTTCCGCGTCCACGCCATCATCCCCCCCACCGCCCGCACCGGCGCTTACCTCACGATCCGCAAATTCACCCGCGAGGTGATGACCCTCGACGACATGATCGACCTGGGCACCCTCTCCGAGTCCGGGCGCGAGTTCCTCGAGCTGTGCGTCAAGATCCGCAAGAACCTCGTCATCTCCGGAGGGACAGGCACGGGCAAGACCTGCCTCCTGGGCGCCCTCTCCCGCGCCATCCCGGAGGAGGAACGGATCGTCGTCATCGAAGACACCTCCGAGCTGCGGCTGATCCAGAAGCACTGCCTGTACCTGGAAGTGCAGAAGTCGTCCGAAAAAGGCAAGGGCGAGCTTTCCATCCGGCAACTTTTCATCACCTCGCTGCGCATGCGGCCCGACCGGATCATCGTCGGCGAGGTCCGCAGCGGCGAGGCGCTGGACATGGTGCAGTCGATGCTCAGCGGCCACGCGGGCAGCCTGACCACCGTCCATGCCAATTCGGCCCGCGACGCCCTCGTCCGCCTGGAAACGCTGTCGCTGATGTCGGACGTGGAGCTGCCGGTGTACGTCGCCCGCGCCCAGGTCGCCTCGGCCATCAACTTGGTCGTGCAGATCACCAGGTTTGTGGAAGACGGGTCGCGGAAAGTGACGCGGATCACGGAGATCCTGGGCCTGGACGACGAGAACCGCTACAAGCTGCAAGACCTTTACGCATCTCATCTTCGGGGCAAAACCCCCGACGGCCGCCTGGTCGCCGAATTGGAGCCGACCGGCATCCAACCCACTTTCGCGCGGGAGGTTTTTGAGCACGGGCTGGAGGAGGAGGTCCAATATTCCGAAAAACTGTGGACGCGGCCCTGAAAATCCCGTAAAAATGGAGGTTGTGGGGGCTATCGCCGGGCGGCTCGGTTGCCCGGCGACGTCACATTGGGAGCAGAGAGATGTGGCGCGGACGGCCGTCTTTGCGCAACGTAACCGGGTTCCAGGGTAGCCTTGCGCGCTCGCGGCCGGTTCGCTCCCCTTCTCGCAAAGCTCGCCGAGGCGCCGCCTCGATCGATTACGTTTTGGTGGCCGGCATCGTGTTGCCGATGGTGCTGGTGATCTGGCGGATCGCCCCGCGGATGATTTCCGCTGTTTACGAAATGACCTACGTGCTTGTCTCCTGGCCCTTCATGTAAGGGCCGAGTCGGAGTGAGCAGAGTTTCCTGGGGAGTGCCGTGGCCATGCGAAAACTGTTGCGACGGGTCCACGAGAATGAGAACGGTGCGGTCAGCATCGAGACCATTCTCATCATCGCCGCCATCGCCCTGCCGATCTTGATCTTCGTGATCAAGGTCGGCTGGCCGAAGATCAAAGAGTACTTCAATCAGGGGATGCGAGACCTCGAGGAAGGCCGCGAGGACGCGATCGCACCGTAGCGGTCGTCGTCGTTTAAGCCTCCGCCTGCACGGTCGGGCTCCATGGTCTCCCTGGGAGTGCTGCTGTTGTTCCTTGGGGTGGCGGCGTACACGGATTTCCGCTGGCGGAAGATCTACAACAAGACGGTCTACCCCGGCATCTTCGTGGCCTTGATTGCCAACGCCTTGGGAACCTGGCTCTTGGATCGGCCGCAAGCGCCAGGCTTTGCGACGACGTGGGGCCTGGTGGGGTTGAGCGACAGCGTGATCGGGTTTTTGGCGTGCGGCCTGGTGATGCTGGCCTGTTTTTTATTGTTCGGGATTGGGGGAGGGGACGTCAAGGCGATGGCGATGGTCGGCGCCTTTCTGGGGCTGGAGAAGGGCGTGCAGGCCATGCTGTGGACGTTCATCCTGGGAGGGGCCGTCGGACTAACGGTGTTGATCTGGAAGGTGGGGGCCTGGACGATCCTGGCGCGGGTCGGCCGGCAGTTGTTAAGCGTCCTGGGTGTGAAGCAATGGACGCCCCTTACCGAACAAGAGCGGTCGGCCCTGGCCATGAAACTCTTTCTGGCACCGATGGCGATCCCGGCCGTGTTGCTGGTGACCGAACTGGGCGACCGCCTCTTTATGTAGCCATCACGCTCCCGCGTGATGTGGCTTCGTCTCGCGGGGCGAGACGGCTACGGGCTTCGTCTCGCGGGGCGAGACGGCTACGGGCTTCGTCTCGCGGAGCGAGACGGCTACTAACCACCAGCCACTAGCCACCGACCACCAGCCACTACGCCATGCAACGCGAAATCCTCATCGCCTGCCTCCCCTGGCTCGCCGTGCTCCTGGCGGCGCTGGCCTGCCTGAGGTTGATCGTGCGCGTGGGGGGCGGCGGCCTCCGCTGGCGGCGTCTGGCCTTGCTCCATCACGACGAAAACGGCGCCGTGCAGAGCCTGAGCTTCGTCCTCACGGTCCCGGCATTCATCATGGTCCTGATGCTGATCGTGCAGGTCAGCCAGCTCATGATCGGCACGGTGGTCGTGCACTACGCGGCCTACGCCGCCGCCCGCAGCGCCATCGTCTGGATTCCCGCCAATATCGGCGGCGACGAAGAGGAGAACCGCATCAGCGTCTTCGCGCCGGCCGATGCCGGCATCCCCGGGCCGGGCCAGGGCTACCGCATCGCCCCGGGCAGCGAGAAGTTCGAGAAAATCCGTTTCGCGGCCGTCATGGCCTGCGTGCCGATTTCGCCGTCGCGGAGCGTGGGCTTTCGCACGAGCGCCGAAGAGCTGCAGTCGCTGATGAACGTCTACGGCGCCTTGGACCCGGAATGGGGCACGAACCCCATGCTCCCCGTCCGCCTGCACAACAAGCTGGCCTACAGCCTGGAAAACACGCAGGTCGAAATCACGTTCCTGCACAAGGAAAGCGAGCCGCCGATCCGGCGCTACGACATCCCGCACAACCGCGACGAATTCTACTACAACGAGGTCGGCTGGCAGGACCCGATCAAGGTGACGGTGACGCACAAGCTGGCCCTTTTGCCCGGCCCCGGCCGGCTGCTCGCCCGCAGCACGGTGGCTGGCGGCCAGGACAACGTCTCGGCCAAGATTGATAAGAGCGGCCGGACCTACGTCCGCGAGTTGACGGCCTCGGTCACGATGGGCAACGAGGGCGAGAAGCCCGTGCTGCGCTACCGGCACGTGCTGGGTTCGCGGGCCGCCCCCGATTCCGGCCCGGCCGTCGTCGGCGGCGAAGAGGGCACGTGGGAGGACGAGGAACTGAAATGAGCGCGCGATCCCAATCCGCCGTTCGATCGCCGCAGCGGCCCAGCGCCCGGCGACCCTGCGCCGCGCGCGCCCAGCCCTGGTTTGAGCGGCTGCACCGCAACCAGGACGGGACCATCAGCATCCTCTCCGTTTTCGGCCTGATGATCCTGGCCATGGTCCTGGCGATGGTGATCAACGTCAGCCGTCAGGCCGACCACAAGGTGAAAATGCAGAACGCCGCCGACGCCAGCGCCTATTCGGGCGGCCTGGTGCTGGCGCGCGGCATGAACACGCTGGCCTTTACGAACCACCTGCTTTCGGACGTCTTCGCCCTCACCGCCTACATGCGCGAGGCCCGCGACCGCAACTCCCAGCGGATGGTGCCCGAGGTGCTGGCCGCCTGGAACAAGGCGGCGGGGGGCTTCTCCAGCTCGCAATTCCCTAAGCTCAAGGCGCTGTCCAGCGCCGTCAAGCAAAAGGTTCCCCTCGAGCAAGCGCTGGTCGACACGTTCAGCGCCTGGGCGTCGTCGTCGTCGGAGCTGATCCTCCCTGCGTTGGAGAAGATCCTGGCGGAGGAACTCATTTCGGAATTCCAACGGGCCCTGGTGGTCACGACGCCGGAGTTGGCCCAGCTTGCCGCCGACGAGATCGCCAGGCAGCACGGCCTGGGCCGCCAGGGGATCAACGCCCAGGGTGGAATGGCGCTGGGCGGAATGGCACGGGGCGGCATGGCCCTGCCCGTCAACCCCCTGCCGCCAGCGCCGTCGGGATCGCGCTCGGCCAGCCCCGTTCCGGTTCGCAATATGCTGCCCACGTCCAAGCGGTCGTTCCGGGCGGTGCTGTGGCGGACGATCGCCGACCCCGTGGGCGGCCGGGCGGAAGGCCAGCGGCGGACGCTGCCGGTCGTCGATCCGGTGATGGACAGCGAGCCGAATCAACAGGACTATGTGGACCGCGCCAGGCAGCAGCGCTATGTTCTGGCCCGCCAGTATCTGACCGACTGGAACAGCGAAACGCTGAACCTCTTCGAGCTGGAGGCCAAGATGTCCCAGTTCCGCTGGATCTGGGAGGGGTTCACGTGCGGCCAGCTCCACAAGCTGCTCAACGACGAATACCCGGACCGCAACCTGCCCTTCGTCATCCGCACGGAGGTGGAAGAGATCGGCGACGTGAACGAGCACCTGGAGATGGATTTCATGTTCGTGGGCGTCGTCTATTCCGACGACGTTCCCGAGATGCTCCCCGGCCTGTTCCGCGACCCGATGCAGCACCACACGCAGACGCACGCGCAGATTCTGCTGTTTGTCCC
This sequence comes from Planctomycetia bacterium, assembly GCA_016177915.1. Classification (GTDB taxonomy): domain Bacteria; phylum Planctomycetota; class Planctomycetia; order Pirellulales; family S012-138; genus JACOUI01. Next base: position 4,976 of record JACOUI010000042.1, read on the forward strand.
GCAGGCGCGGCTGGTCAAGGGCGTGCAAGTCGAGACGCAAGGAGGGGGTTCGATCGGCGGCGTGCCGATGGACACGATTGATTTCAACCTGGACGGCACGCAGCAGCCCGCGCCGCAGCCGGGCGAGCAGCCGCAAATCGAGCTGATCTACCGGCAGAACCGCCCGATGGGGTGGAACGCCCTGAACCAGAACTGGACGGTCCAACTTGTGCCTGCGCGGGCCGGTCATTTGGGCGAGATCCTGAGCACCCGGCCGGATGCGCCGCACGCGGACGCCAGGAACCTTCGTCTGCCGCGGCTGTCGCATTTGAAATCGGAAGACATCAACGACGTGAACAACCACTAAACCAAGGAGTTCGCAGAGACCGACTTCACCACCGGCTTTGTGCCGGCTTTGTGCCGGTGGGTGAATGACTGGCAGCTAGGGGCCGACTACCCAAAGAACTCGCCTCCGCCGACCTTGCGTCGGTGGAGCGCGCGACTGAC
>JACOUI010000351.1 GCA_016177915.1 Planctomycetia bacterium
CGCTGCGAGGGCCGCGGTAGGCATGGAAGTACCGCTGCGGGAAGCAAACGTAAAGCCAGTTTCGAGCTTTCGGGGCCCGCCAGGGTAGAATCAAGTGTCGGGGCGCGCGCGGTTGCTCGATCGCCGCGCAACGAAAATCGCGAACTGCACGATCCAGAACCCAACGAGAGCGGCCCCGACGAACGATCCCAGGACGATCGCCGCCTTCCAGATCCAATGCAGCGGCGCCTCCCAGGTCAGGAGGCAGCTCACGACGATCGCCAGCAGCATGGCGCCGATCCAGAGCCGCGTGGCGTGCCGCACAAGCCGAAAGGAACCCTTGTTTGCTGCCGGCAGAAGCTCGTCGGGCGACGGGGCCTTGAGATCGACCCTCTTCGGGTTGCGCTTCTGAAAGTGGGCGACAGAACGGCGGGCCAGCGCGGGCCAATAGTCCGCTTCGTCGATGCCGAGCGTGTCCGCCAGCACTTCGTCGAATTCGTGCAGGTCGAGCAAGTGCTGGTCGGAATTTGCGTCGGACGACCGACTCGGATCATTGTCCGTTTCGTCGGTTTCCTCGGCGGAGGGCCGGTCTTCGTCGCCGGCCGCGTCTTTGTGCCGAGGATCGTCTTCTGGGAAGTCGAACGAGTCGTCTATCGCCTTTTTTACGCCGAGTTCTTCCACGGCGTCGTCCATTTGGACTTGATGCAGGGTTTGGGCGACGGCACCCCGGCGGGACTCTTGCAGGTAGCGAACGACGAGTCCCGGCCAGGCGCCCGTCGCGTGCCAGAGGTCGGCGGCGTCTTGCCCGCCGACGGCAACCCGCGCCGCCGCGGGGCGCGATTGCCAGCCCGCGAACCGCAGCACGTCGGCCGCGTGGGCGGCGTCGATCGCCGGCACGCCCAGCTTGTCCTCGGCAAAGCAGGTTTCCACGCCCAGGCAAAACCAGGCCGGCACGCCCGGCCCCAGAAACAGGCCCACCAGCCCGGCGCAAAGGTCGTCGCGCCAGGCGACGGCCGGATCGGCCGGAGCGGCCGAGCTAGTCCGCCAGCGCGGTGCCGGGGCCGAAGGTTCGGCGACGTAGGCCGACACCGGCCGCAGCCAGATGCAGGCCCCCTCTCGCGTGTCCCAGACCTTCACGATCGAGCGCGATTTCCAGGTCTTGGCCAACAGCAGCACGGGCCAAAGGAACAGGCTCGTCAGGCAGCCGCCGAGGGTAAGCTGCTTGAGGCGCCAAGCCAAATGGGAGCGGACGAACTTGAACTCCAGCTCCATCTGGCCGTCCACGTCCCACTGGCTTTCCAGATACGAAATAAGCCGCGGGACCGTGTCCTTGACGATCCGGCGCGTGTCGGCTTCGCCCGAGCCGGAGGGCAAAATCAATTCCACGGGCACGCGCATCTCCTTGCGGCTCGCCCGCTCGCAACGGGGGACTACCGGAAAGGGGGCAGCTTGACGGCACAACGTAGAATGAATAGCGCGGCGGGCAGGGCCGTCAACCCCCGGCGGGGGCGCGGGGCGTGCTATCACCAAACCCGCCTTAACACCCATTGCCGCGTGTGTTAATGAACCCCAGCGCCACCAGCCGCTGGGGCCCGATCAAGCCGATAGAACTGCCAGCAAGACGCCTCCCGGCGGGGCAACACTCCCATAGACAACCTCCTCAAGGGAAACGGAGTTACCAACATGAATCGCACGACTTCCGGTTTTGCCCGGCACGTGCGCGTCTCTCGCGCGCTCGTGGCCCTTGTCCTGTGCCTCGGGCTGGCCGGATCGGCCGCCGCTCAGCAGGCGGACCGCGACGTGGAGCATGCCAAGGCGCTTTCGCGCGCCTTCCGCAAGGCCGCGGAAAAGGCGATCCCCACGGTTGTCAAGATCTCGACGCACACCAAGGCCCGGGTCGGTCCGCGCCTTCCCGGCGAAAACCCGTTCCGCGGCACGCCGTTTGAGGACCTGTTCAAGGACGAGCTTCCGTTTGGGCTGCGCCCGACGCCCCGCGAGGGCCTGGGTTCGGGCGTGATCATCGACCCGGCCGGGATCATCCTCACGAACGCGCACGTCGTGGACGGGGCCGACGAGATCACGGTGCAGTTGTCCGACGGCCGGGAGTACAAGGTGAAAGATGTGAAAGCCGACAAGGGGGTGGACGTGGCTGTGCTGCGCCTCGACGCCGCGGACCTCAAGCTCCCCGCCGCCCGGTTCGGCAACTCCGACGAACTGGAGATCGGCGACTGGGTGATCGCGGTCGGGAACCCCTTCGAGTTGGAGGCCACGGTCAGCGCGGGGATCATCAGCGCCAAAGGGCGCTCGCTCGAGGCCGTCGGGCGCACGGCGCTGTTGCAGACGGACGCGGCCATCAATCCCGGCAACTCCGGCGGGCCGCTCCTCAATCTGGACGGCGAAGTGATCGGCATCAGCACGGCCATCGCCACGCTCAACGGCGGATACCAGGGCGTGGGGTTTGCCATTCCCGCCAGCACCGTCCGCTGGGTGGCCGGGCAGCTCATCGAGCACGGCGCCGTGAAGCGCGCCTACCTGGGCGTGAGCATCAACGACCTCGCGCCGGAGATCGCCGCCAAGTTCGGCGTGCGGCGAAACCAAGGCGTGATCGTCGAGCAAGTTCATCCGAACACGCCGGCCGCGAAGGCGGGCATCCGCGAGGGCGACATTATCGCCGAGGTCGCCGGGCAGAAAATCACGTCCCGCCCGCAGATGCAGGGGATCGTCGAGCGGCTGCCGGTGGGGAGCAAGCAGCCGGTGGTCGTGCTGCGCGACGGCAAGCCGGTCGCGCTGCAACTTTCGGTCGAGGCCTTCCCCGATCGCATCGTAGCCGTCCGCGAAACTCCGCAGGAGGACGAGTCGCTTCCGGCGGGCACGGACGACTACAAGAACGAGCGCTTGGGGATCGAGGTGACCGACATGCCGGCCGACCTGGCCAGGCGGCTGGGTTACGAGGGCGTCAAGGGCGTGCTGGTGATGAAGGTCGACGTCAACAGCCACGCCTACCGCAAAGGCCTGCGCGAGGGGATGACGATCCTCTCCGTCGAGCGGCAGCCGGTGGCTACCGTCGCGGAGTTCAAGGAGCGCGTGGAAAGGGCCGACGCCGACCGGGGCGTGCTGCTTTTGGTGCGGGTTGGGACGTCGAACAAGTTCATTGTCGTGGATTGACGTTGGCACGGCGGCATCGTCGAATGACGTCAATGGCCCGCTGGCCGCGGCAGACCTGGACCACGATCCTCACCTACCTCTTGATCCTGGTAGGGTTCCCGGTCCTCTGCGCGCTGGCGTATGGCTTCGTCAAGGGTTGGTTCTGGTGAAGCGTAGGGTGGGCCAAGCTCGCGCATGTGTCATGGCGATTGTTTCAATGCGCGATGGCACCAATCACCGTCGGCCGATGAACGGCAGAAAACCGAGCGAGCGAAGGCCCACCAGCTTTGCGAGCCATCGTTGTCAAACAAGCTTCGCCATCGCCGCCACCAGCTCCTTGACGGCCGCCACGCTCTTCTGGAAATTGGCGGTTTCCTGCGCCGTGAGCTTGAGTTCAATCACGCGCTCGACGCCGCCGCTTCCCAGCACGACGGGCACGCCCACGAAATAGCCCCCCACGCCGTACTCCTTGTCGCAATACGCGGCGCAGGGGAGCAGGCGCTTCTTGTCGCGGACGATCGCCTCGACCATCTGCGTGACCGCCGCGGCCGGGGCGTAGTAGGCGCTGCCCGTCTTCAAGAGCCCGACGATCTCGGCCCCGCCGTTTCGCGCCCGGTCGACGATCTGCGCCAGCCGCTCTGTGGAAAGGAGCTGCGTGACGGGAATGCCCCCGACCGAGGTGCAGCTTGGCAGCGGGACCATCGTGTCGCCGTGCCCGCCCATGAGCAGCGCCGAAATGTCCTCCACGCTCACGCCCAGCTCCATGGCCAGGAACGTGCGATAGCGGGCGGTGTCGAGCACGCCGGCCTGACCCACGATGCGCTGCGTGGGAAAGCCCGTCACCTGCCAGGTGCGCTGCACCATCGCATCCAGCGGATTGCTGACGACGATCACGACCGCGCCGGGGCTGGCGCCTTTGATCTCCGCCGCCACGGCGCCGACGATCTTGGCGTTCGTCGAAAGGAGATCGTCGCGGCTCATGCCCGGTTTGCGGGCGATGCCGGCCGTGACGACGACCACGTCGCTATTCGCCGTGTCGGCGTAGTCGCTCGTGCCGGTAATCTGGCAGTCGAAGCCCATGATCGGCGACGACTGCATGAGGTCGAGGGCCTTGCCCTTGGGCATGTCGCCGACGGCGGGGATATCGAGGAGCACGATGTCGCCCAGCTCGGCGGCGGCGCACCAATGAGCGGTGGTGGCGCCGACGTTGCCGGCGCCGATGATGGAGATCTTTGCGCGTTTCATTTCGGCTGCTCGCTTTGAGAATGCAAAGAGGCGTGGAGTGAGTATCGGCGCTGCCCGCGGCAAGTCAAGTACGCCGCGTCTTGACGTTCGCCCCATGACCGCCGGCTCCAGCAAAACTAAGCGAGCCTATGCCGGGGCCAGGGTTTCGACGGCCGCAATGTGCAAGAGGGCGCAATAGACGGCACGCTCGGGCAGGTCGCCGTTACCAGACGGGATGCCCACGTAGAGGCCGTTCTTGACGAGCCATCCGAATTCGGGATGCCGCACTTCGTACGAAGTGCCGCTGGAGAGAACGACCCGGAACGGCTCGAAGGGCCGCCGGGCCAAAGCCTCGCGCAAGGTATCGAGGGTCATGTTTGAATTATACCGCAATGGAACCACGGTTTGCAGGTTGGCGCGGAATTCGCCGAAACCTGTCTGTGCATCACGGCACGAGGACGATTTTGCCCGCCAGCGTGCCCTTTTTGTGCAACGTGTTTTCTTCCTGGAGTCGATGGGCCTCGGCGGCCTTCGCCAGGGGGAGGACGCGGTCGATGCGCGGGCGGTATTTTTTCTCGCCGAGCCAGCGGTTGATGTCGTCGGCGCAGGCGCGCTGTTCGTCGGCGCTGGCGTTGAACATCGCAAATCCGTGGAGGGAACAGTCCTTCACGTAAAATGGGCCGACGGGAAACACGGGCTTCGCCTCGCGGCCGGCCATCAGGATCATCCGCCCGCGCTTGGCCAGCAGCGACACGGTGCGCTCGAAGTTCGGCTCGCGGGTGGTTTCCCACCACACGTCGATGCCCTGCGGAGCGAACTGGCGGATGCGGTCGTCGAGGTCGGCCGAGCGGTAGTTGAGCGCCAGGTCAGCGCCGAGTTCCCGGCAAGCCTTGACCTTTTCATCGCTGCCGGCGGTCGTGATGACCCGTGCGCCGACGGCCTTGGCCATTTGCACGACGGCCGAGCCGACGCCGCCGGTGCCGCCGTTGACAAACAGGATTTCGCCCTTCTGCAGCCTCGCACGTTGAAAAAGCCCCAGATGGGCCGTGATGCCCACGAGAGCCCCGGCGGCGCAGGCATCGTCGCTGACTCCGGGCGGCGAAGGATGGAGCCACTCTTCATCGACGGCAGCCAGTTCGGCGAAAGTCCCTTGGCGGCCCATCAGTCCCTGATTGCTGCACCAAACGCGGTCGCCCTTCTTGAATCGCTTCACTTGCGGAGTGACGGCCTCAACGACACCCGCCAAGTCGCAGCCGATGATGAACGGCTTTGGCAGTTCCGCCTTAACCGCGCCGGATCGAATGTACGTGTCGATCGGGTTGACGGCGACGGCCTTGACGCGCACCAGCACTTGCGAGCCTTGCGGCTGGGGATCGGGAAGCTGGCCGAACTGGATCACGTCGGGCGGTCCGGTCTGGTTGATGTAGGCGGCGAGCATGCGTAGGACGGCCTTTCCAGGCCGTCTCCCTTTTGCACGAGGATTTGCGCGAGGACGGATGTCATCGCGGACGGCGATGGATTATCGAGGGGACGAGGGCGGGATCGCAAGGGGCACGGTTGATTACCCGCGCGCGGAAAAAATCCTGTCCGTAAGTCCCGACCCCAAAGGGCAATGGGATCGGCCTTCACAGAATTCCGATTTCGCCAGGGTATAAATCATGTGCCAGCAGACACGGTTTCCGACACGTAAGACGGAGACGAGCCATGATTCGCACGGGATGGCAGACAGTGTTCGGAGCGCACTCCAACGCCGAAGGTCGGCAAGCTACAATGGAGCAAGAGAGTGTCACGAGCGGGGAGCAGTCGTCGATTCTGGAGCGGGACGATGGACGAGCAAAAACTCCTGGAACGGATCACGGTCAACCCGGCCATCTTTGGCGGCAAACCGATCATTCGCGGCCGGCGGCTCGCGGTCGAGCACGTGCTTGGGATGCTGGCGGCCGGCGATTCACCCGAGACGGTGCTCGAGGGCTATCCCTGGCTCCAGCGGGAGGACATCCAGGCCTGCCTCGTTCATGCTCGCTGGTCGGACCCGCACGGGTGATGGTTCATCACGCGCCGTTTGTTGTAGCGCACAAAGGAAAACCCACGGGACGCCGCCCGTGGGCTTTCACAAGTTGACGGTTTGACGATCGCGCGCTTACTTCTTGTCGCCTTCCGCGGCCTTCTTCTCTCCCTCCGCCGCCTTCTTCTCGCCGGGCTTGTCTGCCCCGGGGCGGCCTTCCGGTCGGCGGTTGCTATCGCGCGGCGCGTCGGGGCGGGCGCCGTCGGGGCGGCGGCCGGGGAACCGCTCCGCCATCGCGCGCATTTCCTCGAGGTCGATGAAGCCGTCCTTGTTGCCGTCAATCCGATCGAAAATGCCCTGAAGCTGCTCGGGCGCTTCCTCCTTGCTGATCTTGCCGTCCCCGTTCTTGTCGGCTTCCTTCAAGCGGCGCTCGGCCTGAGCGCGAAGGGCCGCGGGGTCGAGCGGCGCGCCCGGCCGGCCGCGCGGCGCGACCTCCTCGCGGGTGATCGTGCCGTCGCCGTTGCGGTCGAGCTTCTTGAGGTTGGCCGCGGCGGCTTCCAACTCGTCGGCGCCGATCTTGCCGTCGCCGTTGGCATCCAGCGCGCGGAACAGCGCCCCTTCGGGAGCCGGCCCGCCGGGCGGGGCGATCACGGCCGGCGGCGCCGCCTTCTGGAATTCCTCCTTCGTCACCACGCCGTCCTTGTCGGCGTCGGCCCGTTCAAACAGCCGGGCGGCGAACGGCTGCCTTTCCGCCTCCTCCTTGGTGACCTTGCCGTCGCCGTTGGCGTCGAGCCGGCCGAAGAGCTGCTCCGGATTGAACTCGGGGCGCTGCGGCGCATCGCCGGGCCGCGCGCCGGGACGGTCGCCTTCCGGCCGGTTGGGGCGGGCGGGCGCCAGGCCGGCCGTGAACTCTTCCTTCGTCAGCTTGCCATCCTTGTCCTTGTCGCCGCCTCGCAGCACGCGGTCAAAGAGCGCCGCGCGCTCCTCGCCCACTTCATCCTTCGTCACGACGCCGTCCTTGTTGGCATCCAGGCGATCGAACAGCTCGCCGGGATTCTGCCGCGGACGGTCCTGACCGAAAAGCGACTGCGGCAACAACAATGCCGCCAGCGCCGTCAGCAACACAAAAAACCTTGTCATGGATCAGCACTCCTGGAGTGGCTTGGGCCTGCGAACTTCACGCTGCTATCCGATCTAACCGCACGCCCTGCACGCGGTTTCGGCTTTCAGGGCGGGTTTTGGTATAACGATGGGAGCGGGCACGCTTTGCGACGCCATTGTAGCGTGGCAGCGTCGCCTTTTGCCAGCGCCGCGCCGCCGCACGACAGCACGACCCATGTACGACTTCGACTCCGAAAGCCTGAGCCACGACCCCATCCACGGCTACATCCCGTTCGTGGCGCGGCGGTCGGGTCCCGACGAAGTCGCCGAGCAGGAGATCATCGACCACCCCTGGGTGCAGCGGCTGCGGTTCATCCATCAGCTTCAGACGGCGTGGTGGGTATTTCCTTCGGCGGAGCACACGCGGTTTCAGCACGTGCTGGGGGCGATGCACCTGGCGAGCCGGGCCGTGGCGCGGCTCTACGACAGCTTGCGGCAGCAATGTCCGGACGTTCCCAGCCGGGCGTGCGTCGAAACGCTCATGCGCCTCGCCGCGCTCTTGCACGACGTGGGCCACGGGCCGTTCGGGCATTTCCTGGACGATCACTTCCTGCAAGGCTTCGGACTCACGCACGAGACGCTGGGCAGCGTCATCATCCGCGAGGAGCTGGGCGAGCTTCTGCGAAAGGTGCGCCGCTGCCCGCAAGGCGCCCTCGCCGCGAGCGAGCAGATCGACCCGGAACAGATCGCGTTTCTCATCACGCGGCCGCGCGGGCCGGCGACGGGGCAGCCCAAGTGGCTCTGCTTTCTGCGCGCGCTGTTCTGCGGCATCTACACCGTCGACAACATGGACTTCGTGCTCCGCGACGCCTACATGTCCGGCTACAGCCGCGACGCCTTCGACGTCGACCGCCTGTTGCACTACAGCTTCTTCAGCGAGCGGGGGCTGACGATCCACGCTCGCGGGCTGTCGGCCCTGGTCAAGTTTATGACCGTCCGCGCGGAGTTGTTCCGCAGCATTTATTTTCACCGCACGGTGCGGGCGATCGACCTGACGCTGGAGGAGCTTTTCGCCGCCAGCGGAGACCTGCTCTTTCCCGGCAACCCGCTTCAGCATCGCGACAAGTATCGCGAGTTCACGGAGATGTCGCTGTTGGTGGACGTGCGGCGGTGGGCGGAAAGCGGCGACAAGCGGCGGCGGGAGGTCGGGGCGCAGTGGAAGGCGTTTTTGGAGCGGCGCGTGAATTGGAAAATGGCCTGCGAGCGGACGCTCTTTTTCGACCTGGCCGACGCCGAGCAGGCCAGCATCTTCAGCCGCGGCGATTTCGTCGAGGCGGCGCTCCGCGAACAGTTGCCGGCGGCGATCAAGAACATTGAATTGCGGGTCGATCTGGCGCGGCACGTTCACCGCCCGGGCACGCGCGGCCCCACTTCCGGTCAGAACTTCCTCTACGACCCCTCGCGCGGCGAAATCCGCGAGCTTTCCGACAGCGACCTGGTGCGGCAGGTGCCGGCCAGCTACCGCATCTGCCGGGTCTACGCGCGGGACCATCGGCACGACGCGCTGTTGGCCGCGGCGCTCGATGGTCTGGTCGGACCCAGGCAGGAAGATGCCCTGACGAACATGTAGTCGGTCTGCTACAAGAGGCCGCGCCAACGGCGATTCGCTGGCGTCATGGCGGCCAAAGCGATACGATACAAGTGCTGTCGCGCCGGCCGCTGCCGCTGTTGCGGTCCTCGGCGGCGCGCCCAGTCAGCATCTTCTCCCGGCGTCTGCTGGACGCCACTTTAGGAACTAAAGGAGGCACCTATGGTCCGGCAAGTCTTCAAGCAGCGCGGCGTGTGGGTGGCCGTCGGCGTGGCGGTCGGCGTCGTGCTCGGGGCGGCCCTGCCGCATTCCCCGATCCACGCCACCGCGTCTTCCGAGCGCGAGACGTTCGTCATCTGCACCGGCATGGTCGACGGCGACGGCGAGGCCCTCTTCACACTGGACTCCGTCACGGGTTCGTTGCGGGGCTGGGTGTTCTCGCCGGGCGTCGGCGTCACCTACTACGAGCACAACGTCTTGGGCGACTTCGGCGTGCAAGCAGGGAAGGGAAAGTTCGCCATGGTCACGGGCGTGCAGAAGATTCGTCCTGGCCCCGGCGCGGCCCAGTTCGCCAGTTGCCTGCTGTACGTGGCCGAGCAGGACAGCGGCAAGTTGGTCGCCTACGGCATTCCCTGGAGCCCGCAGTGGCGCAATCGCCCGCCCAGCGCGATCGGAACATTCATCAAGCAGGGCGAGGCCGAGTTCCGCAAAGTGATCGTGCGGCCCGATTAACGCAAGCCGCTGGCGTTTCCAAGCTTCGGAGCGTGTCGCGACGCGGGCTGAACATCCGCCTGTTTGGCATCGACGGCAGCTTGCATGCGGACCGCATGGCGGGCAAGGCGGCGACAGAGGCCGCGCTAGCAACCGGCTTTGGCGTCGACCGGCCGATCGGCCAGGAGTAAGTTTCCTGACCTGCCGGCCCTGCTGTTGCGGCGGCTTATTCGATACGATACAAGTGCTGCTGCTCTGCCTGCCGGCAGGCAGGACTACGACGCTTGGGGTGCGCGCCGCGACGGGGGCTTTCGGCGGCTTTCCGCCCAAGGCGGTCGGCAGCGGCGGCGACTGGTCAAAGCCACGTCCCCAGCGTCTCAGATCCATCAGGAACCAGGAGGCACTCATGGTCCGGCAAATCTCCCGGCAGCGCGGCGTGTGGGTCGCCGTCGGCGTGGCCGTCGGCGTCGTGCTCGGGGCGGCCTTGCCGCATTCCCCGATCCACGCCACCGCGTCTTCCGAGCGCGAGACGTTCGTCATCTGCACCGGCATGGTCGACAGCGACGGCGAGGCCGTCTTCACCCTGGATTCGCTGACCGGTTCGCTGCGGGCCTGGGTGTTTTCGCCGGGCGCCGGATTCACGTATTACCAGCACGAGGTCCTCGGCGACTTCGGCGTGCAAGCCGGGAAGGGGAAGTTCGCCATGGTCACGGGCCTGCAACAGAATCGCGCCCGGGTCGGCGGCGTCCCGTACGCCAACTGCGTGCTCTACGTCGCCGAACAGGAGACAGGCAAGCTGGTGGCCTACGGCATCCCGTGGAACCAGGCCTGGCGCAACCGGCCGCCGCCGGCGGGCACCGTGGGCAGCTTCATCAAGCAGGGCGAGGCCGAAATCCGCAAGGTCATCGTGCGGCCGGATTAGCCGAGCGGCTGCCGTTGCGATCCAGGAGCATGTCCGCATCGGATGAACGTCTGCCTGTTTGACATCGACGGCACCTTGCTTTCCAGCGGCGGAGCGGGAAAGGCGGCCATGGAGGCCGCCCTGGCGACCGAGTTCGGCGTCCAGCGGCCGATCGACCAGGTGCAGATGTCCGGCCGCACCGACCGCGCCATCGCCCGCGATGAGTTCCTGCTCCACGGCGTCGCCGACACGGCGGAGAACTTCGCCCGCTTCATCCGCGCCTACCTGTCGCACCTGCCGGGAATGTTGGCCAGCCGGCGGGGGCGCGTGCTGCCGGGGATCGCCGGGTTGCTCGACTCGCTGTCGCAGGCCGAGTCGGTCGTCGGACTCTTGACGGGGAACGTCGCACAAGGGGCGCAGGTCAAGCTTTCGCACTTCGGCATCGCCGGGCATTTCCGCTACGGCGCCTTCGGCGACCAATTCATCTCGCGCGACGAAGTGGCCCACGACGCCCTGCGGCAGACCCGCGAGCGCTTCGGGCCGGACTTCGACGCCGCGCGAATCTGGGTCATCGGCGACACGCCGCTCGACGTCATGTGCGCTCGGGCGATCGGCGCGCGGGCCGTGGCGGTGGCGACGGGCGTCCACACGCTTGCGCAGCTTGAGGCCGCGTCCCCGGACCTGCTCTTGGCCGACTTCTCGGACGCGGGGCCGCTGCTGGCGCGGCTGGCCTGACGGCGCGGCCGCCGTCAAGGCCATTGCGTTGGAGCTCGCTGCGCTGCAATGATGGAGCCCCTGGCGGAAATCGAAGGGCGGTCGACGCGACTGCCGCGGCCGCAACCGATCGGCGACCCCAAACGGTGACTCATGCAGCTTGGATTCGTCAGCGCCATCCTGGGCGATCTCTCGCTGGCCGAGGTGGCGAAGTTTGCGGCCGAGGCGGGCTACGCCTGCGTCGAGCTGATGTGCTGGCCCGTCAGCAAGGCCGAGCGGCGGTACGCGGGCGTGACGCACGTCGACGTGGCCGATTTCTCCGCGGCCAAAGCGGCCGAAGTGAAACGCACGATGGCCAATGCCGGGGTCGCCATCAGCGGGCTGGGATACTACCCCAATCCTCTTTCGCCGGACCGCGAGGAGTCGCAGCGCTCGATCGCCCACGTCCGCAAGGTGATCGAGGCGGCGGCGCGCTTGGACGTGAGGCGGATGAACACGTTCGTCGGACGCGACTGGACCAAGAGCGTCGACGAGAATTGGGGACGGTTCCGCGAAGTCTGGCCGCCGCTCGTCGAGCTGGCCGAAAAAGAGGGCGTGCGGATCGGCATCGAGAACTGCCCGATGCTCTTTTCGCGCGACGAATGGCCCGGCGGCAAGAACCTGGCCACGACGCCGGCCGTCTGGCGGCGGATGTTCGCGGAGATTCCCAGCCTGGCCTGGGGCCTCAATTTCGACCCGTCGCACATGGTCTGGCAGCAGATGGACTATCTCAAACCATTGCGAGAGTTCAGGGACCGGCTCGTTCACGTCCACGCCAAGGACGCGCGGATCGACCGCGAGCGGCTCGACGACGTGGGCATCCTGGCTGCGCCGCTGGAGTATCACGTGCCCAAGCTGCCGGGCCTGGGCGAGGTCGATTGGGGCCGGTTCTTTTCGGTGCTTTCGGACGTGGGCTACCGCGGGCCGGTGTGCGTCGAGGTGGAAGACCGGGCCTACGAGGCGACGCTCGACTCGCGGAAAGCGGCGCTAAAGCAGAGCGCGCGATACTTGAAGAATTTCATGCCGCAGTGACCGGCTGCTGGAGTACCGCCTTTAGGCGGTCCGGAACTACGGAAGACGGCAGGCGGGCCGCCTGCCCTACGAAAAAATGGCAGGCGAGACGCTCGCCCACGAGAATGGTGGGCAGTGCCCACCCTACGCACTGGCCAAGCTTCGCGCCGCGGCTGGGTGCTTCAGCAGCTTGGGACGCGGCACGCCGCCGGCGCTCTGCGTCGCCAGCGCCGGCGCAGAAACGGTTTCCGGCGTGCGGGTTTCTTCCGCCAGCGCCACTTTGGCCGCCGCGGGCAGGAGCACGTGGATCGTCGTCCCCAGGCCCGGCCGCGATTCGACGTTCATCATCCCGCCGTTGGCCGCGATGATCCGCTCCGCGATCGCCAGCGACATCGCCAGCCGGCTGTCCCACGACGGGCCTTGCTGTGACTGGGCCGCCCGGCCGAGGATCGCCTCGAGGTGCTCCGGGCTGATTCCCGGCCCGTCGTCCGATAGGTCGATGGCCACGCAGCCGTCGAGCCAGTCGGCGCGGGCCCGCAGGGCCACGTGCCCGCCGTGCCCGGCCGAGTGAATCGCGTGCGCCGCCAGCCGCGACAGGGTGCGGGCGACCTGCTGCACGTTGCAGCGGACGCCGGGGAGGTTCTCCGGTGCGAAGACGCTCAGGTCGACGTGCGACAGGTTCGCCCGCGGCTGGAGTCGCTCGGCGACGTGTCCCAAAAGTTCGTCCGGGGAGACTTCGCGCCGGCGGTCGGGCCGCGACTGGTCCAGGCGGCAGTAATCGATCAGGTCCTCGATGAGCCACTGGCAGTCTTCGGCCAGGCGGGCGATCCGCTCGGCGTGCTTGCCCTGCCCGGCGTTGAGGTTGCCGACCAGGCCGTCGGAAAGCACGCCCGCCAGGTGACCGATCCGCGAGATCGGGTCATAGAGGTCGCGGGCGGCCAGGGCCAAGGCGCGCTGGGCGCAGCGCGGGGCGGCGGCGCCGTCGCCGTCGTCGCACGAAGGAACGGAGTTCTTGCGCCGCGCCGCCGCGACGAGCAAGGCCCGCTTGAGCGTCGCGGAAGTCAGCTCCGGCTCGGCCAGGTAATCGTCGGCGCCGGCGGCGACGTAGCGCGCCGCCGACTCCGGCGAGCCGGGCGGGCCGACCAGCACGATCGGCACGCCGGGCGCGGCCTCGCGCAGCGCGCGAGCCGCCGCCAGTCCGTCGGACTCATCGCCCGACCAGCCCAGCACGACCGCCTCGGCCCGCGTGGTCCGCAGGTGCGCAGCGGCCGCGGCCGGCGACGCCACGCGGCGGACCGCAAAGTCCGGCGGCAGGTTCGCGGCCAGTTTCTGTTGCAATAGAGAGTTGCTAACAACGAGCAGGATGTCCATGGCCATCGCCTCCGGGCTGGTTCAAGCCAAAACAATCCAACAAGGTTTCGATCGGACGCCGGCCGGGAAAAGTGCAATAACCGCCGGCCGGGGCGGCGATCCGGAAAAACCCGGCGCGTCACCGGCCGCGGCCCGTCCGCTGCCGGCGGCAGAGGCGGAAGCGCGGGGACGCATAACCGCTCCACCCATCTGCGACGGGCCGGCCCTTGGCGGCACGGGCGTCATGCGCGCCCGGCGCGAAAGCGGCGGAGCGCGCGGCGGCCCTTCGCCGGGCGGAATAAGCGGACCGGCTTGACCCTCTCGTAGCCCTCTCGCTCCCGCGTGAAAAAGCCGGAATGCGATCGCCGCTCGATCGGCACGTCGTCCCCGTCCCACGAGGGAGCCGCCTGCAGCAGAGCGAGACGCCCGCCCGACGCGATTACTGCGGCTGCGTTTTGCCCGGCTCGCCGGGGGCGAAGGGCCAGTCGGCGGGCTCGTAAGAAATCGCCAGGTGCGGCGTCTCGATCCGCTTCCCGCCGTCGGCCGCGCTGTGCATCACCGCGTCGAGGATGCCCGTCGTCAAGAGCGTCCGCTCGACCGGATACGACGGCTTGCCCGTGTGGATCATCTCCTCGATCGCCTTCACCAAAAACCCGAAGTGCCCGAAGGGCGCCTCGTCTTGCAGCCGGAACCAGGTGGCGTGCGGCTCTTTCTGGCCTGCGATCCGGGCGGCGAAGGTCATTTCGTTCTGGTGGCCGGTGTTCATGGCCACGGCCGCCCGCAGGCCGTCGACGTAGTCGATGAGCATGAAGGTGGCGTCCTTGGCGAAATCCGGCCGGCGAGTGCGGGCGCGGGGTCCGGTTTCCAGGGCCGCTTCGAGCAGCTCGCGCGACCAGCGCTTGTCGGTTTCGGCCTTGAGGATGTCGTCGCCGGAGACGGCCTCGACAGCGGCGACGCCCGTCTCGCGGGCCTTTTTCGCTCCCTTCTCGCCGCGCCGTTCGAGCTGGCACTGCAGCGACTCCAGGGCATGAAAGCCATACGACTCCAGGCC
>JACOUI010000352.1 GCA_016177915.1 Planctomycetia bacterium
GCTGCAGGCCCAGGAGCGTCTGCCCGAGCATCAGTTCCGTTAAAGAAATGCCAGTGGCTTCGCCGGTGCGGCCGCGGTCGTCGCCGGGCGACGTTTCGCCCGTGCCGCGAACATCGACGAGGCACACGGCCGCGCCGCCGTCGAGCAGCTTCTTCACGGCGGCCGAGCGGGCCTTGAGCAACTCAGCCTTCCCCTGCCGCGCAACGGCCAACACGAGCTTTCGCCCGCCGGGCGGTGCAGCGACGCCGTCCTTCGGCCGCAGCAAAATCGCCGGCACGAGCACATCCCGCTCGCCGCGCAGGACGAGTTTTTCGAGCGGGTATCCCTCCCAGGTTGTTTGCCCGGCGCTTTGGAGCTTGCCCTCGTAAGGCTCAACGTCGCCCAGCGCCGTGCGCCAGGCGCTGCGGACATAAGCTGCGGTCCCGACCTGCGCCCCGGCGGCGATCTTTGCGAACTCCGCGGCCCGAACCGCGCCGACTTCGGCCGCCAGCTCGCGCAGCGGCTTCAGCTTCAATTCCGCCGCCTTCGGGCCGGCCAGGCAAAGCAACTCTGCCGCGTCGCGCCTTTGGCGGAACGACTCGTCCGGCATTGGAATTCCAAACCACTGCGCCAGCGCCTTGTGAATCAGCTCCCGATGCGCCTCGCCGATGTTGTTGCAGTGCGACGCCTCGGATGAATTCTGCCGCAACAAACCGTAGCCGTGCGTGAAGGCCAGGTTGTCGCGGGCGTTGTAAAAACCGTAGATCGTCTCGAAGCGTTTCCAGACCGGGTCGTTCTCGCGGTCCCAACTGAACTCGTGGGCGTAGATCAGCTTCCGCGGGGCGACGGAGCCGACGATCAGCCACGGCATAAAGCCGCTCTGGGCCGAAAGCCGCAGGTTTCGCGTCGATTCCCAACTCCCGCTCCCGGAATAGCTGAAGGCGGTCTCGGCGTCTTCCGGCAGCGGGAAGGTCGTCTCGGGCTGCGGCCCGCCGAAGTTGAACGGCACGGCGCAGGCGATGCGGTCGTCGAGCGCCGCCGTCACGGCCGCCGGGTCGCCGCCGCCGGCCACGCTGCCCATCAAAATGATTTTCTTGGGGTCCGCTTCGGCGTGCTTCAGCAGCAGGTCCACGCCGCGTTGGAGATCCCAGGCCATCCAGCCGATGAGGCTGTCGCCGACGAGCTGCAACTGGATCGCTTCGTCGTAGCGGAAGTAATAATCCTGGCGGCGGGGGCGGAATTCCTGTGGATAATCGGCCGCGGTCTGGAAGGGGTGCTGCCGCCGTTCGCCGTGGCCAAGCTGGTCCATGACGAGGACGACGCAGCCGGCGCGGGCCCACATCACGCCCATGTCCTGCAATTCCGACTGCTCCTTGGGGTTGTGGTGGCTGTGGCAGAGTAGGATGCCGGGCGGTTTTGTGCCGGCGGGCGGCGGCTGGGGAACGTAGAGATGCGCCGTGACGAAAAGGCCCGGCCGGCTCTCGAAGACGAGCTTTTGCAAAAAGTGGCCCTTGCCTTCGAGCGTGCCGGTCACGACGACGTTCAATTCCTTGGGCGGCTGCGGAAACCCTCCCAGCGATACGCGGAGCGAGGAAATGCCCTTCGCCCGCAGCCGCTCCCACTCGTCGCGCAGCGTGACTTTCCGCCAGGCTTCCAGGTCGCGCCGATTGGCTTCGCGCAAGCGCACGCGGACGTCGGACCGAAGCATGCCGCGGAGCTGCTCCTTGGGCACGTCGGTTAAGACATCGAGATCATCCGCCAAGGCGTGCTTTAGACCTCCCAGGCCGACGATCGCGAACATGGCGAACGCCACGGCACAATTCACGGCTCGCCAGCACGAACGGTTCATTGATTTTCCCCCTCATCCCTCACGGCTCAAGCCTCACACCTCGCCCAGCGCCGCCAGCGCATCCTCCTCGCGCACATCCCCGACCAACTCCACCTCGCCCATCCGTGCCGGGAGCACGAAACGCAGCTTGCCGTGCTCGACCTTCTTGTCGTGGGCCGTCGCCAGGGCGACCTGCCGCCGATCGACTTGCGGCACGTCCACCGGCAGCCCTAGCGCCGCCAGCAAATCGCGCTGCCGCCGCGTGAAGGCCGCATCGACCCGTCCCAGCCGCTCGGCCAGGCGCGACGCACAGAGCATTCCGATCGCCACACCCTCGCCGTGCAAAAGCTGCCGGTATCCCGTGACGGCCTCCAGCGCATGGCAGTAGGTGTGGCCGTAGTTCAGCACAGAGCGCAGGCCCGTTTCTTCGCGCTCGTCGCGGGCGACGACGTGGGCCTTGAGCTGGCAGCAGCGCAGCACGACATGCCGCAGGGCGTCGTCGCGGCGCTGGCGGAGGTCGTCGACGTGCCCTTCGAGCCAGGCGAAAAACTCCGCGTCGAGGATCACGCCGTATTTGACGACCTCGGCCAGCCCGGCGCGGTATTCCCGATCGCTCAAGGTCAAGAGCACGGCCGTGTCGATGACGACGCCGCGCGGCTGCCAGAAGCAGCCGACCATGTTCTTGGCGGCGGGCAGATTGACGGCCACCTTGCCCCCGACGGAGCTATCGACCTGGGCCAGGAGCGTCGTGGGCACTTGCACATAGGCCAGGCCGCGGGCGAACGTCGCCGCCACAAACCCCGCCAGGTCGCCGACGACGCCGCCGCCGACGGCCACGACGACCGTCTTGCGGTCCGCCCCCAACGCCAGGAGCCGCTGCCACAGCCAATTCGCCGTGGCCACGGACTTTGACGCCTCGCCCGCCTCGACCGCCACCAGGTCCGCCCGGCAAGCCCGGCCCAGCGCCTCGGCCGCGCGCCGCCCGTGCGTGCCTTCGACGTTGTGATCGGTAACGACGACGGCGTGCGAGATGGCTAGCCGCGCTTGCAGGAATTCGGCAATGTGGTCGAGATTGCCGGTGCCGATCTGGATGTCGTAGGCGCGCTCGGCCAGCGGCACGGTCAGGACGAGCCTGCCGTCGTGCTGCGTCGGCTGCGGAAGGTCCAAGGGCATTTACACCAACCCGAGGCGCAAGCGAGGGCGCCATCGCAACCCGAAGTGCAAGCCCGGGCGCGGCGGATCGCGTGAACGAACGCCCATTGTCGCCTCCCGCGCGAACAAAAAAAAGAAGCGCACGCGCTGGTGCGTGCGCTTCTTGCGTCGGGAACTTACTCGAGCATCAGGTGCGTGGCGCCCGACCGGCGGTCGATCACTCGGCACCAGGCGCCTTCTCGGGCGCTTTCTCGGGGGCCTTTTCCGGGGCCTTTTCCGGGGCCTTTTCCGGGGCCTTGCCGGCCTCGCCGGAGGGCTGGCCGGCGCCAGGCTCCGTCGTCCCCTCTGGCGTCGACGTGCCGGCGCCAGGCTCCGTCGTCCCCTCAGGAGTGGAGGTGCCGCTCGGAGTCGTCGTGCCCGAGCCGCCGCCGGCGCTGGGCGCCGGCGTCAAGGACGAGTCGTAACAGCCGGCGACGATCGCCAGGGACAAAATCGCCGCAAAGACAAACCACTTGCTCATTGCAAATCTCCGTGAAAGGCGCGTACCGAGACCTCCGCCGCCCGGCGGCGGTCCTTGGACGCAGAAACCAGGGACTTTTTCAAGTCCCTGGTTTCAGTGCCAAAACGTCGAACGAAAAGACCAGCGACGACCGACGTTACGGGGTCGAGGGCGTCGTCGGAGTCGTGGGCGTCGTCGGAGTCGTGGGCGTCGTCGTGCTCGGGGTCGTCGTCGACGGAGTGGTCGGCTCGCTGGAGCACCCGACCGTAAACAGGCCCACGGACAGCAGAACCAAAAGCGCAGCCAACTTCTTCATGGCAAACCTCAATCAGTGTGTGTAGGGAATCACCCGACGCTATCACCACGTATGACCCGTCGCCGGCTGGTTTTATTCCCAGGTTCCCGCCGGAATTGTGCTAGCGTAAGCGCGCTCACCCGGCTCCGCAAGCCGCCGGACGCGAAAAGCTTGCATTTCGAGCCTGAAAACGCGGAGAAAGGCGCAATCCGCTGGCCAGATTGGCAGGAGCGGTGGATCCGGGGCGGCGCGAGCGGTCCCGCGAAGGTCAAAATAGAAAGAATGGGGGTTCTGGACAGAATCGACCCGCTATCCCGTTTTCCGCCGATCGACCTGATTGTCGCGCCGCACCGTCCCCTGGTCGATCGGCTTCGCCTTGTCCCTGGGCAGGGCATGCGGCGGGCGAATCCGCAGCTCGATGTCGCCGAAATACGACTCGCGGGCCTCGGGATGCCGGATCACTTCGTCCGGCGGGCCGTGGCAGAGCACTTTCCCATTCTTGATCACATAGCTGCGATCGGTGATTTGCAGCGTCTCGTCCACGTTGTGATCGGTGATCAGGATCGCGATCCCGCGCTGCTTCAGCCGGCGGATCATCCCCTGGATGCTGCTGACGGTCACGGGGTCGATGCCCGCAAACGGCTCATCCAGCAGAATGATCTTCGGATCGGAGACGAGCGACCGCGCGATCTCCAGCCGCCGCCGTTCACCGCCCGAGAGCGACGACGCCAGCGACTTGCGCAGGTTGGCGATCTTGAACTCTTCCAGCAGCTCGTCGCAGCGCCGCTCCCGCGCCGCGCGCTCGATCTTCAAAAGCTCCATCACCCCCAGCAGGTTTTGCTCGACGGTGAGCTTGCGAAAGACGCTCGACTCCTGCGCCAGGTAGCCCATGCCGCCGTCGCGCGCGCGGCGGTACATCGGCCAGCCGGTCACGTCCTGCCCGCCGAGAACGACCTTGCCCGCCTCGGGCTTAATCATGCCGCAGGTCATGCGGAAGCTGGTGGTCTTGCCTGCGCCGTTGGGTCCGAGGAGGCCGACGATCTCGCCTTCCTTGACGTCGAAGCTGACGTTGTCGACGACGCGCCGGCGGCCGTAGGTCTTGACGAGGCCGTGAACATCCAAGATGGCCATGTTTTCGTCCTGGGAGTCGAATTCGTTGTTTCGCCGGTACCGGGGTGGCAGCTATTCAGAAAGCGCGCTGGATGACCACGAATCGCCGTTGGTTCAGCGAGTCGACGTGCTCGCTTAGGTCGGTCCAAGGCCGCAGCACGGATTCCTGATACGCGCCGCTGGCTGCGACGTATGCGGTTTGGTGATCGGTGCCATACATCATGCGCGCGACCTGGGCGTGGGGGTCCGTCAGGAGGATGGTGTCGATAACGACAAGCTTCTCCTCGTTCGTTGTCGGCAGGCGAAACTCGCGCGTGAGATATACGGGCGTGCGCCGGCGGGCGGTAATGAGCCGGCCCTGGAGCGCTCGCCGCACGAGCGATCGGCAGAACTGCCCCACGAGGCACATGCCCGTGTGGAAAACCGCCTGCTTGAGCGGCGTGGCCCGCTCGAAGCGGACGAAGTGGAGCGGACCGGCGACTTTCAGCGTCGCGCCTTCGTCGGCCGGCGGCCACGTCACGTCGCGCGCCGGGTCGTGCCGCTGCGAGACGGCGACATGGCCGTTTGCCAGCTCGACGATCAGCCCTGCGTCCGTTACGGGAAGCTCGTCGCGGCCGAAGTGCTTGAACACGCCGCCTCGCGCCGCGGAGACGACCGTGTGAGTCGTCCCCGTCCTGTGCGAAAGGAGCCTCGCTTGGGGAAAATAACGCGTTTCCGGCTCGACGATCGGCTCCGGTCGCAAGGGCGACCAGTGGCGGTAGGCGTCGATCAGGCTCGGCAGCAAGTGGACGTACAGGCGATCGTCTTCCAGCGCCGCGAGCTTGCCCGCCTCCATCGCCC
>JACOUI010000353.1 GCA_016177915.1 Planctomycetia bacterium
CTGTTGGAAGGACCGGGTCCCGTACAGCGAATCGCACTACCTCGAGCGACTTCGCAGGAAGAACTCCCCCATCCTCAACCACCTGCCGGCGCCGACAACCGTCGCCGCCGCCACTTGACTTTCCTACTCAGATGTCTCGTCATCGTACTCGTACTCGAATTTTGTCCCTTCGTCGTCCTCGTCGTCGTTGTCGGCAATCAGATCGAGTACGAGTACGATTACGAGTACGAAGCCTGGGAAGAAATCGCCCTTTGATGCCGGAGAGAGCCGGTTTCGCCAGCCGAACTTTCTCCCCCCCCGCCCCTTTTCCGGCCATTTTGTGTTATCCTGGAACGTAGCGGTCCGGACGGCCATCGGCACCGGCCCGTCACCGGGAACAGAGGCTCCTTTCATTTGACGGCGCGCGGCCGATCGACCGCCGCCCAGAGCCCTTGGATCGGGCCTTTGGATTTCGCGGGCGTTTTATGCGCATGGGCCAGGGCAACCTGATCGCCAATTCCGCCGCGCTTCGCAAGGCGCTGGTCGCGCTGCGGCAGCGCTGGGACGAGACGAAAACGCACTGGCACGACACCGCCAGCCAGAACTTCCAGGAGGAGCATCTGGCGGAGCTGGAAAAACACTGCCAGGCCGCCGCCGAGCAGATCGAGCAGATCGCCCACGTGCTCGGAAAGATCTGCGCCGACTGCAGCCCGGAGCGGCAGACCATCTGATCGAGAAAAGGCAACCGGGGCCCCATGGAAACATCCTTCGACATCTCCGAGCCTTCGCCCGTCACGGAGCCGGCGCTCTCGCCGCCGACGCTGCCTCCCGGCTGGTCCGTCGACGACGGCCGCGACCTGCTCTCGCCCGTCCGGCAGGTGAAGCTGCTCGACGAGCTGGCCAAGACCGCCGCGCGCCGCGCCGCGCTGGAGGCCGCGCTCGCCGTCAGTCTCGCCGGCGATGTCGCGGCCCCCTACCGGGAAGCCGTGCGCCAGGCCGACGAGGAGCGCGCCTTGGAACTGGAGAAACTCGCGGCGCAGCGCGACCGGACCATCGAGGAACTCACGTCACGCTGCGAAGCGGCGATCGTCGCCGCCGAGCAGGACTACCGCCGCGCATCGCAGGAAACGGCCGAAGAATTCTCCCGCGAGGAAACCGGCACGCGCCGAAGGCTCGAAGAGGGCCGCTGGGAAACCTCGGCCATGCTCGACGCCGCCCGCAACGCCACGGAGGGACAGAGCAGCCCGCAGTTCACGGCCGTCACGGCTCTGGCCGACCGGCTGGGGGAGGTGACGCAGCTTGCCGAGCGGCTGCGACGGGAGCGGGGGCTTCCGCCTCTCCCGGCCGTCTCCCTTCCCGCGGACGACGCCCCGCTGCCCCGATTCGATCAATCCGTCGCCGCCGCGCAGCGCCTCTGCGAAGACCTGAAGGCGACCGACCGGCATCCTGCGCTGGAAGCCCTGTGGGCCGTCCCGCTCGCCGCGGCGCTGTGGGTCGTGGGCGTTCTCTTCGCTCGGATGGCGCTGGCGGTCCCAATCCTCGCCGTCGAGGGATTGCCTTGGACCGCCGGCGCGGCCGCGGCCGCGATCGTTGTGGCGGTGTTCGCGGCGGTGGCCGTCGTCGCGCTGCGAAAGCGGCAGATGACCGAGGTGCTGCGGCAGTTGGGGGGCCTCTTGGCGCAGGCCGAAGCCTGGAAGCAGCGCTGCCTGGAGTTCATCGACGCAGCGCGGCAGCGGCAGATGGCCGACGCCCAGCAGCGCTACGGCACGGAGATTGCGCGGCAGGAAAACGCCACGCAGGTTCGTCTCGAGCAGGCCGAGCGGAAGCGCGACCTTTCGCTCAAGGAGATCGACCGCCGCTACGCGGAGCGCATCGCCCAGGCGCGGGCCGAGCGCGACCGCTCGCTGGCCGAACTGGAGTCGGAAAGCGCCGCCCGCCGGCGACAGCTCGACGAAACCGCCGCCGCCCGGCGGGCCGAAATCGCCGGCCGCCAGCAGCAAGACGCCAAGGCCGCTGGCGCCGAGCAGGTTCGCCTGGCCGCCGAGCGCGACGACTGCCGCCGGCAATTCGACGAACTCGTCCGCACTTGCGTGGTGGAGATCTCGCAGGCGTCGACGGCCCGCTTCCCCGGCTGGCGCAGCCCCGCCTGGCAAAGCTGGTCGCCGCCAGCGGACGTACCGGGCGGAATCCGCTTCGGTCAGTTCGAGGTCGACCTCAAGCAAATTCCCGGCGCACTGGCGCACGACGACCGCGTCAGGCGATCGGCGCTGGCGAGCTTCCCCCTGCCGGCCCTCGTGCCGTTCCCAAGCTGCCCGTCGCTGATGTACAAGGCCGCCGGCGAGGGCCGCACCGCCGCCGTGGCTTCGCTGCAGGCCGTCATGCTGCGCCTGGTCACGTCGCTGCCCGCCGGCAAGTGCCGCTTCACGATCATCGACCCGATGGGCCTGGGCGAGAATTTCGCGGGCTTCATGCACCTGGCCGACTACGACGAGTCGCTCGTGGGCAGCCGCATTTGGACCGAGCCGGAGCACATCGAGCGGCGGCTAGCCGACCTGACCGAGCACTTGGAAAACGTCATCCAAACCTACCTGCGGAACCAGTTCGAGACGATCGAGGAATACAACCGCGACGCCGGCGAAGTGGCTGAGCCGTTCCGCTTTCTGGTCGTGGCGAATTTTCCCGCCGGCTTCTCCGAGCCGGCCGTCAAGCGGCTGATCAGCATCGCCGCCAGCGGCCCGCGCTGCGGCGTGTACGTGCTGCTCATCCACGACACGCGCCAGAAGCTGCCCCCCAATTGCAGCCTCCGCGACCTGGAGCGGCATTGCAACGTGCTCCACTGGGACGGCGACAAGTTTCTCTGGCAGCACCCGGACCTGGGCAAGTTCCCGTTGTTGCTCGACGCCCCGCCGCCCGCGGACGTATTTTCCAACATCGTGCACGCCGCCGGCCGCTCGGCCAAGGACGCCAACCGCGTGCAGGTTCCCTTCCGCCACATCCTCCCGCCGGCGGAAGACTGGTGGAAGGGTGACTCGTCGACAGAGCTCGACGCCGCGCTGGGCAAGGTCGGCGCCACAAAGCTCCAACACCTGCGCCTCGGCCGCGGCACCTCGCAGCACGTCCTCATCGCCGGCAAGACCGGCTCCGGCAAATCCACGCTGCTGCACGTTCTCATCACCAGCCTGGCCGCGAAATACAGCCCGCAGGAGCTGCAGTTCTACCTCGTGGACTTCAAGAAGGGCGTGGAGTTCAAAACCTATGCGGCGCACACCCTGCCGCACGCCCGCGTTGTGGCCGTGGAAAGCGAGCGGGAGTTCGGCCTGTCCGTCTTGCAGCGATTGGATTTGGAGCTGAAGCTTCGCGGCGAGGCCTTTCGCAAGGCCGGTGTGCAGGAATTGGCCGCCTACCGCGAGGCCGTCGGCGGGCCCCTGCCGCGAGTGCTGCTCGTCGTCGACGAGTTCCAGGAGTTGTTTGTCGAAGACGACAAGATGGCCCAGGAGGCGGGCCTGTTGCTCGATCGGCTCGTCAGGCAGGGCCGGGCCTTCGGCATCCACGTGCTGTTGGGTTCGCAGACGCTCGGCGGGGCCTATTCGCTGGCCCGCAGCACGCTCGGACAAATGGCGGTTCGCATCGCCCTGGAGTGCAGCGAGACCGACGCCAGCCTGATTTTAAGCGACGGCAACACGGCCGCCCGGCTTCTCTCGCGCCCCGGCGAGGCCATTTACAACGACGCCAACGGCCGCGTCGAGGGCAACAAGCCCTTCCAGGTCGCCTGGCTGCCCGACGAGGAGCGCGAGGTCTACCTGCGGCAGATCGTCGAGCTGGCCCAATCGCGCGAAATGATGCCCGCCGAGCCGCAGATCGTCTTTGAAGGAAACGCCCCGGCCGACCCGCTGGCGAACCATCTTCTGCAAGATGCCATCAACGCCCCCGCCTGGTGCGCGGCGGGTCGCGTCTCGGCCTGGCTCGGCGAACCGGTGGCGATCAAGGAGCCGACGGCGGCGACGTTCCGCCGGCAGGGGGGCAGCAATTTGCTCATCGTCGGCCAGCGCGAGGACGCGGCCCTGGCCATGCTCGCCATGGCGCAAATCGGCCTGGCGGCCCAGCACCCGCCGCAGGGCGCGGCTGCCGGCCAGCTCGCGCCGTCGTCCGCCGGCTTCCCAGCGAAGTTTTTCGTCCTCGACGGCTGCTCGGCCGACTTCGAGCATGCGGGACTCTTCAAGACCGTGGCCGAGGCGCTTCCACATCCATCCGACGTGGGTTCCTGGCGCGATGCGCCGCGGATCATTGGCGAAATCGCCGACGAGTTGAACCGCCGCATCCAGGAGAACCTGGCCGAAGAGCCGGCGATTTACCTCTTCGTCCATCACCTCGCCCGCTTCCGCGACCTCAGGCGCGATGAGAACGACCTGTCCTACGGCGGCTACGGCCAGGAGGAAAAGCCCAATCCCGCGCGTCAGTTCGCGCAGATCGTCCGCGAGGGGGCGGCAGTGGGCATTCACGTGCTCGTCTGGTGCGACACGCCAGCGGCCTTGTCGCGCGTCTTCGATCGCCAGGCGATGCGCGAGTTCGAGCAGCGCGTCTTGTTCCAAATGGGCCCGGACGACTCCAGCAACCTCATCGACTCGCCCGCCGCCGGCCGCCTGGGACCCTACCGCGCGCTCTTGCACAGCGACGAGACGGGAATCCTCGAAAAGTTCCGTCCTTATCAGGCGCCGGGACGGGAGTGGATCGCCGGCGTCGGTAAGCAACTCTCCGGCCGCGCGAAGGTGTGACACGACGCGCGCCGCCCGTCACCGCGATTCGCCCCGGCGACCTATTGCTCGTACCGCTTCGAGACGATCGCCCCCGTCGTCGCGTCGATGACGTAGTGCGGCCCGCCGCCTACCCGTCGAGGATCTTTCAGTTCGTAGTCGATGTGCCAGCCGTCGGCTTCGAGC
>JACOUI010000354.1 GCA_016177915.1 Planctomycetia bacterium
AGATGAACGGACTGACGCAGTAACGAAATTCGAGGAAAAATTGACCCTGGCCGGCTCGGCGCCGGCCCAGATCGCAACCCCTTTTTTCAAGAGGTGACCTATGCGCAAGTGGATTTGGACGGCGCTCTTGGTTGTGCCGTTGGCTGGCCTGGGCAGCCTGATCTACGCGGCCGTGGCGGGACCGGAACGGACAAAGGCCGGGCCGGAAGGCTACATTTGCCCGCTGACGGGCGAAGAGTTGCCCTGTCCCAAGTGCTGCCCGCTGAACAAGGGCGAATAGGCGGATGGGCGGACACAAACTCTGTTTGAGCTGGCGCTGGTGCATCCAGCGCCAGCCGACAGGGGCCAGTTGCTGACATGCTTGCCCAAGGCGCGAGCGCAGACTAAAGTTGCCGGCAACGCAAAAGGGCAAGGGAGAACCGACAGCATGAGACTCTTTGTCGTTGCCAGCACTTTCCTGGCAGTCACGATGCTCGCCACATCGCCAGTAGCGCACCCCGGCGGAATCGCGCGGGCCGGCGAACCCAAGGTGAACGAGCCGGCCAAGACGTACCTGGTCACGGTCGCCGTGTCGGGCATGTCGTGACCGGTCGGCTGCCCACCGCGGGTGCGCAAGGCGCTCGCGTCCTTACCGGGGGTAAGCCAGGTGCGCGTCGATTTTTCCGCGAAGCGGGCCTACGTCACCGTTCAGTAGGACAAGTGGAACGAAAAGGCGCTGCTGAAGGCGCTGCAAGACGCAGGGTATGGCGGAAAGATCGTGCGCTAGCCGCGATGGTGGGCGATGGCCACCCCGACGGCAGGCGGGACGCCTACCCCACGAAAGACGGCAGGCGGGCCGCCTACCCTACGAAAGCAAACGACCCGCCGGGCCATGTGGCCCGGCGGGTCGCTCTGTAACTGGGTGTTGCAGCGGTTCGGGGGGTGCGCCGTTAGAACGAGTAGATCGCGTCGATGCCGAAGATCGTCTGGCTGGCGACCGTGCCGTTGTCGAAGATTGGCGTACCGGCCGGCGCGCCGGCGTGGTAATCGACCCAGTCCCAACGGACCTCGGGCCGGACGCGGAGGTTCGCGTTGGGCGTCCAGTTCAACCCGATGGTGATCTCCTGGAACTCCGCGCCACGAGGCACGCCGCGGTAGAGCTGCTCGATACGCGTCCCCGTCTGGTCGTTCATCCACTCGTAGCGGATGCCGGCCCTCCAGCAGTCGTTGATCGTGTAGTAGAGGTAGTTCGTGAAGGCGTACCACTCGGCGTCGGTGCCGGCGGGACCGGCGTTGTCCCAGATTCCGTAGTCATTGTGGAAGACGTACTCGACCTCTTCGGTCAGCTTCAGGATTAGCACGTTGGTGAAGTACGTGCGGTTCCCAAAGAAGAAACCCAGGCTGCCGTCTTCGTCGCCGGTCGTCAGCGAGAAGAAGTAATTGATGTTTCCGTCCTCGCTCTTCCAGTTGAAGCCGGGCATGATGGTCACCCGGTCGCTGAGGGCGTCGAGCTTGTCCCAGCCGTTAATGAAGCAGAGGTGGGCCGAAAGCTGTTCGCTGAAGACACGCTCAATGTGGATGCCGCCGTGCGAGAAGGGCTCGCTGTACTGGTGCGTGAAGGCGTGCGAATAGAAGAAGTTCGTGTTTGGCGTGAACGTTTCATACGCGACAAACGTGTAGAAGTGCCCGAGCTTCACCTTCCAGTCGCCGTAGGCCACCTGGGCGTAGATCTGGGGCATGGCGATGCCGTTGCGGCTGCGGCCGCCGATCCCGTTGTGGCCGGTGTCGGCGTTCCAGCGCTCCGTGCCGTCCGGCTCGCGCTCCTTGCCGGGGACGGAGATCCAGAACCAGTCTTCGCCGTACAACAAATCGACGCGCCCGCCGATGTCCCACTCGTTGCAGCAGTCGGTCTCGGTCGTCTTTTCGGCGTAGAGGTAAACCTGGTTGAACATGAACTCGTCGTGCCGGTAATTGAAGTTGGTCGGCAGGTTGCCGAGGCCGGCGGCGGGATTGACCGGCTTGCGGCTGTTGTAGGAATAGCCCATGTCGACCCAGCCGGCGACGGTGATGTCGCGGCACTCAAGCTCGCAGCAGTCGAAGAGCTTCCAAGGCTCTTCGTCGGGGCAGCGGCAGCAGGGGAAAAAGTCGCTCAGCCAGCCGCCGCAGCAATCGTCGCAGCCGCCGCAGCAGGCGTCTTCACAGCAGCCGTCCTGCGGGCAGCCGTCGGCCTCGTGCTGACAGGCGCAACCCGGCCCGCCGGCCGCGGGCCTATCGCTGGGCGATTCCTGGCCATTGGGGGACATCGGGGGCATCGGTGGCTGTGGCGGGTTCTGTCCCAACGCCACCGCCGTGCACAGCGCAACGCAGAGCGCACACGTAA
Organism: Planctomycetia bacterium; assembly: GCA_016177915.1. Classification (GTDB taxonomy): domain Bacteria; phylum Planctomycetota; class Planctomycetia; order Pirellulales; family S012-138; genus JACOUI01. The sequence continues at coordinate 2,360 of JACOUI010000354.1, forward strand.
ACCTGGCAACCTTCATGGCAAACTCCCGCTCTTTCGAAAAATCGTTGGTTCGTAGCGTCAATCAATGCGATGGGCGTGCGCGCAGCACTCGCCGGCTCAGGCGATGCGCTATTGCCAGCATCGGCAAGGGGGTTTGCGCGGGTTCACACCCAGGCGTGGAAACGCCAGCTTGACAGGGGACGCGTCGCGGCCGCGCGTCAAAAAGTGTCGGTTGCGCAAAGGAGACGGGCGGCACAACCGATCCGCCGCCGAGAACGCCACGGGCGAAGAAAGGTGCAATGGGAGGGACGGGAGGTTGCTAGCTGAACTCCTGGAAGTCGTTGAAGGCGGGCTGGTCGGCGGCGTCCTTGAAGCGCGTGAATTCCTGGAACCAGAGCATCGGCACGTCGCCGACGGCCCCGTTCCGCTGCTTGGCGACGATCGCCAACGCCTTGCCCTTCAAGTGGCTGAAGTTCTCGCTCTCGCGCTGCTCCGGGCTGAGGTAATACTCCTCGCGGTGGACCAAGAGCACCACGTCGGCGTCCTGCTCGATGGCCCCGGATTCGCGAAGATGCGCCAGCCGCGGGCGGTTGTCCTTCGATAATTCCGCCTGGCGGTTGAGCTGCGCCAGGCAAAGGACGGGGACCTTCGTTTCGCGGGCCAGCGTCTTGAGCCGGCGGCACATCTTGGCGACTTGCTCCTGGCGCGGGTCGTCGGAGTTGTCCGGCTCGATGAGCTGCAAGTAGTCGATGACGACGAGGCCCAGGTTGTGCTTGCGCTTGAGGCGGCGGGCGGTGGCGGCGATTTCCGTGATCGTGCGGCTGGGCGTGTCGTCGATGTACAAAGGCGCGCGGCTCATCTCGCCCGACGCCGCCATGAGCTGGTTCATGTCGTCGCCGTTCAAGAAATTGCTGCGGAATTTCATGCTGCTCACTTCGGCGCGGGAGCAGAGCATGCGCTGGGCCAGCTCGAGCCGCGACATCTCCAGGCTCACGAACAGCGTGCAGGTGTTCCATTCGACGGCCACGTGCGCGGCGATGTTCGTGGCCAGGGCGGTCTTTCCCATGCTCGGCCGGCCGGCGAGGACCACCAGCTCGCTGGCGTGCAGGCCGCCGGTGAGGGCGTCCAGGCCCTTGAAGCCGGAGGGGACGCCGGCGATGCCCCCCTTGGCCCGGGCGTCGATCTGGGCGAACGTCTCGTGCAGCACCTCCTCCATGCTCCGCACTTCGCCCGACCAGCGCTCGTCGTGAATGGCGAACATCCGCTCTTCGGCGTGGTTCAAAAGGTCGCGGGCCTGGCGCTTGGCGTTGTAGGCGTCCCGGAGCACCTCCGTGCTGGTGACGATGATGCTGCGGAGGGTGGCCTTTTCCTGGACGATCCGCGCGTAGTGCTCGGCGTTGGCCGCCGTGGGGACGGAGGCGGCCAGCTCGGCGACGTAGCCGTAGCCGCCGACGGTCTCGAAGACTCCGGCGACTTTCAGCTTGTCGCACAAGAGCGTGAGATCGACGCGCTTCCCCTGCTCGTGGATCGCCAGCACCTCGCGGTAAATGTGCCGGTGGGCCTCGTCGTAAAAATCCTCGGGCCGCAGGATGAGCGCGACCTCGTCGGCCACGTCGGGCAAGAGAAGCAAGCTGCCCAGGACGCCCTTTTCCGCGTCTGCACTGTGGGGCAATGCGCGGTCGAGGATTTCGGGGCTGACCTTGAGGGGCTTATCGACGCGCTGGGCGGTGGCCATTTTTTCCCTCCGTAGAAGCAGCCGGGGCCCAGAAGCAAAAGGCACCGCGCCCCATTTGACATGTCCGGCCGTGCGTTGCAAGCCCCCGGCGAAGGAGGGGCAGGGGGGAAGTGGATAGTGGCCAGTGGCTCGTGGCTAGTCCTTAACCAAGCGAGCCCCGTGCGGCTCGCTGAGAGTGTTCACGAAAAAACTCGAAATCTTCGGTGTTCTCGGGCGTCTGAGAGTTGTAACCAAAACTCAGGACCACCAACGACCGAAAATCGTCGCCGGCCGAGATCGTGTTCGGCGATCGGCGGCGCCGGCGGGTCCGCGGCCAGCGCCGCCAGGGCCAGGATCGCTGCCGGCAGCAACGTCGTCAGCCAGGGGCATAGGTCTTTGACGGATGGCATGATCGGCTCCTTGTTGATCGGCTTGAATCGGCCTGCTCAGTCTATGACCGCCCGATCGGCCCGGCAACGAAACGGGCCTGGCTCAACCGGCGGCGGTTTCCCGCCGCGGGAGCACGACGTCCAGGATTTCGGAAAGGTCCCCGTCTACCACGTGTCCCGCGGCCGCCCGCACGCCTTCCGTCTTGGGCTGGAACGCGACGGATGTGCCGGCGGCCTGTAACAGGCACACGTCATTTTCGCTGTCGCCGACGGCCAGGACGCTGCCCGCATCGATGCCCATCTTCTCGAGCAAGTGGTGCATGACGTTGAGCTTGCAATAATCGTGTTTCGTGCAGGTCCTTGGGCTGGCCATGGGAGGCGAGAGGGTCAGGTTGCCGGTCGCCTTGCCGCGGCGGAACTTCATGAGGTGCGCCACCGTGAAGTCGGCGAAGACGCGCCGCCGCACGATCTCGGCGGCGATGTGGAAGCTGTCGGTCACGATCCCCACGCGATACCCGGCCCTGCGCAAGCCGACAACGGCGTCAACCGCCCCCGGCACGAGCGGCACGGCGCGGGCCGCCTCCTCGAAGGCCTCGATCGGGACGCCGCGAAACAGGCCGGCGATGCGTCGCGTGCGCTCCGGCGCCGGCAGATCGTAGTTGTCGAGCAGCGGCGCCAGGTCGGCCTGCCGGTCCGTCCGACCGGCGAGGCTTTCGACAAACCGCCCGTCCAGCAGCGTGCCGTCCATGTCGAAAAGCGCCAGCCGTTGCACTTGCCCGACCCTTTGCAGCGCCACCGACAGCTCGGCCTGCATCTGCCGCTCGACCTCGGCCATCTCCCGAATCTGCCCGATGCGGAGCCTTCCGCACCGCGACGCGCGCGCAAGCAGCGAGCGGACGACCTGCCCCGCCATGTCGCCCAGCACCTCCAGCGAGTGGCTGTCGTGCTCGATGTGGCCGATGTCGACCTCGACCACGCGCGCGCCGGCCGCTGCCGCGTCCAAGAGCAGGCCGACGTCCACGCCGTAGTCGTTCTCGAAGCGCAGCCGCGCCAGCAGTTCCCGCCGCGCGGCGATGATCCCTCCCAGCGGCTGCTCGAAGTGGGCCAGCTCCGGAAAGAAGAGCCGCAAGAGCGGGCGCGCCGTCAGCGTCGTCACGCGCCCCGCCGACCGCGAGAAACGCGCCTTCACGAAATCCGCTTGATCGTCCACGATCGGGCGCGTCATGGCTTCGATCAGGTCCTCGCGCAGACCGCGCAAGTCGCCGTCGAGGTACAGCAGGATGTCGTTGCGGGCGGCGCGCATGCCGTCTTCCATCGAGGCCCCCTTGCCCAACAACGTGCTGGTGACGACCGTCGCGCCGGCGTCGCGGGCCAGCTCGGGCGTGCCGTCGATCGAGCCGTCGTCCACGACGATCACCTCGCTGACCTGCTCGTTGCGGCGCGCAAACTCCACCACCGAGCCGATCGTTTCCGATTCGTCCACAACGGGAATCACGACGGAGATCATGGGCAACTCCTTCTGTTGCGGGTTCAAGTGGCAAACCTTACTCGCGACCTTCCGTGGGCGACCGTCTCCGTCCGGATGTTTCCGCTTCGCCGCCCGGCGAAGGTGAATCCTCCCGCCCGTCGGCGGCCGCCGATCGCTTTGGCAGGAAGACGACAAGCAAGAGTGAGCCCAGGATCGCGCTCGTCGTCGATCCGGTCAGCGTGCCCACCTTGCCGGCGTCGAGCGCCTGGTCGTTGAGCGCCAGCCCGGCGATGAATAGCGACATCGTGAAGCCAATGCCCGCCAGGCACCCCGCGCCGAGCATGACCTTCCAATTCACGCCGCCCGGCAGCCGCGCCAGCCCGACGCGCACGGCCAACCAACTGAAGAACACGATGCCCAGCGGCTTTCCCAGGACCAGTCCCGCGGCCACCGCCACGGCGATGGAGTCTCCCAGCGCCGCCGGCCGCACCGCCACACCCGCGTTGGCCAGCGCGAAAAGCGGCATAATGACGAACGCCACCCAAGGGTGCAGGGCCGACTGCAAGCGGTCCAAGGGGGAATCGGCCTCGCGCGTCGCGACGCGCAGCTCGCCCAGCAAGTGGTTGCGGTCCCGCGCGACGTGCCTGGCGGCGTTGTCGTCGAGCGAGTGCCGCACGTCGTCGATGACGTCGAGCAGCCCCCGGTCGCCGACCCACGCGCTGGCCGGGGTCACGAGGCCCAAGAGGACGCCGGCGACTGTCGGGTGAACGCCGGACTTGAAAAACACCAGCCAGATTCCCGCGCCGACGATCACGTACAGCGGCACGCGCCGCACGCCGATCCGATTGAGAATGAACACGAGCGCGAACCCGATCGCGGCCAAGCCCAGCGCCACGCCGGAGATGCTGGTCGAGTAGAAGAGCGCGATCACGAGCACGGCGCCGATGTCGTCGGCGATGGCCAGCGACAAGAGCATGATCTTCAGGCCCAGCGGCACGCGCGGCCCCAGAAGCGCCATCACGCCCACGACGAAGGCGATGTCCGTGGCCATCGGAATCCCCCAACCCGCCTGGCCCGGCCCTCCCCGAATGACGGTCAGATAAATGGCGGCCGGCGCAATCATGCCGCCGAGGGCGGCGACAACGGGCAGGGCGGCTTTTTTCGGGTCGCGCAGCTCGCCGGCCACGAATTCCCGCTTGATCTCCAGGCCGACGAGGAAGAAGAAGATCGTCATCAGTCCGTCGTTGACCACGTGCAACAGCGACTCGCTCAGCTCCCACCCGCCGATGCCGAAGCGGACGTGCGTCTCCCCAAAGCCGGCCACGGCGCCGGCCCAGGGCGTGTTCGCGAGCACCAGCGCGATCACCGTACAGACGAGCAGCACGACGCCGCTGGCGGCCTCGATTTCGAGGAAACGGCGCAAGGGCCGCATCCAGCGCTGAACCGGCGCCTTCGGCAGCCGGCTCGGCGGCGCGTTCTTCTCGGCGTTGAGCGAAGTCTTGCGAGATGTCATCGAGCGGCCTCGATCGGCGAGCCGGCGCAGTTTCGCGCCGCACGCGCCAACGCAATGGCGGAACTTCTTTGTCAATGCAGGACGAGAGGAGGCCCAGCGCAACAGCAGCGCAAGGCCGCGCAGAGGGGAACGGGCTACCAGCCGCCGCTGGTCGTGATAAAGAGCTTCAGATAGAGCTCGTGGTCCGTGATGGGCCGCTCGAATGGCTTCAGCATGCGGTTCCCCGGCAAGAGCAAGCGGTTTCTCGGATTGTACTGCTCGGATACCGCGCGCGTAAACAGGTCCATGCTACTGCTAGCTACCAGCTAATAGCTGTCCCGCCGCTTGCGTGCCGGCCGATGAATGACAAAGGACGCGCGCGTGCGCCCACGGAGGGTGCGCCGGGCGCACGTCCCTGCCCCCGCATCGGCCTCCCCCATGTTCAGACTGCTCTTCCACGCGTATGCGCGGCTCATCGACCGCCACGGCCTGCTCGTGCTGGCGCTGTTCGTCGCGGCACTGAGCTTCATCGGCGGAGGCGCGCGCCGCGCCGTGCAGAACAACACCAACGACGTCAAGCGCTGGCTCCCGGCGAATTACCCCGAAACGCAGACGCTCCAGTGGTACCAGCGGCAGTTCGGCCACGGCAGCGACCAGCTCGTGCTCTTGAGCTGGGAGGGCTGCCGACTGGGCGACGAGCGGCTCAAGCTCATGACGCTCGCCCTGCGCCAGGCGACCGACGACGAATACTGCGAGCGCGCCTACGGCGAGCCGGCGCGATTCAGGACGGTGCAGAGCGGCCCGGAAATCCTCGACCGACTGTCCGACCCCGACGGCCTGAATTTTTCGCGCGACGAGGCCCTCTCCCGGATGGAAGGCGCCCTCATCGGGCCCGATTACCTGCACGGCGTCCTGCTCGACCCGCAAAAGGCCGCGCCGACAGTCGCCAAGCTCGAGTACGGCACGCCGGCGGCCGCGTCGGGCCTAGCGCCCGGCGACGTCGTCATGGCGGTCAACGGCAGCCGCGTGCCCACGCTCCTGGAGGCCCGCGATCTGCTCCTTTCGCTCTACGAAGAGGCCCCGGAGGGGACGATCCACGTCGCCACGTTGCGTTTCCCGCAAGGCGTCTCGTGGCACTGGCGAGGGCCGCGGCCGGAGCGGCAGAGCGGCCTGCTCTTGACGCTCACGGAGTTCGGCTCGCAGGAGAAGCAGCTCGAGACGACGATGGAGCGCATCCGCGAGATCGCGTCGGCCAGGTGCGCCGTGCCGCCGGAGGACGTGCGGATGGGCGGGCCGCCGGTCGACAATGTGGCCATCAACGTCGAAGGCCGCCGCACGCTCGTGCGATTGGCGTTTTTGTCGTTCGGGCTGGGCCTCTTCATGTGCTGGGTCTGCCTGCGCGACGTCAAGCACTCGCTGATGGTCTTCCTGACCGCGCTGTTTGCCGAGGGGACGAGCCTGGCCATCGTCTGGTACAGCGGCGCCAAGGTGGACGCCATCATGATGAGCATGCCGTCTTTGATCTACGTTACAACGATCTCCGGTTCGATCCATCTTGTGAACTACTACCGCGACTGCGTGCGCACGGGCGGGGCGGCGGGGGCGGCGTCGCGCGCCGTAGGACGCTGCGGTCTCGCCTCGCTGCTGTGCAACGTGACCAGCGCCATGGGGCTGATCTCGCTGGAAACCAGCGACCTCGTGCCGATCCAGAACTTCGGCCTCTACTCGGCGATTTCCATCATGGCGGCGCTGGTGTGGATCTTCTTCTTCCTGCCGGCGGTGCTGACGCTCTGGCCCATGCAGCCCAAAACGGCCGAGCACCACGCCGAGCCGGGGCTCCTGGCGGCGCTCGCCGCAGCCTCCGGCCGCTGGTTCAGGCCGGCGGGAGCGGCGGTCCTCCGTCGCCACAAGTGGCTCCTGGCCTTCAACCTCGCCGTGATGATCTTCTTCGGCCTGCAATTGAGCCAGATGAAGACCACCGTGAAGCTCATCAAGCTCTTCGACGAAGACACCGAGATCATCCATCATTATCAGTGGCTCGAATCGCGCCTCGGCAACCTCGTCCCGATGGAGGTCGTGGTGCACGTGCCGACGCATGAGACGATCGAAATCGGCGACCCCGCACAGGACGGCGCCTACTCGCTGCAGTTCACGCAGGAAGGCGAGTTGATCACCACCGAGCCGATTCCCAACGGCGCCCACGCCCGCGACGTCCAGGCCGCGCTCCGTAACGCCGGACTGTCCGGGGCGATCGTCCGCACGCTCGAGACCGGCGGCGGCGTACAGCACAAGGTGACGATGGCGGGCGAGGGCGACGTGCCCCTGATTTCACTAGCGGAAAGCGAAGGCGCCGAAGCGCCCGCGCCAAGCGACGGCGTCCTCATGGCCGAGCCGAACGTCCGCGTCCTCAACGCCTTGACGATGGCGCAGGCCCTCAAGCTCGTCGATCAGGCGCGCCAAAAGATCGAAGGGCTGTCGAGCGTCGGCGTGACGCTGTCGGCGGTCACGTTCGCCCCCGATCTCTACCCGAACGGCCGGAGGTTCCAGCGGCAGGCCGAGATGATCCTCAACCAGGAGCTGTTGAAGTTCCGCGGCGATTACCTGGCGTCGGGCTTCCTGGCCCACAGCGACGGCGAGGACCTGTATCGCATCAGCCTGCGGGTGGGCGCTTTCGACGACGTCGATTACAGCCGGTTCGTGGCCGACATCAAGGCCGCCGTCGATCCCGTCGTGGCCCAGCGCGCCGCTTCCGGCGCCTCCGGGCTGCGGACGACGTACACGGGCATCGTGCCGCTGGTCTACAAGGCGCAGAACGAGCTGATGCGCGGCCTCGTGAGCAGCTACTTTTCGTCGTTCCTCATGATCGGCGCCATGATGGCGGTCATCACCTGCCTGATGGCGGGCTTTTTCCGCGGCCTGGTCGCCGGGTTTTTGGTGATGATGCCCAACATCATGCCCACGCTCGTCGTATTCGGGGCGCTGGCGTATACGGGCACGCTGGTGGACGTGGGGATGGTGATGACGGCCAGCGTGGCGTTGGGGATCGCCGTGGACGACGAAATCCACTTCCTGGCCTGGTTCAATCACGGCATCAAAGCGGGGATGGCGCGGCGCGAGGCCTGTTGGTTCGCCTATCAGAACTGCGCTGCGGCCATGACGCACAGCACGGTCGTCGCGGCAGTCGGCATGGGCATTTTCGCCTTCAGCACGTTCACGCCGACGATGAAGTTCGGCCTGATGATGGTGCCGCTCGTGATGATCGCGCTGGAGGGGGACCTGGTGATGATGCCGTCGATTCTCGCCAGCCCGCTGGGATGGTTCTTCGTCCGCCGCCAGCCGCGCATCTCGTCGGCGCAGCGGCACGACGAAGCGCACGCGGCGCTGGCCGGGCCGCACGGAAAGATGGAATCGGCGCCGGAGCGGATTGTGCGCGTCGATCGCACGTCGGCGGCATGACCGATGCTAAAGGTCGCCCAGCGCTTCCATCGCCGCCCGCGACGCCGCCCACTCCTCCTCCGCCGCTCGCACGTCGGCCGGCCATTTCTCGTCGCCTTGCCCGGCTGCACTTCGCTGAATCACGCCCCGCACGAGCGCCTCGTCCGTCAGCGGCGAAAGCCAGCCAAGGACGTAGCCGTAAACCGGGATCGACGGGCGATCGAGCCGCGTCCGCAGGCAGTCGCGGTGCCGGGCGACCGACTCGCGCAGCGTCTCGTCGGCCCGCGCGGCCCGGGCGACGGCGTCGCGCGCCTGGGGGTCGCTTTCGGCGTGCAGCCCGACCGTGAAGTCGGCGCTTCCGCACACGGCCTGCCGGTCGGCCCAGCGGACGACGCCGCGCTTGACGCCCGCCGCCTCGCAGTGAACGCGGACGCAGTCGCCGCGCCAGCCGGCCGGCACGCGCAGCACGACCACGAACTGCCGCGCCCCTTCCAGCGAGGTCTGCCGCGACGGGCGAAGCTTGAAATACACCCCCCGCTCGCGCCGCAGCGTGCCGCTGGCCGCCAGCAGCTCCTTGGGCGGCAGCAGTTCGTAGCGGACCGTGACGTCGGTCTTGCGGCTGGCGTGCACCGAGGCGTCGGTCTTGAGGATCGTCTCAGAGGGCACGGCCAGGCCGATGCCCGCCCCGGCGCTACGCGTGCTCTCGTCGCGGCGGTCGACGGAGATCGGCCCGGCCAGCGGCGTGGCCAGCTCCGTGCGCGGGAGATGGTCGACGATGCGCAGCGCCGGCTCGCGGCCGTCGGCAGGGTCCTGCAATGCCTCAATGCGGTAGAGGAACTGCACGAGGTCGTCTTCGCTCCCCTCGTGCAAAAGCGACGAGATGTTGATCGCGCCCTCGACGAGCTTCTCGCCGGGATTGGCGGCGGCGAACTCTGGCGTGGTGACATCGCGGCAGGCGACGACGGGGGCCACGTCGAACTCCACGCGCAGCGGCTCGTGCGCCGGGGCCTCCGTCGACCAGAGCAGGAATAAGAGCGCAATGACGACTCCGGTCCGGCGGCAAGGATGGCGTTCCTGGTGCATGGCTCCGGTGCTCCTCAACGCGGGGTCGAATCAGCGCCGTCCATGGCCGCTGGGCCGCACGTCGCGTGTGCGGCTGGCAACGTCTGTGGGAATCGTAGGGGCGCGCGCCGGGCGATCAAGGTTGCTGTCGCACGCTTGAGAACGCTAGCAATGACCGCTGCAGGGACGGAAACCGGCTCACGCAGATTCGGATGCCTGGAGCGAATCGTTGCTCCGCGCTCTTGCTAGCGGTACATTGTCGGAAAAATCGGCCTAATAATGGCGGCGATTATCGCACCCCACTGCCAGAGCGTCGTTTTGTGCGACGACGCGCAGCGGGATCCCGACTCGCTGCTGGTGACTCTGCACGGCGTGCGGACCGAGATGGTCGCGGCGGCGTTTCCTTACTCGCACCAGGAATTGTGTGCATACTTGGAATTGACGGGGCATGAAGGCACCGCGGCGGCGTTCGTCGTAGCCGTCGATGCGCTCACCGACGTCGAAGTGTTCGCAACTCCACGACACGAGGTTCGGTTTTTTGGGCCGTTGAACCTTTTCCAGGCCATCTTCAGAATTCGGGGATGTCGGTTTCCCAGGCCCGGATTGTATTGGATCGAGTTGTACTGCAGCGAGCAGCTTGTCGCCTCCCACCGCTTGTTGCTCGTGGAAAGGAGCGCTTGAAATGAGCGACCCTTCTGGAACAACGGGCGCGGAGCGTCTGCAGGAGTTCGACGACGTCGCCCTGCTATTGGCCCCTGGTTCGAACTTACGGCCGGACGAACCTCGACCAAGCACGTTTGTGCCCAAGCCGGCCGACGCCCACCCGCTTTGGCGCGCACTTCGGGAGCGATTCGATCATGCCACGCCCTGCGCCGAACGTGTTGCCGTCCTGACCGAGTTCTACGCTGCGCTGGTGGCGAACGTGAAAATCCTTGCCGTGGGCGCAAAAGCCGAGTCGCGCCCGACGGTGCCGGCCACCGAATTGGCCATGCGGATCGGCCAAGTGCTCGCTCGTAATCAAGCGTTTCGCACCGCGTTTGAGCGGCTCGTGGGCGGTATCGAGCTTCACGCCGCCCAGGCGGGTCGCGTTTACGACGTCGTGGGAAACGTTGTCCATCTTTATTCGACCAACGCAACTCTCACCGATGATGACGTCGTCGCCCTGACGATTCGCATCCTTGCGCGCCGTCTTTGCATCCTGATGCGCAGGGCGCTTCGCGAGCAATACCGGCTCTGGTTTTCTCAAGAGGGGGCCGTGGTTGCCGGCGCGGCGCATCCCGAGGACGAGGTGGCTTGCCTGGCCGTCATCGCCTGCTTGCAGCGTCGGCGCGAGCGCGAAGAACTCCGTCGCAAACACGGAGTGTCCTTCGAGGAAAGATACCAGTGGGTCTTGAAGATGCTCGCGGACAACGGCCTCTGCGGCTCCTAGGCGTCGCCGGCACCGGATAGTCGGCAAATGCGGCAAATCTTGGCGCTCATGCGCCGCTCTCGGCCGCCCCGCCGCTGCTATTTTGCCACGTGTTGCCGTTTCACAACGTAAGCTTTTGCACGGATCGGCCCGCCAGGATGGCTGCTGAGCGTTCGTTTTTCGTCCGCCTCGGGAGTCGCCGCCGTGCGATCGTGGTTCCTTGGGACCGTCTGCGTCCTGGTTCTGGCCGCGTCGGCGGCGGCGCTGGGCAACGCGCCGCCAGCCGCCGACGCGCCGCGCGAGCTGGCCGCCCCGCTGGCCGAGAGCCTCTACTTCGCCCCGGCCGAGCGCCGCCTGTTTCGCCGGGCCGAACTGGGCGTCCTGGACAACGACGACCTGTTCGAGGCCGCCCTGGCCGCCGCCGGCGCCTGCGATCGGGACGCGCGCGACAAATACCTGCGCCGCTTCGGCTCCTGGTGCGACGCGCTTCGCGACCAGTGCGCTCGGCTCGACGACCGGCAGAAGGCCCAGGCCGTCTTCCTCTTCCTGCACCACGAAATCCTGCACGGCAAGTACGACTTCGATTGCAGCCGCGTCACCGACGCCGTCGACCGCGGCGACTACAACTGCATCAGCTCCACCGTGCTCTACAACGCCCTGGCCCACGCCGTCGGACTATCCGTGAGAGGGGCGGAGCGCCCCGGCCACGTGCTCAGCGTCGTCGTCGTCGACGGTCAGCGGCTGGCGATCGAGACCACCTGCCGCGAGTGGTTCGACGTCCTCGCCGACCCGCAGCGGCTGGCGCGGTTCGTGCCGCCGACTGGCGCGCCCGCGACGCCGGACCAGCCGCGGACGCTGCGCGACGTCGACGCCGCCGGCCTGGTCGCCATCGTCTACTACAACGAAGGGGTCGACGCCCTGCAGCAGGAGCGCTATGCGGAGTCGATCGCCGCCAACTTCAAGGCCTGGCGTCTTGACCCCAAAAGCGCCGCTGCCCGCGGAAACCTGCTGGCCGGCGTCAACAACTGGTCGCTCGACCTGGCCGCCGAGGGCCGCTTCGCCGAGGCGATGTCCGTCTTGCGCGCGGGCAGCGGCCTGGCGCCGGAGCACCGCAACTTGGCCGTCAGCATCGTCGCCATCTACCAGCGCTGGATCGAGTCCCTCCTCCGCGACGGCCGCTACGGCCAGGCCCTGGCTGCGCTCGACGACGGCGCCGCCATGTTGTCCGGCGATCCCTACTTCGCCGACGCCGCCAGCGAGGTCTACCGCCGTTGGGCCGCCGACTTGGCCGGCGAAGGCAGGATGGACGAGGTCGCGGCGCTTCTGGCCGAGGCCCGCCAGCGATTTCCGGACCGGCCCGAGTTGGCGCAGGCCGAGGCCGAAGTCCTGCACGCCTCCCAAACCCGCTTTGCGGAGTAGGGCTACCGGGGCGGCCGCGGGTTCATCGCCGCCAGGATCGTCGCCAATACGGGCGAAAGCACGCCCAGCGGAATAAACGCAATCAGCGCCCAGCGGGCGATGTACACCAGCGCCGCGGTGTGCGCGGGATAGGCGAGGTGGACGGCCAGCGCCGACGCAAAGAGCGCCAGCGACAAGAGGCCCAGCGTCGCCGCAAACGCCAGCATCAACGCCCGGCGAATCCCCGCCGAAATCTCGAACGCCGCCCACAACTCGAAGAGCACCAGGCCCAGCGACAGCGACAGCCAGAAGTAAATCCAGGAATCGGGCAGAAGCCAGCCGGCGGCAAAGGAGGCCGCTGGAAACACCAGCCCCGGCACGACCAGCTTCAGCGCCAGGGCCTGGTCGCGGGTCACGACGCGGCGCCCCAGCCGGCTGCACACCATCAGCAGGCAGAACAGCGCGTCTCCCATCCACAGCAGCCACGCCGCCGCGACGTAACCCGCCAAAAGCAGCCAGTTGTAGCTGGCCGGTATCAGCCATTGGAGCGCGCCCAGCTCGATCAGCAGGAGGAACATCAGGCCGATGACCGGCGTCGCGAGCTGGATTCCGCCCCGCCCGCGGCTGGCGGCCCCGGCGAAATCGAGCGCGGTGCGATACAGGGCGTTGTGCCCGCGAAAGCAATCCACGATCCCGCGCCGCGCCGTCTCCAGGTGGGGATCGAGCCGCCGCGCCTCCACAAAGAACTTCATGGCTTCGTCGTAGCGCCCCGCGTTGACGAGCTCCAGGCCCCCGCTGACCATTTGCGGCGGGTTGAGCGGCCGCGAAACGGCCGCCCCCGTCACGCCCAGCCGCGCCGCCGCGTCGAGCTTGGCCTTGACGATCGAGCGCAGATTCTTGCAGCCCTGATGGTTCGGGTCGATCTCCAGGCCGCGCTCGGCGGCGCGGTCGGCCTCGGCCGCCTGGCCAAGCTGCCGGTGAATTTGCCCCAGCAAGGCCAGGAAGTCGGGGTTGTTCGGCGCCAACTTCAAGAGCGGCGCCGCGGCGGCCAGCGCCTCGTCGGCCCGCTCGCGCTGGAACAGCGCATAGGCCAGCGAGTAGTGGGACAGTGGGTCTTCGGGGGCCAGGAGGATCGACTTGCGCGCCAGCGGCACCGCACGGTCGAAGTCGTCGCGGTCCACGAGACACAGCGCCAAGAGCGCGTGCAGCCGCCCGTTCCCTGGGTCCGAGACCAGCTCCCGGCGGAGCTCGCCTTCGGCCAGATCGGGCCGCCCCTGGCTGAGGTATTCTTGCGCGCGGTCGAGATGAGCGCCCATGGATTGCGGAATCTCGCGGAACTTAGTTTTCGTTCACCCGAGGGCCTCGAAAATCGCCGCCGCAACCTGTTTCGGCGCGGCGTTGCCGTCGATCCGCGACAAGAGGCCGCGGGACTCGTAAAACGGCAGGACCGATTCCGTCTCGGCGCGGTATTTCTTCAGACGCGCCCGGAACGTCGCCTCCGTGTCGTCCGCGCGCTGCACGACGCGGCCCGCCACGTCCGGCGGCGGCGGACGGTGTTTCACGTGATAGACCTGGCCGGTCGCCGGGTCGACCCGCCGGCCCGTGATCCGTTCCACGAGCACTTCGTCGGGCACCTCCAAGAGCAGCACCTTGTCGATCGTCTGGCCCGAATCCGCCAGCGCGCGGTCGAGCGAGGCGGCCTGGGCCGGCGTGCGCGGGTAACCGTCCAGCAGCCATCCGGCGGCGCAGTCGTCCTGCGCCAGGCGCTGCATCACCATGCCGGTGACGACGTCGTCGGGCACGAGGTCGCCGCGCCGGATGTACTCGTCGGCCTCGCGGCCCAGCGGCGTGCCGGCGGCGATGGCCTCGCGAAACATGTCGCCCGTCGAAATGTGGACGATCTCGTACCGCCGGCAGATTCTCTCCGCCTGGGTTCCTTTACCTGCACCGGGGGGACCGATGAAGAGGAGGCGCATGGGGAGGAAATGCGAAATGCGGAGTTCGGAATGCGGATGGGGGATCGAGGTCGAGGCCAAGCTCGTTGGCGCTATGCCCCGGTCGGAAACAGGTGCTTCTGTGCGGAATCGTTCAGTGGCGCAGCATATTCGCTCAACTCGTACGCCTCGGCGTACACGATCCGCCGGCCGCGGTCGGGGCCGAATCGCTCGATCAACTGTGGGCGGAATCGCTCGGTCATCGGCCCGGCGCGGTGCGCCAGGAACCACTGCCGTAGCCAGGCGCGGCGCTCGTCGTGGCCGCGGGGCACCTTGTCTTCAATTTGCTGGTTGTACGGCAGCCACTCGAACATCTGCGACACGTGGCAGGAGAGCATTTCGACGACCGTTTCCAAATGATCCGAGGCGTCGATCAGCACGTCCGGCTGCAAGGGACATGGCTTCGTGAACCGGTCGGCCATGTAGGCCACGACCGGGTCCTTGCGCAGGATCGGCACTTCCGGCAGCACGTTGGGGACCGTGACCATGTACGACGCGTCGCGGACGGCGTGTCCCACGGCGCGGTGGTCGGGATGATAATCGTTCGTGCGGTGCGTGAGGACTAAGTCCGGTTCGAAGCGGCGGATTTCGCGGATGATTTGATATCGCACGTCGAGCGTCGGCAGCAGGACGCCGTCGTGGTTGTCCCAGGTGATGTACTCGGCGCCGATGACCTCGCCCGCGGCGGCGGCTTCCAGCCGGCGGCGGGCGGCCAGCTCCGGCCCGCCCAGAACATGATGGCCGGCGTCGCCGCTGGTGACGGAGACCATTTTCACGACGTGCCCCAGGCGGCGGTAGATCGCCGCCAGGCCGCCGGCGTGGAACTCGGCGTCGTCGGGATGGGCGCCGAGGATGAGCAGTCGCAACGGACGATCGGGCATGGCAGAGCCGCCTCGGGGCGCGGAACACGGGCAGGCCCATTGAACCGCATGCCATAGCGCAAGGCAACAGGCCAACGCGCGTCCGTAGTCGCGTGACCCGACGGGGCTGTGCAAGATTACCACGCCTCTCGACCGACGCGCCGCCCAAAGTCGATTTCGCCGTGGCAGTTCTCTTTCGTCACACGCGAGAGAAGGCTACTGAGCGTCATTCCTTTGCGCGAGGTGGGTAGAACAATAATCGCGCCATCGGCGAGCGAGACGCGAACGGACGAGCCCTCGTGCAGCCCCACCTTGGTCGCCAGCGACTTTGGAATCGGCACGGCGAGGCCTCTCCGCCAGGCGCGAACGCGCGTTCTCATTGGTTTCCTCTTGGCTTTGTTGCTTCGGCACGTCATGGCGTCACACTGCAACTTGGCGACTTTCCCGTCCATCTGCAAGTCGTTTCCCCGGCGCAGATTGGGTGTTAGAATCATGACACCGGAACGAAGCATCTTCGCGTCGCGCCTAAGCACCCGCCCAACGAGCACGCCCTATGCCCCCTTCCGTTTTCGACGAGCTGCAAACCGCCATCGAGCGCCAGGGGGCCGAGGCCGCGTTTTCGCGCCTGGCCGACGCTCTCAAGTCCGCGGGAAAGTATCACGAGCTGTTCGACGCCCGGTTGATGCAAAGCCGGCGCCGGCTCGGCCTGCCGATCGTCTCCGGCAAGACGCTGGACGAGCTGGACGAACCCGTCCGCAGCCAGATGGAAACCGCCTACCTCGACGCCTGCCGCGAGGTCGGGCGGCTGCTGTTGGCCGCGGGAAAGCTGCGCGAGGGCTGGATGTACTTGCGGCCGGTCGGCGACAAGTCGGTCGCCGCCGAGGCGCTGTTGAAGACGGAGCCCCAGGACACCAACATCGACGAGATCATCGAGCTGGCCGTCCACGAGGGGATCGCCCCCAAGCGCGGCTTCGAGCTGATCCTCCAGCGCAGCGGCACGTGCAGCTCCATCACGGCCTACGAGGCGACGATGCGCGGCCGGCCGCTTGCGGACCGGCGCGACGTGGCGGCCCTGCTCGTCCGGCGCGTTTACGACGAGCTTTCCGAGAGCTTGCGCCGCGAAATCCAGCGCCAGGAAGGAAAACCGCCCGCCGAAACGAGCATCGAGGCGATTGTCGCCGACCGCGACTGGCTGTTTGCCGACGGGATGTACCACATCGACACCTCGCACCTCAACGCCGTCGTCCGCTTCGCCGAGGTGCTCGTCGACCCGGAAGCGCTGCGTCTGGCCGTCGGGCTAGCCGAGTACGGACGGCGCCTGTCCGCCCAGTTTCAGTACGCCGGCGAGGAGCCGTTCGCCGACCCGTACGTCTCTCACGGGCTCTACTTCCAGGCGCTTTTGGGCCAGAAGGTCGATGAGGCGCTGTCGTACTTCGCCGAAAAGGCGACGCTTTCCAAGGAGGAGCACGGCACGGCGCCGCTGGAGGTCTATGTCGCGCTTTTGGCACAGGTCGGGCGGCACGCCGAAGCCCAGGCCGCCGCGGAGACGATGCCGGCGGGCGTCGCACCCCTGGGTTTCGCCCCGCACATGCTCGAGCTGGCGCGCTCGTCGGGCGATTACGACCGGCTGCTGAAGTTCACACGCGGGCGCGAAGACCTGCTGGGATTCACGGCGGGCCTGGTGGAGAAGAGCTTGGTGGAGAAGAGCCTGGCGGCGAAGTGAGCTTTAGGACGCATTGGGAAATGCGTCACGCGGTTGGCCGGCTCCATGCCCGCGGCGAGCGGCGCGTGAGCATAGAGTGCCCTTCGCCTCGAACGGCGCATGCTTGCGGCGAGGATCACCGCTGCGCGGCCTGGAGATCGGCCGGAGCGTCGCGGGGGACGATGGCAGCCGCCTTTTCGACGAACAACTCGCGCCACTTCATGCGCTGCTCGTCGGTGAGGATGCCGTCGATCTGCTCCCACGACGCGCGCAGGATCAGCAACCCCTGGTCCGCCCATTCGCTCTCCGATCGTTTGCCGCGCTCCGAAAACAGCAGCGCGAGCCGGCGGGTCAATTCGTCGATCTCGACTGCCACCTGCTTCTGCTGCTGCCCCGTCAGCTTAAGCTGCGTCACCACGCTCTTCTCGGTCAAGCCCCCGAGCCGCGTGACGTGCTGGGCGCCATCCCGCTCCGAGCGTTCCGGTTGATGGCTTTCGGCCAGCTTCGTGGCGAAGGCGGCGATGTCCCACTCCTGCGAAGCCCCGGGCTTGCCGTCAAAGTAATTCGTCCCCAGGTAGACTCCGATCGCCGCCACGACGACCGCGGTCGCCGATATCGCCAGGTTTCCCGGCGAGAAATGCCACAAGCGTTCCCGGCGCGTGGCGTGCTTTTGGGCTAGTGGCAGCTCGCGGACCCGCTGCAGGCCGATCCGCTTCTCGCCCGGCATCGCAACGACGTGCATGACCTCCAGCTCGTGCTTGCCCGACGCACTCACGACGATCACGGTCTGGCCCTGCTTCACGGCCGCGGCCTTGGGCGCAACGATCCCCATGCCCCCGGCCGATTCTTCCACCACCCGCACGACGTGGTCCGACTTGCCGGTTTGCAAGACGGCCACCTCGCGCTGCGGGGGGTTCACACAGCGGTACGAATGGCGGCGGTCGCGGTCGAGGCCCATGCGCGGTATCTCCCGGTTCCTGCACAAAAGGATACTTCAAAAAAAAACGCCGCTGTTGTGCGGTTTTCACACTCGTGCGAGTGCGTCGCGGCGGGTCGGCCCGTGGGAGTTCTGCCGCCGTGTCGAAAAGCGTGTATGGTGAGGTTATGGCGGATGTATTGATCGTACCGCGTCGTAAAGGACCTTCCCTTGCCCGCGATTCCGCCGTCCGACCGCCCCTTGCCCGCCGAGGGCCCGGCTGCCGCGTCGACGCCGGCCGCCCCCGCGACCTTCTCCAGCGTGACCCGCCGGCCGCTGTCGTACTCGAAGTAGTGGTCGGCGTAGGCCGCGACCTGGGCGTTCGTGACCGTGCGGGTAAACCGCGTGCTCCACGCGCTTCAGCGCGGCGGGGTGCCGCTCAGCAAGCCCCAGCGCGACGCGCTTCGGAGCGTCCTGGACGCCGCCGTCGAGAACTCGTGCTCGTGCGTGGAATGCGACGCAGGCGTCTCGTTCCCGGTATCGGCCGCCACGCCCGCGACTGCTGGGTCTCATGGCGCGACGCGACTTGCAGATCGTCCTTCGCATCTTGGGAGGGGACGCATGAGACCACGCTTTCGGAAGGTCACGTTCGCGATTGACCGCCAGGGACGCCTCGAACGGCGCGTCGAGTTGCCGAACGGCCGTAGCTACACGCAGCGCGCGACGCTGAAAACGCTGAAGGAGGTTGCGGCGTTCGTGGAGCAGCGCGGCGAGACAGGCCCGAAGACGCAAGAGATGTGGGACGCTCTCAGGCATCTGCCCGCCACGCAGGCAAGCCTGTCGCTTCAGTTCCTGGTGGAGCGCGGGTGCATGGTCGTGGACGGCCGCCGGAATTACGCGGCGCTGGCGGAAGCGGTCCGCGGCGGTGACCGGCAGGGCTCAGACTCCAACCCGCCCGCGGACCCGCCGTTGCCCGCGCCGTAACGCCGCCCTGGGAGGCCGCGCGCATCGACGCCCCGCGTTCTCACGCCGAGGCGTTTTGTGCGGTAAGGCGCGGTAGCCCTGTCCGCGCAGCCGAGACTTTTCATGCGCCAGCGAATAAGATCGGGGGCATGGACGAAGAGAAGCGACAAAGTCAATCCGGGCGCTCGCACGCGGCTCTGCTGCTGTTGGCGATCATGGCCTTGCTGTTGTTTTACGTTCTCAGCTCCGGGCCTGCGCTTTGGTTAGTTGTCAACGCGCGCCTGCCGGCGGCATTGTGGAACGTAGCATACTGGCCCCTCACGTTCGCCCGCGACGTCATTCCGGGATTTCACGAGTACTTTCAGTGGTACTTGAACCTGTGGGTGTAGGCTGACTACCGTTTTTAAGCGTTCGGCCCTCGGAGGCCATCAACGCATCCTTGTGCCCCATGATGCAGTCAACGGCCGGCGTGTCGCGTAACTCGTCGGCCACGGTGCGAAACGTGTGGCGCAGCCAGTACAGGCCGGCGCCGAGGCGGTAGAGTTTGGCCGGGGGCTTGGCCTTTTTCTCGCCCGCCTCCTTTTCAGCCGCCGCGTCGATGCTCCGCAGCAGCTTGGTGAACTCCGCGGCGAGAGGCGTACTTGACGACTCCTGCTTGTGCCAGGGCGTGCGGAACTTCGTGAGTTGTGCTTCCGCAACGGGAAGTCGCCCTGGCGCTTTCGGCGGGCGGGCGTTTGTACGCCTTCCACCTTGCGGCCGGCGGCGTCGAGAATAGAATCGAGCGACATGGGCGTACACCTCTAATCCAGGTGTGCGCGGGCGGCGCGCCGGCCACGAACCGGCCCGCCGCCAGCTTTGATTTTCAGGGGGTCAGTTTTGCAGGCGTACAAGCGGGCGTAAAGCCCCTGGCAGCGAAAAACGAGCGGGACGCGAACGCTGCAAGAAACTCGGCAAAAAGTCCATTTGTCCCCGTAGCTCAATTGGATAGAGCGTTGGCCTCCGGAGCCAAAGGTTGCGTGTTCGAATCACGCCGGGGATACTCCTTTCAAGTGCGCCAGTCGTACAACGCGCGGCGGATCGCCACGACCGACCGCAATGGCACCCTCATCAACGTCATGTGCCACCGCCGCCGCCCGAAGGGCAGCCGAGCCGTAATACGGCGATGCGCGAAGCGGCCAGAGTTTCACGTTAATCGTCCCCTCTTCTCTCGGTTATTGCAGCGAGCAGCCCGGACGGACGGAAGCCCGTCCTGCGTTCTGTGCGAACCGACGCGAGCCGACGATGCGCATCCCGAGAGTCCTGGGCCTGATCGACCGGCGGATCCTGGTCAATTACCGGGTCGATCCGGACGTGCTGCGGCGGTATCTTCCCGTCCCGTTTGAACCGCTGCTGGTAGGCGGCGTCGG
The DNA here is from genome assembly GCA_016177915.1 of Planctomycetia bacterium. GTDB lineage: Bacteria > Planctomycetota > Planctomycetia > Pirellulales > S012-138 > JACOUI01. The sequence continues at coordinate 22,546 of JACOUI010000354.1, forward strand.
CATGGCGGGCATTTGCCTGATTCGCCTGAAGCACGTCCGGCTGCGGTTCTGGCCTTCGCGGCTAGGGCTCTCCTCGGAAAACGCCGCCCATCGCATCGCCGTCTGGTGGCAGCAGGGCGGCCAGCGGCAGGAAGGCGTCTATATCCCGCGCCGCGACACGTCGTCGCGATTAAACGCGCTCGTCGGCGGCCGGGTCTTTCCCGGCGACCACCACCTGGCCACGTTCGACGTGCGCGAGGAGGACGACAGCTTTGACGTCCGCTTGCGCAGCCGCGACGGCAAGACGCGCGTCGAAGTCGCCGGCCGCGTCTGCGATCGGCTGCCTGTCGGTTCGGCGTTCGGCGACCTGGCCGAGGCGTCGGAGTTTTTCGCTCGCGGCTCGCTGGGCTACTCGGTCACGCAGCGGTTCGGCGTGTACGACGGCCTGGAACTGCGGACGGCGGCCTGGCGCGTGGAGGCGCTCGACGTGGAGCACGTGCAGTCCAGCTTCTTCGAGGACGAATCGATCTTTCCGCCCGGCTCGGCGCGGTTCGACTGCGCCCTCTTGATGCGCGGGATCGAGCACGAGTGGCACGCGCGGCAGCCGCTGTGCTGCGCCGCGGGCGCCGAGGTGATCGGGTCCTGAATTCTCATTGCATTTCATCGCCCGTCAGCTAGGCTTGGCGCGCGGGCGGCCAGTGGGACTTTGCAGGCCGCCGCAATCGTCGAACGACGCGCGCATGCAACGGGAGGCTGGCGATGCCGATTATCAAACTGAACACGGCACTTTTGTGTCTGGCGGCGTTGTGGTGGGCGGCAGCGGCGCGCGCGCAGGAGGCGAGCGACACCCCGATGGCATTCAAGGGCGTCACGCCCGGCACGACCACCGAGCGCGAGCTCCTTTCCAATCGCGCTTGGGGACAGCCGAAAATGCGGACGACGCGCGAAAGCGGCGACGTGCAACTGGAGTTCGACCTGCGCGGCTACGCGCTGACCGCCGTCACCCTCCGCGGCGGCACGGTGCAGACGATCGACGTCGCCCTGACGCAAGGAACGAAGCGGGAGGACGTCGCCGCCGCGCTCACGCTCGGCCACCCGCTCGAGACCAAGGAACTCCCGGCGGCCGCGAAAATCGGCGTCGAGATCCCGGGCGCCTGCGAGCCCGTGCGCCATTCGGCCGGTTGCGTAATCGTCTTTGCCGACAAGACCAACGGCCAGGCGAGGCTGGTGCGATTGTTCGCGCCGCGCGTCATCGAGGCGGTTGCCGCAGCCGGCCCGGCAAACGCGACCGGCGGCCAGCCGCCCGCGCTGGCCGGGCCGACCGAACAAACCGAGACGATCGTCAAGGCGGTGGTCGCGCAAATCGAATCGACGCACCTGGCCGGCCGGCCGGTGGACGACGAAGTCGCCCGCCGGACGATGACGATCCTGCTGCGCGACATCGACCCGTCGGCGTCCTACTTCACCCAGGCCGACATCGCGCGCTTCAAAGGCCGGCAGGAGGAGCTCGACAACGAGCTGCGCCTGGGCGACGCGTCCACGTTTTACGACGTCTTCCGGTCCTACCAGGCGCGCGTCGAAGAGCGCATGAAACTGGTAACTGAGCTGCTCGACGCCGAACACGACTTCACGGTGGACGAGGAATTCGTCGCAGGTACGAGCGACGCGTCCTACGCCGAGAACAACCTGGAGGTGCGCGAGATCTGGCGCAAGCGGGTGAAGCACCAGCTTCTGGTCCACATGGCCGCGGGGGCCGAACTCGCCGAGGCGCGCAAGCTGGCGGAGCGGCAATTCCGTTCGACTCTCGAGGGCGCGCGCGCCTTCACCGACGACGGAGTGCTGGCGTACGCCCTGAGCTCCCTGGCCGCCGCCTACGACCCCAATTCCTCGTACATGACGGCGCAGCAATACAAGGACTACGCGATCCAGACGCGGGCGCGGCTGGAGGGGATCGGCGCCAGCCTCAAGGCGATCGACGGCTACATCACGGTGATGCAGGTGGTTTCCGGCGGCCCGGCCGCGCGCGACGGCCGGCTCCGCGCCGGCGACCGGATCGTCGAGATCGGCCAGGGCGACAGCGGTGAGATGGTGAACGTGATCGGCAGGCCGCTGTCGGAGGTCGTGGCCCTGATTCGGGGCGAGCCGCGGACGTCCGTGCGCCTCCGCGTCCTGTCGCCGGGACAATTCGAAACGAAGGTCTACAAGCTCCTGCGCGACAAGGTGGACCTGGCGCGCGTCGCCGGAACCGTGCTGGTCGCCGAGCACCTTCCGCCGGGACGCGCCGCGCAGGTGGGCTACATCCACGTCCCCTCGTTTTACGCCAACCTGTCCGGCGACCAGCCGCCCGGCGGCGCCGCGCCGAATTCGGCGAGCGCCGACGTGCAGCGTCTCCTGGACGATTTTCGCAAGAGCGGCGTGCAACTCGTCGTCCTCGACGTCCGCAACAACTCCGGCGGGACGCTCACGGAGTCGCTGAAGATGGCCGGCCTGTTCGTCGGCGGCGGGACGACGCTGCGGGCCGTCGGCCGCGACAGCGAGGCGGAGAACTACGGCATTTCCGAGGCCAAGATCGTTTGGGACGGGCCCACCGTGCTCCTGACCAACAAGGCCAGCGCAGGCGCCAGCGAAATCCTGGCCGCGGCGCTGCAGGACTACCGCCGCGCGCTCGTCATCGGGGACACGAAGACCTCCGGCTTCGGGACGGTGCAGAGCCTCGACCCCGTCCGCGGACGGGCGGGCGAGAATGCGGCGGCGGGCAGCCTGGGGTATCTGAAACTCACCCGCCAGCGATTTTACCGTCCCAGCGGCAAGAGCACGCAGCTCGAAGGCGTCGCGCCGGACGTCGTGCTGCCATCGCTTACCGAAGTCACGGCCGAGGGCGAGGACGCCAAGCGCTTCGCGCTGAAAGGCGATTCCATCGATCCGGCCCAATTCCAACCGACGAGCTTCGGCATCGACGCCGCGCTCATCAAAGACCTCATTGCCCGCAGCGAGGCGCGCCGCGACAAGTCGGCGCACTTCCAGAAGCTCGCCGAGCGGATCGAGGCCCAGCGCGCCTCGGCCGGCACGTGGAAGATCAGCCTGAACAAGGAAAAATTCCTGGCGGCGCAAAAACCGCGCGACGAGTCCGCGGACGACCCGGCCCTGCCGGGCGTGCCCGACGTCAAGGTTGATGGCAACCTCTCCGAGTCGCTGGCCGTCGCGCTCGATTATCTGGGCCGCCGGCAGCTCGCCTCGGGCGAGTCCGACTACCAGCAGCGCCGCTACGCCGACGCCGCCCGCAAGTACCAGGCCGCCGTCGCCGCCGACTCGGAATCCCCGCTGGCCCGCTACAAGCTCAGTTGGCTGCTGGCGACATCGCCGGAGCGTTCCGTTCGGGACGGCAAGGCCGCGGTCGAGCACGCGCAGCGGGCGTGCGAGCTGGACGGCAATAAGTCGTGGAGCTACGTGCTGGCGCTGGCCGTGGCGCATGCGCAGGCGGGCGACTTTGAGGCCGCCCAGAAGCACCTGCAAACGGCCCTGGAAAAGGCCCCGGAGGCGGAACGGGAAAAGTACCGGCCGCTCGAGCAGCAATTCCGCAATCGGCAGGCGTTCTGAGGCGCCTCAGCAAGCTACGCGATCTGTTTGCGCTTGCGAAACTCGCGGTCGAACTCCCGCAACGGCGTGATGCGGCCCGCTTCCAGATCCTCAATGCCCTCGCGGATTGCCTCGACCTCTGCGTCCTGCCATCGAAGCGCGCGCAGCGCATCGTCCTCGGACGAATACTGCCCGCTTGCCATCCGTTGCTTGATCTGCTCGTCGAGGTCGGGCGGGAATTGGTAAGACATCGTCGACAGCTCCAATCGGCCTCTAGCGCGAGTTGCCTTTCGGGTGGGCCCACGGTGATTTTACCCCATATTCTCGCATCGAGCAAAGCGAATGAGACCGTCCTACGGGCTGGAAAGCGGGTGAAAAGTTGTGCCCCTGCCGGGTTCAATTCGCCCTGTCCTTCGCTTACACTCTTGAGCACTAGAAGCCGCGTCGTCCTGCCGGCGGTCGGTCGCCCGGGCGGGCTACGTCGCACCCCAAGGAGCGCCGATGGACGCCCGCATCCGCCGTCGGCACGATGCCAACGGCAAACGAACGGCCAAGCGCCGCACGGCCGGCCGGCTGACCGCGCCGCGCAGCCGGCCCGCCCCCACCGGTCCCATCGTGCGCAGCGCCGCCGAAGCCATCGTGCAGATGCTCGTCGATGCCGGCGTCCGCCGGCTGTTCGGCAACCCGGGCACGACCGAGCTGCCGCTTTTGGACCACCTGCTCGTCGATGGAAGGATCGACTACGTCCTGGGCCTGAACGAAGTGGCCGTCATGGCCATGGCCGACGGCTTTTCCACCGCCTCGCGCAAGCTGGGCGTGGTGAACCTGCACGTGAGCTGCGGCCTGGGGAACGCGATGGCGATGCTCTACAACGCGTACCGGGCCGGGACGCCGCTCCTGGTGACCGCGGGGCAGCAGGACCGCCGCCTGGCGTTTGAGGAGCCGATCCTCTGGTCCGACATGGCCGGCGTCGCGCGGCGGTGGACGAAGTGGTCGGCGGAGGTGCGCCACATTTTGGAAGTCCCCAGCGCCATCCGCCGGGCGATCCAGACGGCGCTTACGCCCCCCACCGGGCCCGTGTTCCTCGCGCTGCCGATGGACCTGCAAGCCGAGCGGGCGGAGCTGGACATCACGCCCGCCTTGCCGCTGGACGTTCACGTCCGCCCGCCCATCGAGGCGCTCCGCAAGGCGGCGGCTACGCTCCGCGCCGCCAAGAACCCGGTCATTCTCGTGGGCAGCCGCGTCGTCGAGCTTGGTGCCGTAGATGAGCTGGTCGAAGTGGCCGAGCTATTGGGCGCGCCGGCCGTCTGCGAATCGGGCACGACGCACGGGCGACTCGGTTTCCCGTGCGACCATTCGCTCTACGGCAAGGGCCTACCGCTTTGGTCCTACGAAGTGCAGGAGCGGCTCAAGGAATTCGATGTGGCCCTGATCGTGGGCATGGACGTCTTCCGCCAGTACCTCTATCACGAGCCGCGGCCCATTCCCGATCATCTCAAGCTGATTCACATCGACGAAGACGCCTGGCAACTTGGCAAGAATTATCCGCTGGAAGTGGGGATCGTCGGGCACACGAAGACTTCGCTGGGGGAGCTGGCCGGCGTGCTGCGCGACACGATGACCTCGGCCGGGCACGCCGCCGCGAAGGCCCGGCGAAAGACCTACGCAGAGCAATCGGAGGCGGCTCGAAAGGCCGTCGAGCGGGAGATCGACCGCCAATGGCGGCAGCGGCCGATGACGCCCGCCACGTTGATGGGCGCCCTCGCCCGGGCCATGCCCGCCAACGCCGCCGTCGTCGAAGAGGCCGTCACGACCACCGGCACGCTCCTGGAGCGGCTGGGGGCGATCAAGGACCCGGCGCTCTATTTCGGTCACCGCGGCTGGGCGCTGGGCTGGGGGATCGGGGCGGCGATTGGCGTGCGGCTGGCCTGGCCGGACCGGCCGGTGCTGTCGATCGTGGGCGAAGGGGCGGCGATGTACTCGGTCCAGACCCTCTGGTCGGCCGCGCACTACAAAGTGCCCGTCACGTTTGTCGTCTGCAACAACGCCCAGTACCAGATCCTCAAGATCGGCGCCCAGTCGATGGGCCTGAAGGGCGCGAAGGCGGGAAAATTCCTGGCCAACGACCTGGTGGACCCGGAGATCGATTACGTGCAGCTTGCGCGGTCTTTGGGGATCGAGGCGCGGCGGATCGAGGACCCCGACGAATTGCAGGAGGCGGTGGCGGAGTCGCTGGCGGGCGATAAGCCGCGGCTCTTCGATGTGCCGATCGAGCGGCAGGTGCCGGGCCGGCTGAACTACGGGTAGGGCGGTGCGTAACAGGAGACAGGGGTCAGGCGGCAGGAGTCAGCAGCCGTGCGCGCCATGTTTCCTGTCCCCTGCTCCCTGCTCCCTGTCCCCTGCTTTCCCATGCGAGCAAGCACCTGGAGACCATCGTGGGGCTCGGTGATCGG
>JACOUI010000355.1 GCA_016177915.1 Planctomycetia bacterium
CAACGCCACGCAAGCCATGGAGGGGTTCAAGGTCCGGCGGCTGCCCGTCGTCGACCGCGAGGACAACCTCGTGGGCATGGTGACGGCCGACGATCTCTTCGCCCTCCTGGCGCGCGAGATCTTCAACGTCTCCCAGGCCCTCGAGCCGGCGTTGCAGGAAAAGGTGTAAAACCAACCGGCCGCTGTCCGGCGGGCCTCGCCCGCCGCACCGGACAGAGAATCCGCGACGCGCTTCGCCCGACCGGTGACTGGCAAGCCCCCCGGTCGTTGCGCAATCGCTTCGGCAGACGGTCCCGGCGTTTTCGGCGCACGAGACGTTCCCGCTCGGCGCGTGCTCCGTCGGCGCACCATCGCGATGCACGGCAGTGGCCGCGCCCGCTGCGATGCCGGCTTTAGTACGGCGTCGCCATGGCGGCCGAAGGTTCCTCGATCTCGGCCGTCGGCGCGGGCTGTGGGGCCACGACCGGCGCCTTGACGATCAAGACCGAGCAGGGCGCCTTGCGGATCACTTCGTCCGCCACGCCCGCCGCGAACCACCTTGTCAGGCCGGTCCGATGGTGCATGCCCATCACGATCAGCTCGCAGCCGGTCTGCTCGGCCGCGCGCAGGATCGCCGGCACGGGGTCGCCCTCCTCCAGGCGGTGTTCCACGAGGAGGCCGGCCTCCTCCGGCCGCGGCTGCCGCATCGCCTCCCAGAGTTTCTCGCGGGCCTGCGCCGGGGGCAGCTCGCTGTGCCCCTCCACGTGCTTGACGACCGCTTTGGGCGTGACGTGCAGGGCGATCAGCCGGGCCTGGCGGTCGCGCGCCAACTGGCAGGCGACGCGATGGGTCTCCTCCGACGACTCGGTGAAATCGGTGGGGTGAAGGATCGTTTTCACGGGCCACATAAGGCACCTCCTTCAAGTGTGCAGTTGAGGGCGCGCGCAGATACTGCGCGGCATCGTCCGCCCTGCGTTCAGGTCGTTACTGCCGTTTCCCAAGGCGCTAGATACGCAAAGCGCGTGCCGGCGAGCGATGCCCTGCCAACGCGGTCCGTTGCCCGCAGGCTCAAGCCCTTTTCGGCGACAACGTGCGGCACGACCTGTGCGGAAATCTGCCGCCGGCGCGCGGAATCGCCCGCCCGCACAGCGGGCTATGGAATCGCTACTTGGCGGCACGGCGAGGCGCCACGTTGATGCGCGCGTCCAGCACGCAGATGCCTTCGCCCTGCCGCCGGACGGAAACCGGATTCAAGTCCGCCTGGCGGATTTCCGGGACCGCGCTAACCAGCGCCGAAACTTGCAGCAAAGCGCCGAGCAGGGCGGCGACGTCGGCCGGTCCGCCGCCGCGATCTGAAGTGAGAACCCGCGCCGCCGCTGACTCGCCGATGAGCTCCTCCGCATCGCGGTCCGAAAGCGGGTGCAGGCGAAATCGCACGTCGCCGAGCGCCTCGACCCACACGCCCCCCAGGCCGAACCCGATGAGATGCCCGAAGGCCGGATCGTGCGTGACGCCGATTGCCATTTCGCGCCCGCCCGGCAGGAATTGCTGCACCAACACGCCTTCGGCGTCCGCGGCCGCGCGGGTCGCCTGCTGGAAGGCGGCGCGGACGGCCTCGGCGCTCCGCACGTCCAGCACGACGCCCTCCACGTCCGACTTGTGAATTGTCGTCGGCGAAATGACTTTGACGACCAGCGGAAAGCCCAACTCCTCGGCCGCCTTCGCGGCCTCATCCGACGACCGGGCGATGCGCCAACGTGCAACCGGAATCCCAAAATCCGCGAGCAGCGTATACACGTCGTCCGGCGACAACCAGCCGCCTCGAGCGCTCCACCGCGCGGCACGTCCGTGCGTTGCGCCGGGCACCGGCGGCACAAGTCCCTCGCCGCGCTCGCGCCAGCGCGCGTATCGAACCGCCTTAGCCAATGCCGCGGCCGCGCCTTCCGGAGCTCGAAAGCAGGGCAGGCCGATCTTTCCTAATCGCTCGACCTCGGCCTGCGCTTCCCAATCCATGAGCACCAGCAGCACGGCCGTGTCCCGCCCGGCGGCTGCGGCGCACCGGCTGGCGGCCTGCGCGATCGGTCCCGTCGTGAGGGGCAGCCGCGGCACGTACAGCACGATGACCGCATCGACCTCCCGCGACGCCAGAAGTTCCTGCAAGACCCGCCGCACGCCCTCGGGATCGATCGACGCGATCAGGTCTACGGGATTTCGCACCGTCGCTTCCGCGGGGAGGAACGCGCGAAGTCGATTCTGGAGGGTGGCTGAGAATTCGGGCAGCACGAGGCCGTGCGATTCGAGCGCGTCGGCGCAGAGCACCGCCGGCCCTCCGGAATTGGTCACCAGGGCCACGCGGTCGCCCTTGGGCAGCGGCTGCGTCGCCAGCAAGCTGGTGATGTCAAATAGTTCCTGGAAGCAATCGGCGCGGACCACGCCCGACTGCTCGACAAGACCGTCCACGGCCGCGTCGGAGCTGGCCAGGGCGGCCGTGTGGCTGCCGGCGGCGCGGTTGCCGGCTCCGGTCCGTCCCGCTTTCAAGAGCACGACCGGCTTAAAGCGGCCGGCGTCGCGGGCCAATCGCAGGAACTGGCGCGGGGCCTCCAGCGATTCGAGATAAAGCTGAATCACCTGCACCGCCGGATCGCCGGCCCAACGGGCAAGCAAAGCGTTCTCGACGACGTCGCATTTGTTGCCCAGCGACACGAGCTGCCACAGGCCCAGCCCTCGCCGCCGCAGGCCGTCGGCCAGCACAAATCCCAGCGCGCCGCTTTGGGTGCCGATCGCAACATTGCCGGCCGCCGTCGCCGGGACGCTGAACGTGCCGTTCAGCGGCGCCTGGGGATCGTTGCTCAAAAGGCCGAAGCAGTTCGGGCCTAAAAGGGGAATGCCCGCCGCTCGGGCCAGGGCCAGCAGCTCCTCTTCGCGCGCTTTTCCCTCCGCGCCGATTTCAGAGAACCCCGCCGAAATCACGACCAATCCCTTCACTCCCCGCTCGATCGATTGCCGCGCCACGGGCAGCACCAACCCGGCCGGAACGACAATGAACGCCAGATCGACCGGCCCGGGCACGTCCAGGATCGACGCAAAAGCCGGCAGCCCGCCGATGTTCTGCGCGTTGGGATTGATCGGGTAGATCGGTCCCCGAAACGTCGCGGCCAGATTGCGAAACAGCGTCCCGCCCAGCGACTGCGGATCGCGGCTGGCGCCGATTACCGCCACCGAGCGCGGCTGAAACAGCACATCGAGGGGAGACGGCACGTCGCGGCTCCTGTTCTCGCGCCGCTGCGATTGGGCAACGAGGTCGCAGAAACGCGGAAACCTTGTGCGGCTACGGCCAGATGCCGCGCTCCAGGGCGACGTGCGCCACGCGACCGACGGCGACGGCTAGCGCCGCCGTGCGCAAGTCGACGGCGACCTTGTGGCGATTCTCCGCAAGCTGCCCAGTGGCCGCCGGTCCGCCGCCGACGAGGCCATTCAGCTCCACCCACTTGTCGAGCACCGCGTCCACCGCCCGCTGCATCTTGACTCGCAGCTTGTCGTTGACCTCCTCCAGGGTCCACTGCTCGTTCTCGATGTTCTGCACCCACTCGAAGTAGCTCACCGTCACGCCGCCGGAATTCGCGAGGATGTCCGGAATCACCGTCACGCCGTTCCGTCGCAGAACGTCGTCGGCCGCGGGCGTGGTCGGGCCGTTGGCGGCTTCGCAGACGAGGCGGGCCTTCACCTGGCCGGCGTTGTCGCCGCGGATTTGGTTCTCCATGGCCGCCGGAATAAGAACGTCGCACGACACGCTCAACAGCTCGGCGTTGGTAACCGTCTTGGTCCCCGGCAAGCCGACGACGGTGTCATGCCTGGCCTTGAATTCCAGCGCCGCCTTGACGTCCAGGCCGCGTTCCGAAAAGACGCCCCCCTGCGAATCGCTGACGGCGACAATCACGGCCCCCGCCTCCCGAAACAACCGCGCCGCCACGGAGCCGGCGTTTCCGAACCCCTGCACGGCCACGCGAGCGCCGGTGAGGGAGGCAAGGCCCTTCACGGCGCCGCGGGCCAGCGCGTGCCGCGTCGCCTCCAAGCACCCGCGCCCCGTCGCCTCGCTGCGGCCCAGCGAACCGCCCAGGTCCACGGGCTTGCCCGTCACGACGGGCCGATTGTTCTCGCCGGGGTGCATGGCGTCGTAGGTGTCGTAAATCCAGGCCATCGTCTGTTCATTGGTGTACAGATCGGGTGCGGGGATGTCGGTGTGCGGCCCGATGTTGTCGCCCAGGTCCGCGATGTACCTGCGGGTGATCCGCCGCAGCTCGGCCTGGCTCAGCTCCTTGGGATTGCAGACGACGCCTCCCTTGGATCCGCCGAAGGGAATGTCGGCCAAGGCGCACTTCCAGGTCATCCAGCCGGCCAGGGCGCGGACTTCATCGGCCGTCACGTCCGGATGGTAGCGAATCCCGCCCTTGCCCGGCCCGCGCACGCGGCTGTGCAGCACGCGATATCCCGTAAACGTCCGCACGGAGCCGTCGTCCATTTCGACGGGGAAGCAGAGCGTGATCGTGCGCAAGGGGCACTTGAGGAACTCGACCAGTCCCTGCTTGAGCGACGGCACGTGCTTCATCGCCCGGTCGAGCTGCTGACGGCCGATGTGCAGCGGATTCAGATCTTCGGCGGCGCGCGATGCGGCGGCAGGCGTGTCCGTTGTCGTCATGGCAGCTCCCTCACCGCAGGTCGTCCAGCAGGTGACCCTGCGTAGGCATCTTGAGTTGCACTTCGTCAAGTGGATCGGCCCGCCGCGATCGTCGCCCCGGCGGTGTGGCTCGGCGTCTGGACGTTCCGCCAGTAGGCATCGACGTTGCTTTGGATCGCTTGCAGCACGTCCTCGCGCCGCGTCGGCACGAACAAGTGCCGGAACCGCCGCTGCGGTTTCAGATACAGCTCGACGGGCTTGAACCGCGCCGGAATATACGTGTGCCGCACCTGCCCGTCCACCGCCTCCTTCAGCGGCCAGACTCCCGTCTCGATCGCCAACGCCGCGATCTCGTCGCCAAGCTGCGGGTCGAAACCCCAGCCCGTGGGGCAGACCGCCAGCGACAGAAAGAGCTTGGGCCCGCGGTGCTGCGCCGCCCGGTAGACCTTTTCCGCGAGGTCCACGGCGTCGTGGGCGCAGACGGTGGCGACGTAGGGCGGCTTATGGGCGCGCCAGATTTCGAAGATGTCTTTTTTCGTCTGCAGCGTGCCCTCGAGCGTCGTCGCCGTGCGCGAGCCCAACGGCGAAGCGGCCGACATCTGAAAGCCCGTGTTGCCGTAGGCCTCGTTGTCGTAGCAAAGGTACCAGAAGTCGAGCTGCCGCTGGATCGCCGCCGAGGTCGACGAGAGCCCCATGTCGTACGTGGCCCCGTCGCCCGCCAGCACGAGGACCTGCAAGTCCTCGCCGTCAGGCAGCCGGTCCTGGGCCTTGAGCACGTCCAGCGCGTCGCGAATCCCCTGCGCCCCGGCCGCGGCGCTGCCCATCGTCGTGTACAGCCACGACGACCGCATGGCGGTGTGCGGAAAGACGGACAGCAGCGTCATGCAGCCCGCGGCGTTGACGACGACTACGTTGCCGCCAATCGTCTTGTGCATCAGCCGCAACGTCGTCAGTCCCCCGCACCCGGCGCAAAGCGGAGACCCGGGCGCAAGAAACTCCTCGTGCGGCAGGTCTTTCAGGCTCTTGTAGTGCTCGCGAGCGACTTTCATGGATGTGCCTCCGCGACGAGGTTTTCGGCGACGGCCTTCCCGGCCACGGCCAGCCGGCCTTGAACCTGCTGCCACTCCGCCTCCGTCATCAAGAGGTCCGGCGCGACGGGCGAGCCGTTCAGACCAGCCGCCTCCAGGACGTCCAGCACGTGATCGAATTCGGCCGGGCTGATCTCCTTTCCGCCCAGCCCGCCGATGAACGACCGCAGGACCGCCGGCCGGTTCGACGCCCCGGCGAGCGTGGCCGCCACCTCGTGAAACAGGATCCCGCCCAAACCGGGCGACAAGTTCTGGTCGATGACTCCTACGGCGTGCCGGCCGCCAAGCGCCGCAACCAGTTCGGCCGCCGGCCAGGGACGAATCAGCCGCAGCCGCACGAGTCCGACCTTTTTGCCGGCCGCCCGCCAGCGGTTCACCGCCGCCTTGCCCTTGGTCGAAAACGAGCCCGCCATGACGAGCACGACGTCCGCGTCCTCCGTGCGGTAGGTCTCGATCGGCCCGTACCGCCGGCCGAACAACCCGGCGAACGCTTCTGTCGCCTCGGCGTGAACTTCCC
>JACOUI010000127.1 GCA_016177915.1 Planctomycetia bacterium
TCGCGCACACTCCTTGTGCCCAGTATCAAACCTCCATGTTCCCAAGAACTTTGCGTGCGACATTTCACCAAAACTCCCAAATCCCATCAACCCCAGTTTTTACCCCGTCAGACCGACGAAGTTGCGAAACGCTGTACTAGGACACTACCCCCCGCTGCGAAGATCGGCCACGCGCCAACTGAGTCCAGCCGCCACGCGTGGAAAATGGCCGTCAACAAAACCGGCGGCCGCCAGCGCCGCGGCGTCTTTGGCATCGCACTTGGGCCGTGCCGATTTCAAAAGCACCAGCTCGTCGGCCGGCCAGAGCTGCGCGATCCGGGCCGCGATGGAATCGCTGGTCACGTCCCAGGAGTGCGGCAGCAAACCGCCGTCGTCGGCGTTTTCGTCCGCCCGCACGATCGGCCAGGGATCGGCGACGTAGAGCCCGGCGCGTGAAATCGCGCGGATCGCGTTGAGGTCGTTTTCCATCGCGGTCAGGCCCAGGATTTCCAAAACGTGCCGCGCCTGGTGCGACATCAGCTTGATCGCCAGCCAGTGCGAGATTTCGTCGCCGAGCGCTAGTTCGCGGTCCGTTTCGCGGACGGCCTCGACCAGCCGCCCGCCCCCGACGACGACCAGGTCGACCGCCTCTTGTTGCTTCGCCCGCCACGCTCGAAACTGGTCCGCCCACGTCGGGTAATCGAGCAGGCTGCCGCCGAGCTTGATGACCCGGCGCAGGGACTTCAACGAGGGTGCGGAACTTTCGTCTCGCTGGCTCATGCGGCGCCCGACTCCTGGGCCAGAACGGCGACGGCCAGGGCCGTGGCGCATCGCGAGAGCAGCCGCCCGCCCGCTCCGCCTCCCAGGGCCTCGCTCATTGCCACGACCCGGCAATTGAGTTTCAGCCTCAGGGCGAGGCGGCGCGCCAGGAACTCGCCGCTGCCGGCGATCACCACCGCCGGCGGCGGCGACGGCAGTCGAACGAGCACTCCCTGCGCCGCGACGCCCAGTTTCGCGAGCTGCGCCTGCTCGATCGCCTTCGCCGCCAGGAGCGCGTCCTCGTCGGAGAACATCTCGCGATCGGCGCAGATCGACCGCGCGAGGCGGTCGCGGGCCAGCGCCTTGGTGGCCGGCCGGCCGTCGGCCGTGTCGCTGTTGGCTTCATCCTCCGCGACGTCGCACAGCACCACGTAGGCGTCGAGCGCCGTGGAAAAAAGTTCCTGCGCCGTCGGGCACCGCTTCCCGCGCCACGGGAGCGACGACGCCATCGCGCAGACGGGGCTGCGCGCGACGCCCGTGTAGACCAGCTCCCCGGCCACAAGCCGGTCGGGGTCCGTGCGGCCGAGCGTGGCGGGCTCCCCATCGACGATCGGGACGATGTCCGACGTCGTCGAACCGATATCCACGAGCAAGGCCGCGCGGCCGGCGTTTTTGGTCAACGATGGTTCGACGAATCTCCACGCGAACCGGGCCAGCGCGTGCCAGTTCGACGCCGCCGCTTCCAAGTGTCGCCGCTCCGCCTCCTCGGGCGACGCAAAGGATCCATCGGTCAAATACACGACGACGCGCCGGCCCACCGCCGCTTCAACGACCGCCCGCAAGATGCGGCTTACCCCCTCGCGCTTGGTCTCGTAGCCATCCGCCAGCTCGCCGGTCATCGTGACGGCCAGCGCATCCGCCGCCGGCGAATCGCGCAACAGCTCGCGCAGCGCCCCGGCCAAGCCCTCCGGCTGCTTCCACAACGGAAACGGCCGCGAAAGGGCGAACTCCGGCCTCGCCGCCTTCAGGTTCGCCCCGCCGATGTCCAGACCAAGCCACGTTGACATTCCGCTTTCCTTCAGAATCGTCGGCAGTTTGGATCGAAGGCGCGTAAATCACAGCCGGTGTTGCAGCCTCCACGCCCGCCCGCTGGCGTCGAATTCTAACGGCTCGCAGTCGAACCACAACGCGGCCTCCTGGCCGTTCGCCAGGCGCAGCATCGCTTCTGCGAGATTGCCCGGTCGGACGGCGCCGCGCGGGTCGTACTGCCGCGCCGCCGCGCGGAGTCCCACGTACGACGTCGTCAGCCGCGGGTTAACTTCGACGACCACGTCGTCGTCTGCACTATCGCCCAGCACCACGTCGATGCCGAAATACCCGAGCGGCGCCAGTTCCGCACGATAAATCGCTGCGGTCACACTCTCCGCCAGCCGCACCGCTCGCGACTGGAGATCGTCCGAAAGCGGCAAGCGCCCGCCCAGCCAGCGGCACGCGCCGTCGGTGCTGATATGCTGCTTGCAGGGCAGAAGGACAAAGTGCCCGCCCGGGCCGCAGAGCACGGCCACGCTCGCCGGCAGGCCGCGGCAAAATTTCTCCAGCCGCGACGGCCGATCGACGACGAAGCCCACTTCCGGCCCGGCCAGCGTGCGAATCCCCTGCGAGCCGGCGCCGTCGAGCGGTTTGAGGACGGCCGGGTACGAAAAACCCGCCGGCAATTGGTCGCCAGGAGCAAGACGCAGGCCTGTCGGCAGGCGAATTCCCTGCGCCTGCAAAAACATCGCCGTGGCGTGCTTATCGGAAGCCAACTCGACCAGCGCCGACGGCGGACCCAGCAGCCGGCCGCACTCCTCGACGGCGCGGCAACGCTTGAGCAGCTCTCCGGAAATCTCCGGCGCGATGACGACGGTCCAATCGCACCGCGCGGCCAGATCGCGAAACGTCCGCTGTTCCTGGGCCGCGTCGTCAACCTCGACCACTTGGCACCGCGGGGGAAACGTTAACTCCGGCAGGCGGCGATCGCGCAGGACGTGCACCGCCACGCCGTCAATCGCCGCAAAATCGCCCGCCAGGGCCGCGAGCATCGCCGTTCCCTCGACGAGCAACGACCCGCCGGGCGGACCACCGCAAAGCAGCCCGCCGCCGCTGGTGAACTCGAAGACGAAAATGTCGATCACGGTGCTGAAGTCGCTTTGCGTTTGCCACGCCAAACCACGCGGCTGAGAATCGGTTTACCCGACCAGGCCGCCGCGGCTGAGTGCACGCGCAGAAATCTTTAGGCGGCGATGGTGCGCCCGCAACCCCCCACCCCAACCCTCCCCCGCAAGGGGGGAGGGAGCAAGAATGCTCGCCCTTCCGGAAGGAACAGAACTCTTGCCGCCGAGGAGGACGTGGCCGCCATGAGAGGCACATCGAGAGGCACACGAAGAGGCACGTTGCGCCGTCCCGCCCGCGCCGTCGTTCTTTTTCTTTGCGCGGCCGTTGCGCTCCCCGGCCCGGCCTTCGCCGCCAAAGTGCGGATGAAGGACGGGCGCGAGTACAACGGGAAGCTGATCTACGAGAAGGCCATCTCGCCCTTCCCGCAAAACCAGGACAAGGGCTACCGGCCGGTCATCATCATCGACGACGACCTGCGGTACGTTTTCTTCAACCTTCCGGCGATGGAAGGAGTTTCCGAGGGCGCAGGCGAGCCGGTCGAGCGGTTCTCCATCCCGCGACAAATCCCCGGCGGCGGGGCGCCGGTCGCCTCCGTCGGCCCGCTCACGAGAATCACGCCCTGGAGCGAGGACGGACGCCGCATCGTGACGATGATGGCCGGCGGACGAGCCCGGGACATCATCCAGGGCATCGAAGAGATCACGCCCAACTACACGCGCATCTCCGCGCTGCGAGATTTCAAGTGGGACATGCGCGTGGCCACCAGCACCATCGATCCGGATCGGCTGCACGAAATCCTGCTCAAGGTCATCGACAAGAAAAACGTCAACCACCGGCTGCGGCTGGTGCGGTTCTACTTGCAGATGCGCCGCTTTCAGGAGGCCCGGCAGCAGCTCGACCAGGTCATTAAGGACTTTCCCGAGGAAAAGGACGCGCAGGCCGGCGTCCGCCGCGACATCCGGCAGCTCGAGGCCCGGGCGCTGCTGATGGAGATCGACAAATGGCAGCGCGCCGGCCTGCAGCAAATGTCGGCCGTGGCGCTGGCCAAGTTCCCCAGCGAGGACGTGGCCGGCGAGACGCTCCAGCAAGTGCGCCGGCGGCTGGACGACCTGGAGACCCAGCAAAAGCAATGGGCCTTCGTCAAAGAGCGGCTTCCCCTGCACGTCAAGGAAGCCCAGAACGCCGCCGCGCAGCCCCGTGCGGCCGCCATCTGTGAAGAGCTGCTCTCCGAGCTGAACATCAACACGCTGGATCGCGTGGCCACGTACCAGCAATTTGCGGACAACAACCAACTCTTGCCGGAAGAGAAGGTCGCCTTCGCCATCAGCGGCTGGCTGCTGGGATCGAAGGCGGCGGTGAACAACCTGCGCGTGGCCGTCTCGCTCTACGAAGTCCGCGAACTGATCCGCAAGTACTGCAACGAGCCGGTCAAGGTAAACCGCGACGAGATCGTCAAGCAGATGCTGTCGCAGGAAGGGGCCACGCCCGAGTTCGTGGCCCTCCTCCTGGGCAACATGAAGCCCCCCAAGGAAACCGCGCACGCGGCCAGCGGCTTCTACGAGCTGACGGCCGAAGGGCGGCCCGGAATGGCGGCGCCGAAGTATCTCGTTCAGCTTCCGCCGGAATACGACCCCTACCGCCGCTATCCCGTCGTCGTCACCCTGCACGGCGCCGGCAGCACGCCGCTGCAGCAGCTCGAGTATTGGGCCGGCTCGCCGCTGAAGGACGGGACGCGCTTCGGCCACGCGGCGCGGAACGGCTATATCGTCATCGCCCCCGCCTGGGGCGAACCGCACCAGATCGAGTACGGCTACACGCTCCGCGAGCACCTGGCCGTGCTCGACTCTCTGCGCGACGCCTGCCGCCGGTTCGCGGTCGACACCGACCGGGTGTTTCTGTCCGGGCACTCGATGGGGGGCGACGCGGCGTGGGACCTGGGCCTGGCGCATCCGGACCTGTGGGCCGGCGTCATTCCCATCGTCGCCAGGTCGAAGAAGTACACCGAACGCTACTGGCAAAACGCCAAGCTCGTGCCCATGTACCTCGTGGGCGGGCAGTTGGACGGCGCCTGGCTGGCTGGCAACGCCAGTTCGCTCGACCGCTACATCCAGCACGGATACGCCGTGACGATCGTCGAATTTCGCGGCCGCGGGCACGAGATTTTCAGCGACGAAATCCTGAACCTCTTCGACTGGATGGGCCGCTACAAGCGCGATTTCCTTCCCCGCGAGTTCACGTGCAGCACGCTGCGGCCGTTCGACAATTACTTCTACTGGGCCGAGTTTTCCGGGCTGCCGGCCAAGTCGATGGTCGTGCCGGACCTGTGGCCCCCGGAGCAGGGGACGCGGAACGTGGAGATCGAGGGCAAGGTGATGGCCAACAACGCGATCCACATCCGCTCGGGCGCTCAGCACACGACCGTCTGGCTGGGTCCGGAGATGGTCGACTTTTCGCAGGCGGTGCGGCTGACGGTGGACGGCGCCGCCAAGCGCCATAACGTCGAGGGGAGCCTCGAAGTGCTCCTGGAGGACGCCCGCAGCCGCGGCGACCGGCAGCACCCGTTTTGGGCGAAGATTGAGGTGGATTAGGGCGCTACGCGAGTAACGGCGACGCGCGGTAACCACCGATTCCACGCTTTCTCCCGCGCCGTGCGACCCCCAGCGTTCGCACGCGGCCGGGCGGCTTTTGGCCGAGGGGATCGAATCGCGGCACTTGCGGGACGAGAATTCCGTGGTGGCGATTTGCAGGCGGATCGTGGTGCGCTAACGTGCCGCGCTGCTTCGCCAACGGACGGCTCTTGACGGCTCAGTCTTTCTTTTTGGGGACCAATGCCATCGTCCCAAATGTGCCTGGATGGAACCAATGAAAAAACCCTTTTGGCGCCTCGTCGTCATCCGTGGCCGAACCAGGCATGGGCACGCCGTGAACGAGGGGCGCAGACCAGTCGAGCCTTCCGCCGAATTTCTGGAGCCTCCAATACAGCAGCCAAGGCGACTCTTCGGTTGGGACGGCCGCGGCGATGGCGCGCAAAAGCGCCGTTACGTCGGTCCCGTCTTCGGGCGCCCCATCCGACGAGCCTGCAGCAATGTGGCCCTGCAAAACTTGGCGGTTCATGTCCCGCTTCCGCGCGAAGTCGGACAATCGATCGTCAAAGAGCCTGAACGCGTCGCGGATCTCGTCGTCGAGCGCGCGGACCTTTGCCCATTCCTCGCGGCAAAGATTGGCCGCAAAGACTTTTGTCATGAGTACTTTGCGAAGTGGAAGGACTTGCTCTTCGGCATCTTCGAGGACGGCGCCCAACTCGGACAAGGGAACATCTTCGATGTATGGGATCGCCAAGGACACCAAGTCGACGACACGTTGTCCACGTGCCGCAGAAGACTCTGCCACGCCGCTGACAGCGCCGTTCAGCAAATTGCTCACAAGGAACTTGTCGGTCCATCCAACTGCAAGCTGCACGCACCCGACGAGCGGCGCCGGAAGCACGACCAATCGCCCTGCTTTCAGCAACGCCAACGCCTCGGTCGCCAGAAACAACGCAACCTCATCCGGCAACACCTGAGCACCGATGCACTCAGCCACGCACCAATCGGAGTATCCTTTGATGCGTTCAAAGGGCCTGGCAACATAGCCGTGCCCCCCGAACGCGGCGAAGAGCCCCGGCTCCTTACCGACATAAAAGGGCAAAAGGCCAGCGGCCAACTGAACGTCGCCCTTCCATTTGATAACGACCGTTTCAAACAGTGGGCACAAGACCCGCGCTGCCTTGCGAATCTCGTCTACCGAAAAGGCGTCGATCGTGATTGCGTGCAGGGGGTTCCCTCGCACAGCCGCTGCTACGCGCGCGAACCCGCCGCGCCCCCACATGTCAATAATGGCTCCGAGACATTTGTCCTCGAGGTCCCACCATGTCTCGAGCCACGACGCCAACCATTCGTGCTGCTTTGCGACCGTCGTGTGCAGCGTCGATGCCGCGTCCTTTTCGATCGCTGTCGCTTCTGGCGAGCAAAGCCACTCGTGCAGGTTGCGCTGCACAGACACGCACTGAAGCTTGAGGCGAACGTGCGACTTGATCTTGTCGCTTGCCTGCGCGTCCGCCTCCAAGATCGCGTACAGCTCCTGGGCGCGCTCGACTTCACCCAACATCAACCGAATGTCAGCCTCCTTGCAGATCGCCGTGTGCCGCGCGCGCGTGGGGC
Source organism: Planctomycetia bacterium (assembly GCA_016177915.1). Lineage (GTDB taxonomy): Bacteria > Planctomycetota > Planctomycetia > Pirellulales > S012-138 > JACOUI01. Next base: position 7,092 of record JACOUI010000127.1, read on the forward strand.
CCTCCTGGTCCTCGTCCCTTCGTTCGTCGCCAAGGGCTCTAGCCGCTTCGCCGTAGAGCCGCGCAGCCCTCTCGACGTTGCCCAATCGCTCTTCGATTTCCGCCAGCAGTGCCGATAGTCCAGCGCGGTAATCCTGGCCAACATGAACGTCCATTCCCTCAAGCGACGGAACTTCCGCGAGCGCAGATTCCACCTTAGCGCGCGCGTCCCGAAATTGCGCCACGCGCTCTTCTTGATTCATGCGCTGTAGCTTGCGGTCGTGCAGTAGCCAATGAATGCGCGTCAAGGTCATCGTCTGGCGCGCGAAGAGAGCCTCGACCTTGTCGGCAGTCGCGTCGGACGAGAGTTTTCGGCAAGCACTTTCAAAAGCGCTAGCCAAAGTTGCGAACCGCTCCTCATCGCCTCGAACTTGCGCGCTATTCGCAAGCGCATTGAGAATTGAGATCGCAAGCGAGCGACTGGGAGCGCGTTCGGCAACGTAGGCGAGCAGATCCGAGAGCACGCCAGCGAGCGCCCGCATTTCTTCGCGCACCAGGACTGGGTGCAGCGTGTCCATGGTTGAGCGCAGAAGCCAGTCAAGGTCTACACCATCAGATTTGCGCCGTGATGCGACGCGACGCACGCGCTCGTCGAAAGCACGCACGTCGCTCTCTTGCAACTTGTTCGCCATGCCACGCGTCTTCAGCCAGATCAATTGGAGAGAGAGCTTCTGCTCGTCACTCACGCGCGCCCTCAGAAGTTTGCGCACCGAATGCTCTAGGGCGAGCGCATCGCCCAGGCGCCCGAGCCTGCCAAGCGCAGAGAGGCGATACACCATCGCTTCGAGGCGAATTCTCGGCCCGGCCGCATCGCCGACGGAACCGGCGAGCTGCAGTGCCTGGTCGGGGTCGTCGTCGAGAGCGCACCAAGCGCCCTCAACAGCCAGACAATCAGCGCTCTCGCCCAGCTTCTTGAGGTGACCTAACTCCGCTTCCGCCCTTCTTGAGTATTCGTCTCGCTTTTCGTGCGGTGGACAGGTCGCCCAGAGGTTTCGCAGGAAGTGGACGAGCTTGCGCCGTGCCCGACGTTCGAGTTTGTGATCGTTAGAAGCACAAGCGCATTGCACGGCGTCTTCTGCAAGGCGCGCTGCCTCATGGTAGTGATCGGCGTCGGACTTCTTCTCCGCTTCAGCAAGAAGTGGCTGGACCTCATTCTCTGGCGAAGATGTCGTTGGATGGTCAATCGGCGCCTTCGCCTCGTCGCTCGCACGGCCGACAGGCTGACTCAGACGTGTTGCCGGCTCGTTCGGCGCAATCGGCGTGGTGACTGTCCCTTGAGGAATCGTGGAATCGCCTTCGCTCTCACACGCGCAACCCGGAACACGCATGTTCCGGTACTTCGTTTTGCAGCGGCACTTGAGAACGTCTTCCAGCACCGCGAAGAACTGTGGTTTTGCGCGACCCTTTGGAACGATGTCGTGGATGTACCGCTCGCTGATCTCGCTCGGTGGCTTACGCTCGCGCGCGCAGCGGGTAGCATTCCACGCCGTGTGCCGTTTAACTGCCTCCGTAGTCGCGTTGCTGGCCAGTTCGGTTACAGACCATTGAGCGGAGCCGAGGTTTGCCCAGAAGCAATCCTCGCAGAACGTCACTCCGACCTTCCCGGGTTGGTCACCTGTGCTTGGCTGTGCGCCCCTGCGTTTCCTTCGGTTCATCGCCGATCTCTTCGCTCGGATCCAAGATTAGCCGCAAGCTCGCATGAGTCGCGTAGCTGTCGCGCGTCAGTCGCGTATCGGTCGCGTATCGGTCGCGTTTGAAAATTCAAATGGGCGGATCAAGAATGCAGCAGGTCGGGAGGGTCCCGGCCAAAACCCAAAAGGAGAAAGGTCATGCTGCATTTTGTGTACTTCAAGGGCAAGCGGTTTAACTGGGCTGGCCGCGGTAGCGTGGTCGGCGCGCAGAAGTTCGTCTGCCCGGCCGACGGCGAGGTGATTGACAAGTGGCCGGCGCAGGTCTTCGACGTGCGCCCGTTCTTCGCGCTGGCGCGGCTGACGGGCACCAGCGGGTCGGGCGGCGTCGTGCGCGTCGATCACGCGGCCATCGGCGGCGGCGCCCAACTCGCCGTCGGGATGGAGCTCCTCGTCGGGCCGCTCGTGAACGAAGCCGCCGGCCCGCGCGCGCTTGCGGCGACCATCATCGCAAACGGCCGCACGCAGCCGATCGTGGAGAGGCGCGCCGTTGTTCATGAGGTCCTCGGCGATGCGGCCTACCTCCGCCCGGTGGAGGGTGGGCCGGACGTTTTTGTCACGGTTTCGCGCTGCCACGGCTTTGTTCCGACGAAGGGGGAAGCCGTCCTGTACGTGCCCGGTCCTCAGTCCAGCCGCGGCCCCCTCGCCCAGTCGGTGCGGCTCGCGTAGTTGGCCACTCGGCGGGCGCGGCTGTGCGGACGGACCCGCACGGCCGCGCCTGTCTCACACTACCAAACCAGGAGAAAAACGCAATGAATTTCCACAATCCCGAGTCGACGCTGTCGGTTCCTCCGCCGCCGGGCGTCGTGGCGTCCGCGGAAAACGCCGTTGCGCGGCTTCGCTTCGTCGTCGAGTCCTACTCGCTGCGCCTCAACGAGGAGCCTGATCTTCTCAAGCACGATTTGGCCGTCATGCGCTGGTACGGCGACCTCGCGCGCGTCGGCGTCGAGCTGCTTGCCGCCGACGGCACGCTTCTGCTCGACCTGGAGATCGCTGGACCCGATTCCAGTTGCGAATTCAAGACGCCGGTCCTTCCCAAGACGCTTCGGCCGAGTCGCTACCGCCTGATTTTCTGCCGCGCGGGGCGCGAGCGCGACTACCTGCACTTGCTGAAGTTTCAGTACGGAAACGTCACGCGAACGCCGAGGCCCGCGGGCGACGAGCTTCCCGACGGCGCGGCGGCGACGCTCTTTGTCGCCAGCGACGCGAAGCGGCTGCTGGAAGTCACGCGCCGCGGCGCACTGGCCTTTGGGTTTGCGAAGGACCTTGAGTCGCGCACCGACGGGATCCACTTCCTGACGTCCGATCTGCCGCCCGGCATCGACTTGCAGCCGGGCGACCGGATGCGCGCCGTCGTTTTTTCGGGCCCGCACGGCCTGCACGCGAGGGCGATTGAGCGGGCGTAGCCCGCGTCGTCGTGAGGCTTGTTCACCCAATGCGGCAGTTGAGGTTTGAGGCATTTCATTCCGCCAAACCGTGGAGGCGCAAATGAAGAAAAGGCGTGGTGGGAATCGTCACTTCTTGAGGACGAAGAAGTGCATGACGTGCGGGCGGTTTTTCAGCGGCCGCCCCCACCAGTGGGGGTCGCACAAGTGCATTTGCCGGAACTGCAAGCGGGCCTTCACTCGGTACCGCCTGGTCCGCCAGCCGCCGCCGGCGCCGCCGAAACCGAAGAAGGGCCTGTTCGCGTGGCTGTTCGGTTGACGGCGCGCTGAAGCGCGGCCTGGCGACGGCACGGAACGCCGTTGCCAGGCCGTTTTTTGTTGCGCGGTGATGAACACTGGCCGCTTGGTGGTGGACGCGCGCAGCAACGAGCCGTTCGTCCGTTCGCACTCGTAATCGTACTCGTTCTCGTACTCGAATTTACGGCGCGGAGTGCGCTGCGGCGTCGAGAAGGACGACGAGGAGGAGGAGAAACAGGAGGAGTACGAGTACGATCACGAGTACGAGCGCGGTGCGCGCTAACCGGCAATTTTCACCTCTTCTTCCGCGCCGGGGGTTCATTCGGCGTCTCGCGGACATTAAGATCGCTCGGCAGAAAGGACCCGGCCGAGTCGACGGACGTGCCGCCTTTGGGGCGGAACGGCGACCGGCTCAAGCCGGGACTCCAACGCCGATGACCCCACCGACGCTTCTGGCCGTTGAGATTCCCGACACGGGCCTGGGGACGATCTCTGCGCTGGGGCTGTTCATCCTGGCGTCGCTGGCGATCGGCATTTTGGCCAACTTCGCCATGAAAAAAGGGGCCTTTCTGCGGGCGTTCTTCCTGGGGAACCGCGGCCTGGGCCCTTGGGCGATGGCGCTGACCGCGACGGTCCAAAGCGGCGGCACCTTCATGGGATTTCCGTCTTATGTCTACACGCACGGCTGGGTCGTCGCCATCTGGATTGCCGGCTACATGGTCGTGCCGCTGACCGGCTTCGGCGTGCTGGGGAAACGGCTGGCGCAGCTCTCGCGCCGCACCGGCGCGATCACCGTCCCCGATTTCTTCCGCGAACGCTACAACAGCCCCCGGCTCGGCCTGACGACCTCGCTTTTGATCCTGTTCTTCATGTGCGTGATGATGGTCGCCCAGTTCAAGGCCGGCGGGATCGTCATGAAGCTGGCCTGGCCCGACACCGGCGTCCTCGCGTTTTCGGAGAATGCGGAGTACATGCTCGCCGAGGAGTCGCTCGCGGCGCTTCGCGACGCGGACCTGCGCGAAGAGTCCGTGCAAAAGATGGCGACGCTCGTCGGCCGTCCGTTCGCCGACGAGAAGGAATTCGAAGACACCGCGTCCCCCTTGCTGACCATCGCCGAATGGGAAGAGTACAAGACGAACATCCTGGCTGCGGGCAAGCTCAATCTGACCGACTGGCGGTATCTGATCGGCCTGGCGGTCTTCTCGCTGACCGTCGTGGGCTACACGCTCGTGGGCGGTTTTCTGGCCGCCGTGTGGACCGACCTTTTCCAGAGCGTGATGATGCTGCTGGGCGTCGTCGCCCTCATGGCGATGGCCTTGTGGGCCGCCGGCGGATTGGAACAGGCGACGATCCAGGCCGTCGCCAACACCAGCCCCAATTTTGCCTTCGGCCCAGGCTACGACCCCAAGGGCGAGGGCGGCCTGTTCCTGCCGCTGGGCATCGCTTTTTCGATGTTCTTCGTCTGGGTCTATGCCGGCATGGCGTCGCCGGCCGGAATGGTCCGCGTCATGGCCAGCGACAGCACGGGCACGCTCCGCCGCTCGATCTACCTGCTCAGCTTTTACAACGCCCTGATTTACATTCCGCTGGTGATGATCTGCATCTGCGGCCGGGCGATCATCCCCGACCTCCAGCCCGGCCAGACCGACGCCATCGTCCCGCTGATGGCCCTGGTCACGTTCGGCAAGCTCCCCTTCGGCTCCGTGATCGCCGGACTCGTGATGGCCGTGCCGTTTGGCGCGGTGATGGCGACGGTCAGCGCGTATCTGGTCGTGATCGCGTCGGGCCTGGTGCGAGACGTGTACCACCGCTTCATCAACCCCAAGGCCAATGACTACGAGCTGAAGCGCGTTGCGTTTGTCGTGATGATCGTCGTCGGCGTGCTGGCCGTGGCTGCGAACATCCATCCGGTCGACTACTTGCAGGCGCTGGTCGTCTTCAGCGGCGAGGGCCAGGCGGCGGCCTTTGTCGTGCCGGCCCTGATGGCGGCATTCTGGCGTCGATCGACTACGCCCGGCGTGTTCGCCGCCATGCTCGGCGGCACGGCCGTGGTGCTGGTGCTCTATACGCTGGGAATTGTCTTTAAGCTGGGCGACCCGACGGTCGGCCCGCCCACGAGGTTCCGGCCGTATTTTCTGCTGGGCATTGAGCCGATTGTTTGGGGCCTTCTGACTTCGGCCATCGCCGGCGTTTGGGTGTCGCTGCGGACGCAGCCGCCCGACGCCCGCGTGGTCTCCAAGCTCTTCGACGCCCAGGAAGAAGGAAGCGCCCCGGAAAACAAGGCCCCCAAGGACAAGGCCCAGCGTCGGCCGTCTCACGAGGGGGCATGAAGGATTCATTCGCCGGGCCATGCAGACTAGAATCAAAGTGGGACCCGCGGCGCTTGCGCCTGCGGGACCGCCCTTGGCATTCGTCGCCCTCCGAGCCTGGCATCCGCGCCGCCTGCCGGCAGGCAGGCCTGCCGCCGCGTCGCACACCGTCCACAGCGGAAAATCGCGCCCCCTCCGATGGCCACAACCGGCGTTGACCCAAAACACACCGTCGAGCACGTCGCCCAAAGCGACATGGGCCTGCGCCGGCCGACGAACCAGGACCACTTCGCCGCCGTGCCCGCCGGCAGCGACGACATGTGGCATGCGCGGGGACACCTGTTCATCGTCGCCGACGGCATGGGGGGCCACGCCGCCGGCGAACGCGCCAGCGAATTGGCCACCGACGTCATCCCCCTCACCTATCAGAAGCTCCGCGACCGCCCCGTCTCCCAGGCCCTCAAAGAGGCCGTCCAGGAGGCCAACAAGGTCATCCACCAGCGCGGGCTGGCCAATCCCGACTTCCAGGGCATGGGCACGACGACCACCGCCCTCGTGCTCTTGCCCGACCGCGCCCTGGCGGCCCACGTCGGCGACAGCCGCCTCTACCGTCTGCGCGGCAACCAGCTCCAGCAGCTTTCGTTCGATCATAGCGTGCTGTGGGAGCTCTCCGCGGCGGGGCACGACGCCAGCCAGTTCGCCCCGGACAATTTCCTGAAAAACCGCATCACCCGGTCGCTCGGTCCCAAGAGCGAGGTCGAAGTCGACCTGGAGGGACCTTTCCCCCTGCAGGCCGGCGACACGTTCTTCTTGTGCAGCGACGGCCTGTCGGGCCAGGTGGCGGATCAGGAGCTGGGAAAAATCCTCCGCTGCCTGCCGCCCGAGGAAGCAGCGCCGCTCCTCGTCAACCTGGCCAACCTCCGCGGCGGCCCGGACAATATCACCGTGCTCATCGTCCGTGCGCTCGCTCACCCGCACGAACGCGACGCCTCCGCCGAGGAACTCCCGGCCGGATCAAGCGGGGGAGGGTCAACCTCGCAGCCAGC
>JACOUI010000310.1 GCA_016177915.1 Planctomycetia bacterium
CAAGGCGGCGCGACGTCCTTCGCACGCGGACCGTCGCAACGCCTTGCGGCATGAGAGCCTGGGCGCTGGATTTTTCTCCGCACGGGGGGTGCGGACGCTGCCGCGGAAAATTCGGACGATGGTGGAGTCGCTGCTGCACCTCGCCACGTGATGACTAGGGGTTTTGCGGAAAGTGCAGTTTCCTCAATCCAAAATCTAGAATCTAAAATCGCCATGCCCGCCACCCTCGCTCCGCCCAAACTCAAAAAACTCCCCAAGCGCTCCGAAGTCCCCCTCCGCGACACCTGGGACCTCGCAAAGCTCTTCCCCGCCGACGCTGCCTGGGAAGAAGCCTTCGCCCGCTTCAAGACCGACGTGCCGAGGTACGCAAGCTTTCAGGGCAAGCTCGGCGAAAGCGGCAAAGCGCTCGCCGATTGCCTCCGCTTCGACACCGACCTGGAGCGGCTCGGCGACCGCATCGGCACCTACGCGCACCTCAAGACCGCCGAGGACACGGCCGACAGCAAGTACCAGGGTATGAAGCAGCGGTTCATCCACGCCGCCAGCGAAGCCGCCCAGGCCGCCAGCTTCATCCGCCCCGAAATCATGGCCATCGATGACGCCCGCATGCGCGGGTTCCTCGACGACCCCGCGCTGGCCGAGTTCCGCCTCAAGCTCGAGCGGCTGCTCCGCTACAAGCCGCACACGCTCTCCGACAAGGAAGAGATGCTCTTGGCGATGCAGACGGAGATGGCTGAGACGGCCTCGCAGGTTTTTCGGCAGCTCAACGACGCCGACATGAAGTTCGGGACGATCGAGCTAGCGCCCGGCGAGGCGATCGACCTGACCCACGCCAGCTTCATGACCTGCCTGCACTCGCCGCGGCGGGAGGTCCGCAAGCAGGCCTTCGACCAGCTCTACACCCAGTACCAGGCCCACGAAAACACCTTGGCCGCGACGCTCGCCGGCTCGATCCAGCGCGACGTGTATTACGCGCGGGCGCGGAACTACAAAAGCGCGCTCGAGGCGGCGCTCTTCGACGACAACATGCCCACGGCCGTCTACGACAACCTGATCGCGGCCGTCCGCAACCGCCTTCCCGGCTTGCACCGTTACTACGAGCTGCGGCGGCGGCTGATGAAGCTCGACGAGATCCACCACTACGACACGTACGTGCCGATCCTGGCCGACCTGGAAAAGCGCCACAGTTGGGACCAGGCGGTGGAGGTCGTGATCGAGGCCCTGGCCCCCCTGGGCGGCGACTACGGCCGCGCCCTGGCCCTTGGGCTCCGCGGCCGCTGGTGCGACCGCTACGAGAACCAGAACAAGCGGAGCGGGGCCTTCAGCTCCGGCATGTACGACAGCGACCCCTACATCCTGATGAACTTTCAGGAGCAGGTGCTCGACCACGTCTTTACGCTCGCCCACGAGGCGGGCCACTCGATGCACACGCACTTCTCCTGCCGCAACCAGCCCTACCAGTACGCCAACTACACGATCTTCGTGGCCGAGGTGGCCAGCACGTTCAACGAGCAGCTCCTCATCCGGCACCTGCTTAAGCGGACGACGGACAAGAAGGAGCGGGCGTACCTCGTGAACCGGGAGATCGACGGCATCCGCGGCACGATTTTTCGCCAGACGATGTTCGCCGAGTTCGAGAAGATCACCCACGCGATGGCCGAGCGCGGCGAGCCGCTCACGGTCGAGAGCGTGAAAACGATCTACCACGAGCTGCTCTCGGCCTATTTCGGGCCGAGGTTTGCGCTCGACGACGTGCTCAAGCTCGAGTGCTTCCGCATCCCGCACTTCTACAGCGCGTTTTACGTTTACAAGTACGCGACGGGGCTGTCGGCGGCGATCGCGCTTTCGGAGCGAGTGCTTACGGGCGGCGAGCGCGAGCTTTCGGACTATTTGGGGTTCCTGAAGGGTGGCTGCTCGAAGTTCCCGCTCGATCTCTTGCGCGGCGCGGGCGTGGACATGGCGACGCCGCAGCCGGTGGAGACGGCGCTTGCGCACTTTGAAAAGCGGGTCGAGGAGCTGGAGCGGTTGTTGGCGTGACAGGTCGTGCGGTGGTGGCGGTAGTTAGCGTCCCCACGCCGCCGAGAAATGGCCGCGTGCCGTACAGAGGCAACATGCCCACGTCGACGCGGGACGAGGGCCGTCACTTTTGTTTGACGACGGCCAGCAGTAATTTCGCCTTGTGGCCGGCGATGTCGATCTCGCCGGATTCCTGCAATGGCCTGGTCATCGCCGCCAGCGCCGGATCGTTTGTTGCCAGCACGGCCAGCTTCACCGCCAGCGTCTCGCCGGCGATGTACGAGTTGAACGTCTCGACGGCGGCCCGAAGCTCCTGGCTGTCGGTGACGACCGTCAATCCAATCCGGTCCGTGAAAGCGCAACCCGTTTCCTTTCGCAGGTCCTGGATCGCCCGCACAAGGTCGCGCGCCAGGCCCTCCCGGACCAGCTCCGGCGTCAGGGCCGTGTTGAGGACCACGACGCAGCCGGCGCCTTGGGCCGCCGCCCAGCCTTCCTTGGCCGCGAGACGAACTTGCACGTCGTCGCGGTCGAGCGACACGTCGCCGTCGGGCAATTTGAGCGCGATGGCGCCCGTCGACTCCATCTGTTGCATCAATGCCGCCGGGTCGGCCTTGGCCAGCGCCGCCTTGATGGTCGGCAGTCGCTTGCCGAATTTCGGACCCAGCCGCGGCAGGTTCGGCAGCACCGTATACGAGATGTACTCGTCGGCCTTGGCGGCGAAATCCACCTTCTTAACGTTCAGTTCCTCCGCGATCAGCGAGGTGTGGTCGCGCAGGAACTCCAGGTGCCGCTGGTCGGCCAGGACGATCTCGACGTCCAACAGCGGCTGGCGGACCTTGAGCTTCGCCGCGGCCCGCGCCGCCCGGCCGAGCGAGACGATCTCGCGCACCACGCGCATCTCGTCCGACAAGCGCACGTCGAGCGCCGCGGCGTCGCCCGTCGGGTAGTCGCAAAGGTGGACGCTCTCGGCGGCCCGCGAACCGAAAGCGGCGGCAGCCAGGTTCTGCCAGAACGCCTCGGCGATAAAGGGCACGAAGGGGGCAATGAGCTTGCTCGTGGTCAGCAGGCACTCGTAGAGCGTCCAATAGGCGTCGAGCTTGTCCTGGCTCCGGCCTGCGGCCCAAAACCGGTCGCGGCTGCGGCGGACGTACCAGTTGCTCAGGGCGTCCACGAAATCGTTGATGAGCCCCGCGGCGGCGTAGTTGTCGTAGGCGTCCATCTTCGCCACGACGCCCTGGGCCGTCCGGGCGACCTCGCCGGTGATCCAGCGGTCCAGCTCGCCGCGCTGCCGCAACGGGCGATAGGACTTCGCGCGGGCCAGCAGGTCGGCTGTCAATTGCCCGGCCTCTCCCGCGATTTCCTGCGCGGCGATTTCCTGCGCGGCGATTTCCTGGGCGGCGATCTCCTGGGCGGGATCGAAGCCGTCGATGTTGGCGTAGATCACAAAGAAGCTGTAGACGTTCCACAGCCGGAGCAGGAACTCCGGGACGCTCTCCTTGATGGCCTGCTCGCTGTAGCGGATGGAACTCCAGGGCGCCTGCTTGGCGAAGAAGTACCATCGCAGGGCGTCGGCCCCGTAGCGGTCGAAGATCTCCTGCGGCTCGCGGTAGTTCCGCTTGCTTTTGGACATCTTCTGCCCGTCTTCGCCGAGCATCAGGCCGAGGACGATGCAGTTGCGAAATGGGTGCGGGTATTCGTAATGCGGAATGCGGAATGCGGAATGCGGAATGGAGGAAGACGAGGAGGGCGTTTCGTCGGGCGAAAAGAGGAGCGTGCTAATGGCCAACAGGCTGTAAAACCAGCCGCGCGTCTGGTCGAGCGCTTCGCTGATGAAATCGGCGGGGAACTGGTCGTTGAATCTCTCCTGCCCCTGGTGTGGATAGCCCCATTGCGCAAAGGGCATCGCGCCGCTGTCGAACCAGCAGTCGATCACGTCCGGCACGCGGCGCATCCGCGCCCCGGCCGCAAACGGCGAGTCGAACGTCACCGCGTCGATGTACGGCTTGTGAACGCGCAGGTCGTCGCTCAGTTTGGGGTTCTTGCGTTTGGCGGCGTCCCAGACTTCAACGCCCTGCACGTCCTTTTGCGCCAAGAGCTCCGCATAGCTGCCGATGGCGACCTGCTTGCCGGTCTTTTCGCATTGCCAGATCGGCAGCGGCGTCCCCCAGTAGCGCTCGCGCGACAGCGCCCAATCGACGTTGGTCTCCAAAAAGTTCCCGAACCGGCCGTCGCGGATGTGCTCGGGCAGCCAGTTGATCTTCCGGTTGTTGACGAGCATCGCCTCCTTGAACTTCGTCGTGCGGATGAACCAGCTCTTCCGCGGATACTGGATGAGCGGATCGTCCTCGGCCCGCCAGCAGAAGGGGTACTCGTGCCGGTACTGCTCCTGATGATAGAGGAGCCCGCGGCGACGCAAGTCGCGGCAGATATCCTTGTCGCAGTCCTTCACCCAGCGGCCGGCGTAATCGGGCGTCTCGGCCGTGAACTTGCCGTCGGGGGCGACGGAGCAGATGAGCGGCGGGCCTTCGCCCGCGACGAACCGCGCCTGGTCCGAAAGCAGCACGTCGAAATCCACTTCGCCGAAGGCCGGCGCCTGGTGGACGGCCCCCGTGCCGCTGTCGGTGGTCACGAACGGCGCCGCCACGATGCGCCAGGCCGCATGCTGCGTCCCGCCCGACTTGAGCTTGCCCTGCTTTTGCCCGTCGCGCCGGTAGTAAAAGTCGAACGGCGGGACGTAGCGCTTTCCCAAGAGGTCCATGCCGCGGCACGTGGCCACGACCGGCAGCTCGCGCTTCACCTTCTGCGCGATCGTCTGCACCAGGGCCGAGGCGACGATGATCTTCCGCTTCAGCTCCGGGTCCTGCACGGTCGAGTATTCAAGGTCCGGGTGCACCGCCGCGAACTGGTTGCTCGGCAGCGTCCAGGGCGTCGTCGTCCAGACCAGGAGGTCCGTGTCCGTTTCTTTGCCTGCGTCATCGAGCAACGGGAATCGCACATAGACGCTGGGGTCTTCGACTTCCCGATAGCCCAGGCCCACCTCGCCCGACGACAGGGCCGTCCCGCCCTGCGCCCACCACCAGACGATCTTGTGTCCCTTGTAAAGCAGGTCGTCGTCAAAGAGCGTTTTCAGCGCCCACCAGATGCTTTCGACGTAGCTTTGATGGTAGGTTACGTAGGCCTCATCGAGGTGAATCCAGAAACCGAGGCGCTTCGTAAGTTGCTCCCATTGTTTCATGTAGCGCCACACGCTCTCCTGGCAGCGGTGGATGAACGGCTCGACGCCGAACGACTCGATCTCCTCCTTCGAATGGATGCCCAATTCCTTGCAGACTTCCACCTCGACGGGCAGGCCGTGCGTGTCCCAGCCGGCCTTGCGGTCGCAGCGAAAACCGCGCATCGTGCGGTAGCGCGGAAAGAGGTCCTTGATGGCGCGGGTCAGGCAGTGGCCGGGATGGGGCAGGCCGTTGGCGGTCGGCGGGCCTTCGAAGAACACGAACTTGGGCGCGTCGGCGCGCTGGGCCAGCGATTTCTCGTAGATCTGTTTTTCTTCCCAGAGACGGAGGACGTCCAGCTCCATCTGCGGGAGATTCACGTTGCTTTCGACGGGCCGGAACATTGCAAACGGAGAGTGAGGAAACGAGCGCGAAAGTTCGCGTAGCGTGGGAAAAGCCGAGCAAAAGTAGAACAAGAAGGCGGCGATTTGACAATCTAAGCCCAAATCCGGTTCCGCGTTGCGCACGTTGATTTGACCGCTTCTTTTCGCGGGCCGTATAATTTGCTGGCGGTCGATGTTTCCCGTGGGTTGTGGGCTCACTGCGGCGAAGGATGGCCATGACGATCCGACAGACGCTGGGGCGACCTTCTGACGGCGACTGCCTGCCGGTGGGCGAGCTTCACCGCCAGCACAACCTGCTGCCGATCGCCGTCGGGATCCTCTTTGGCCTCACGCTCGTGGCGCGGATTTCGGCGATCGCCCAGGAGCCGGCCGACAACGCCCAGCCGCAGCAGAAGCAAGTCGGCAAGCTGATCCGCATCGAAGCGCCGATCACCAACGTCACCACGACCAGCGCCATCCGCATGGCCAAGACGGCCATCTCCGAGGCCACGAAGAACGGCGAACGCCCGGTGCTGATCTTCGAAATCCATCCCGGTAAGGCCAGCTTCGGCGCCGCGATGGACCTGGCCACGGAAATCCTGAAGCTCAACGGCGCCACGACCGTCGCTTTTGTGCCGCCGTCGGCCGACGGCCAGCCGCAGGTCCTGCGCGGGCACGCCGTGCTCGTGGCCCTGGCCTGCGACATGATCGTCATGCCGCCGACGGCCAAGATCGGCGAGGCCGGCGCCGACGAAGAGCACATCGCCGACCACATTCGCAGCGGATATGCGCACGTCGCCAACGCCCGGCGGACCGTGCCGGAGGACCTGGTGCTGGGAATGCTCGACCCGGCGATCGAGGTGTATGAGGTTGAATCGGAGCTGACGCGCGAATTCGTCCGTGGCGATCGGCTGGCCGAAGTCGAAAAACAAAAGACCGTCGTGGTTCGCCGGCCGCCGCTGATTCCCAAGGGCCAGGCGGGTTTGTTCACGGGCGAGGAGGCCAAGCGGCTGGGGATCGCGCGGCACCTGGCGGAGGACCGACAGGGCGTGGCGCGGGCGCTGTCGCTGCCGATCGAGGCGGTGGTGGAAGACCCGTCGCTGGACGGCGGTTGGCGCCCGGTCGAGGTCCGCATCACGAAGGAGCTGACCGACAAGTACGTCGCCCAAGTGCGGCGCAAGATCGAAGAGCAAATCGACCGGCACAACCGGAACCTGATCATCTTGACGATCGACAGCCCCGGCGGCGCGGCCGAGGACGCGGTCGCGCTGGCGAAGTATTTGAGCGAGCTCAACTCCAGCCGCTGGCGGACCGTGGCGCACATTCCGCAGGAGGCCCGCGGCGACGCGGCCTTTCTGGCGCTGGCCTGCGACCGGATCGTGATGCGGCCAGGCGCGACGATCGGCGGCGCCCTGGCCATCGGCGACGCCCCCAGAGACGCCGACGAGGAAAACCCCGATCGACGCTCCGCGCGCGAGTCGATCACCAACGAAATCCAGCAGATCGCCCGGGCCAAGGGGAGAAACTACTCCCTGGCCGTCGCCCTCTTCGACGGCGACCTGACCGTGTACCGCTACACGCGCAAGTCCGACGGCGTCGTGAACTACTTCAGCCAGGCCGAGGCCCAGAGCCAGCCCGACCCCAACCAGTGGGAGCAGGGCGAGCAGATCACCGAGCCGGACAAGCCGCTCGTGCTCGACGGCGTCAAAGCCCACCGTTATGGACTGGCGACAGAACTCGTGAATAGCGACGCCGATCTGCGGGCGCTGTTCTCGATCACCGACGAGCTTCCGCAGATCGAGCCGGACTGGGTCGACACGCTCGTCGACGCCCTCACCCAGCCCTGGGTGCTGTTCCTCCTGATGATGATCGGCTTCTCGGCTTTTTACGCCGAGATGCAGCATCCCGGCACGGGCGTGGGCGGGTTTGTGGCCACAATCTGCTTTTTGCTCTTCTTCTGGGGGACCTACCTGGGCGGGACGGCCGACTGGCTGGAAATCCTGCTCTTCATCGTGGGCGTCGTGTTCATCCTGCTGGAGGTGTTCGTGCTGCCGGGCTTCGGCATCTTCGGGGTGGGGGGCGGGCTGATGATCGCGGCCTCGCTGGTCTTGGCGCTGCAGACGTTTTCCGGGCTGTCGTCGGCCGCGGACTACATCAAGTCGCTGCGCGGCAGCCTGCTGATGGTCGTCGGCGCCGGGGCGGCCGTCACCGGCGTGATCGCCGCGCTGCGCTATTACCTCCCCCGCCGGCCGAAATTGAACCAGGGCCTGGTGCTGACGCCGCCCGGCGAGGAAGAGGGCGAGACGCAGCCGGGCGAAGCTGGACCCTACGACCATTTCCTGCACAGCCGGGGAAAGGTGCTCACGCGGCTGACGCCGGCGGGCAAGATCCGCATCGGCGACCAGCACGTCGACGTCGTCAGCGAGGGCGAATGGATCGACCGCGGGGCCGAGGTGGTCGTGGTCCAGGTGCAGGGAAACCGGATCGTCGTGCGCCCCGCCGAGCGGGGCAGCGCGTAAGGCGCAGCCTGTAGGACGGCCCTTCCGGGCCGTCACGCGCAACGAGGCCCTTCCGGGCCGTCGCGGCACAACGACCCGGGCCGTCGCGCGGAATGACGGCCTGAAAATGCCGTCCCACTTTGATGTGAAATCGCACTTCTTGCGCCGCCAGAGGCTTTCCAACGCCGGCGCGACAAGACAGAATAAGCCTACGGACCCTGTTTCCCAAAACCCCCGAGCGAGCAGCTTGTGTCGGCGTATTTAATGTGGGCCATCGTGCTGTTGGTGCTGGGCCTGGCCCTGGTATTCATGGAGATGTTCATCCCCTCCGGGGGCGCCCTGGGGACTCTGGCCGCTCTCTGCGTCATCGCCTCGATCGTGCTGGCGTTTTACAGCTCGCCGCGGGACGGAATGATCTTGCTCGGGGCCGCCATTATCGGCGTGCCGGCGTGTATTATCGCCGCCATAAAATGGTGGCCCAGCACCCCCATCGGGAGACGGGTGCTGCTCAAGCCGCCCACTCCCGAAGAGGTCCTGCCGGACAACCCCGAGTTCCGCGAGCTGAGGAAGCTCGTCGGCAAGGTCGGCCGGGCGCGGAGCCTGATGCTGCCCAGCGGGGCGGTGCTCGTCGACGGGCGGGTGATCGACGCCACGGCCGAGGGGATGGCCGTCGAGGCCGGGCAGCCGGTGCGGGTGATCGAGGTGCGCGGCTCGATGGTCGTCGTGCGGCTGATCGACGAGGAGGAAGCCCAGGCCGCGGCCCAAGGCCCGGATGCCGCTGCGGCGGGCGACAACATCCTTTCCAAGCCGATCGACTCGCTGGGGCTCAAGTCGCTGGACGACAAAGTCTCTTGAGATGTTGGTTTCTTGACAGATGGGACGGCAAAGTAACAATCGGTGGCGGATCGTGGTTTCCGCCACGTCACGAGCCGCTCGCTCCTTCGCAGGACGCTGAAACATGCACTTGCTTGCCGAAACCGAGACCTGGGACCTGTTGCTCATCGTCGGCCTGTTCGTCGTCTTGATCGTCGGCCTGGTGATTTTGGCGATCTTCGCCAGCTATTTCCGGCTGTGGATCATGTCGGTCACGACCGGAGCGGGCATCGGCATCTTCGACCTCCTGGGCATGACCTTCCGCAAGGTCAATCCCCACGTCATCGTCCGCGGCAAGATCATGCTCGTGCAGGCGGGCCTGGGCGAGGCGATGGGCATCTCCAGCAAGGCCCTCGAGGCGCACTACCTGGCCGGTGGAAACGTGCCGCTCGTGATCCGCGCCATGGTCGCCGCCAACAAGGCCAAGATCATGAACCTCGACTTCAAGCTCGCCACCGCCATCGACCTGGCGGGCCGCAACGCCCTGGAGGCCGTGCAGACCAGCGTCTATCCCAAGGTCATCGATTGCCCCGGCAAAGGTCCCCGCGTCACCCTCGACGCCGTCGCCAAGAACGGCATTCAGCTCAAGGTGAAGGCCCGCGTCACCGTGCGCGCCAACCTCCTGCAGCTCATCGGCGGGGCCACCGAGGAGACCATCATCGCCCGCGTCGGCGAGGGCATCGTCAGCGCCATCGGCTCGGCTGAAACGCACGCCGCGGTGCTGGAAAAGCCGGACACGATTTCGCGGGCGGTGCTGGCGCGGAAGCTCGATTCCCAGACGGCCTACGAGATTGTCTCCATCGACATTGCCGATATTGGCGTGGGGGCCAATATCGGCGCCCGCCTGCAAGCCGACCAGGCCGAGGCCGATACGCGCGTCGCCCGCGCCAGGGCCGAGGGCCGCCGGGCCATGGCCGTCGCCCAGGAGCAGGAGAACGTCGCCAAGATCGAGGAATCCCGCGCCCGGCTGGTCGAAGCCGAGGCGGAGGTGCCGCGGGCGATTGCCGAGGCGTTTCGCACGGGGCGCCTGGGAATCATGGACTATTATCAATTGAGGAACGTGCAGGCGGACACGGACATGCGGCGGTCGATCGCGGGAATCGGCGCGACGTCGGCGCAGGCCAAGTCCGAGTGACGCCCAGACGGAATGACGCATGGGAATGCAACCTCTTCTAGCCGTCGAAATCGGCACGATCGTGACGCTGGTCGTGATCGTGCTGTCGGTCCTCGGCTGGATCATCAAGCAGGTGGGTCAGGCGAAGCAGGGCCAGCGGGCGGTCGCGCCGCCGCAAGCGCCCCCCCCGCGCCCGATGGGCCAGCCCATGCCCCCGCCCCGGCAAATGATGCAGCCTCAGGCCATGGCTCAGCCGCCGATGCCGCAGCGGTTTCAGCCCATGCCGCCTCCGCCGGGCGCGGCGCCGATGCGGCCGGTCGTGCCGCAAGCGGCGGGTCAGCCCGTGCAAAACCCCTTGGACGGTTTTCTGCGCGAGCTGGCGCGGCAGCTTGGCCACCCCGTGGCGCCGCAGCCGATGCCGCAGCCCATGCCCCCCATGCCGCAGCCGATGCCTCCTGCACCCCAACCGGCTTCGCCCTATCAACTCCGGGAGGCGGAAGCGGTGTCGGAGGACGACCCTTATGAGCGCGGCGGCGTCACGAGGCACGTCCAGTCCTACATGGACACCGCCGAGTTCGATCGCCGCTCGCAGAAAATGACGCAGGGCGTGGAGGGCGAAGTCGCCGAGCTGCGCGAGGAGATTCAGGAAAAGTTCGAACACCAGGTCGGCAGGCTGCGGACGAGCCTCGAAGCCAGCCCGGCGTACGGCGTGCAGCAAAGGGTGGCGGTACACTCGCCCGTGGCCGCCGACATCCTCCAGATGCTCTCCAGCGCCCGGCAGACGCGGAGCGCCATCGTGCTGCAGGAAATCCTCCGCCGGCCGACCTTTGGCCCGCGCGGAAAAACCGCGGGGGGCCAGGGCCGCGCTCCTCAGCCGCCCTCCAGCCCCATCCCCATCGATCGGCCCAGCGCGGGTGGCAAGCCCTGAACGTGATGGATTGGGTGGCATGCCCTGGGTGCACCCACAGTTGAATTTGAGTGGTAGGACGGCCTTTCCAGGCCGTCATTTCAGCGACGGCCTGGAAGGGACGTCCTACATGACAAATTGCGTGGGCACTTAGCATATTGGCGTGGCGGGTGGAGGCTTGCGCTCCCATCGACGTTTCAAGTAGCGATGCCGCTCCGCTCCGCATGCGAAGGGCGTGCTGCAGGCCGCAATAACCTCGCTCCGATTCTCCCATGCGCCAAACCGACCTCGACGCCTGGCACATGGCCCACGCACTGCGCCTCGCCGCGCGCGGCCAGGGGTCCGTCGAGCCGAACCCCATGGTTGGCGCGATCGTCGCTCACGGGGCCGAAATCGTCGGCGAAGGCTGGCACCGCCGGTTCGGCGGCGACCACGCCGAAATCGAGGCCCTGAAAGTCGCCGGCCCGCGGGCCAAGGCGGCCACGCTTTACGTCACGCTCGAGCCCTGCTGCCACCAGGGCAAGACGCCCCCTTGCACGCGGGCCATCCTCGCCGCCGGAGCAAGCCGCCTTGTCGTCGCCCGGCAAGACCCCTATCCGCCCGTCGCCGGAAAGGGAATCGCGGAACTGCGCGCCGCGGGCATCGTCGTCGACGTCGGCGTGCTCGAAGCAGAGGCCGGCGACCTGCTGGCGCCCTATCTGAAGCTCGTGCAATCGGGGCGTCCCTGGGTCATCGCCAAGTGGGCCATGACCCTGGACGGCAAGCTCGCCGCCCGCACCGGCGACAGCCGCTGGATTTCCGGCGAAGAGTCGCGGGCGATGGCGCATGCCCTCCGCGGGCGAGTGGACGCGGTGATCGTGGGCAGCCGCACGGCCGCCGCCGACGACCCGCTCCTCACGGCTCGCCCGCCCGGTCCGCGCACGCCGCTGCGAATCGTCGTCGATTCCCGCGCCTCGCTTGCCACGGGGAGCCAACTGGCGCGGACGGCGCGGGAAGTCCCGGTGCTCGTCGCCGTCGGGCCGGACGCAGCAGCCGGCGACCGCTCGCGGCTGCAAGCCGCTGGGTGCGAGGTGCTATCGTGCGGCGCACGCGAACCGGCGCGGCGCATCGACCAGCTTTTGGACCATCTCGGCGCGCGCCATTTGACGAACGTGCTCGTGGAAGGCGGCGGGACGCTGCTGGGGGCTTTTTTCGACGGCGGCCACGTCGACGAAGTACACGTCTTCGTCGCCCCGCGCATCCTGGGCGGCGCGGGCGCCGTCTCCGTCGGCGGCCGCGGCTCTGTGGAAATCGCCCAGGCGCTTGCCCTGGGAAATGTGTCGTGGCAGCGTACCGGCGACGACCTTTATCTGCACGGCCGGGTCCATCGCCGGCCTCCGGCCCCCTAGCGATCCCTCGACTCTTACACGGAGATTCCTCGTGACGGAACCAGCCCAAACGCCGCCCGCCGTGACCATCCGCTGCCGCTTGGACGGGCCGCTCCTCGTCGAGGGACCCGTGCGAATCCTCGATCACCTGGGCAATGCGTTCGTGCTGCCCGCCGGCAAGCCGGCCGTGGCGCTCTGCCGATGCGGGCAGTCGAGCAAGAAGCCGTTTTGCGACGGCACGCACAAGCAATGCGGCTTCAAGGCCGATCAGACGGCACCGCCGCCGGAGCCGCCGAGCGGATGACACACCCACCCGAAGCGCCAGCGAGGGGAACGGCGACGAAGCCTTCACTGACGGACGAGTGATCGACGACACCGGACGGCGCGACGTGACACCGCTCGGTTGCTGATCTCCCTCGCTGGCGCTTCGGGTTGGCGTGGCGATTCATCGACAACCTATCCCCAACCTTTCGCGCCGCGCGCGATTTTTCCGCGCGAGCGAAAACTCCTGCGCCGGCAGGACTTCGTCGCCGGCCTCGGTCGGCACCGCGCGCGAAAATCACAACTTGCTAGCAACCGCGAAACGCATGCTCTAGAATCGCCCGCCCCGAGGTTGGAGTCCCGCCTTCAGGCGGCTTTGCCTGCGCGATCTGGAAAGCATGAGGCCCGGTCATGGAAGTCTCGTCTGTGGACGCCGCCGCGCAGGCCGCGTCCGCCCCGTTCATCTCGCAGTGGAACACGCTCGTCAGCCAGACGAACTGGGAAAAGGGGCGGATCCTCTACCGCTGGCGCGCCGCGCTACAGGAAAAAGGCGCTCCGCCGCAGGAGTTTTCCGACGAAGCTTGGAGCCGGATCGTCGGCGGCGTGAGCGGGCAGCACATCGGCCGGCTGCGCCGCGTTTTCGAGCGATTCGGCCACATGCAGTCGTCCTACGCCGGCCTCTACTGGAGCCACTTCCTGGCCGCGCTCGATTGGAACGACGCCGAGATGTGGCTGGAAGGGGCCGTCCAGAACGGCTGGAGCGTGTCGCAAATGCGCCGCCAGCGCTGGGAGGCGCTCGGTGCCGTGCCGTCCGAAACGCCGCGCGACGACCAGCTCGTCGTCGAGGAACCCGAGGGCGACGCCCCGCCGACGGACGAATCCATCCCCGCCGCTCTCGACGCCTCCTGGGAGGAGCCGCAACCGGTCGACCTGGCCGGACCGAATCTCGACGAGGGACCGGACTTCGGCGACGAAACGGAAGCGGCGGCGGATGTGTCGGCGCCGGCCGATGCGCGGCGCGTGTTTGAGGACCTGCCCGATCTCCCGCCCGACCTCGCCGAGGCGGTGGAGACCTTCAAGCTCGCCATCCTGCGGCACAAGCTGGCGCACTGGGCGGAAGTGCCGTCGGCGCACGTATTGTCCGCGCTCGACGCGCTCCGGGAGCTGGTGCTCGCGCCGGTGTGACGTCGGAGCCTTCCGACCCGAGATTACACGATCGTCCCGGGGAAATTCGCGTTGGGCGCTAGTTCGGCGAGTCGGCCGGCGCCGCGAAATGTTGCATCGAAAAACTCAAGACAGCCGCGTTGGCCCAGGATGCAGTATGCGATTGACGCATCGGAAAACGCCGCCATCGCCGTCCATCGGCACAACGAGCCACCTTCCGTCAATTCGAGGTCGACGTCCCCGAATCTCAAGGCGTAGAGCTGCCCGCGCCAATGAAGGCGATGCCCGGAATCGGGTTGCAACGATATGCCGATGCGCGGAACAAGTGCCATTGGGAGTACGGTGTCATCTGCACCCGGGTCGAGCAGCGCACGCTGAAAATGGCGAGATCGGCCATGCGCGCCAAAGACCGTCAGAGGCACGAACGGCCGCCAATGGACCAAGCCCCCGAAGCGAATGGAAGGTGGGGCATGGGTCGTCGGCACCGGCTGATACGGAAACTGCAGCATCAGAGCAGCTCCGCACCCCCCAGCAGAGTGTCCTCGTCCTCAACGCGATCCAAAATGACCTTTTCGGGATCCTGGCCGATGGCTGCAAGCCGGTCTTCCAGCGCGTCTAGCCCGTCCGCAGCCGCAATGATCTTGGTCCGGTCGGCCGAAATCGCCACCCACTTTCCGCGATACGCGGCGTAGGCCTCCTCCGGCAGCGGCGTGGGCAGCGTTTTCGGGTTCATGGCGCATCGCGTCCCAATATGCGCGACGAGGACAACAATCAACCGTACGGGCGGCGCATGGGGATGTCAACACAGCAGCAGCGATTGCCCGGAACCGACTCACCGATGCGCCGCGACCGCCGCCCTACCCGAAACCGTTATGCTCTCATCACCCCAAACGCGCATCTCCTTTGGCGTTAACTCCTTGCACGTCGGCCGGCCCCTCTCCAACCACGTGGTTACAGCCAACCCTGCCGATTTTGTGGATCGTTTCGGCCCCCAAATCGTCTATACTGTTGGTTGAGCCGATGGCCTTGCAGGGGAACGGTTTAGCCCCCGTTCGTAGTGACCGCATTCATGCGGTCCCGTTGCGGACGGGGAACCGCCGTCCGCGATGCGCACGCGGCATCGGTTCCAGATGGAACGCAACATTGCGTGGAGAGGCATCCATGGCAACGGCGCCGGCCAACGCAACTCTGCCGGGAGTGCCGGGCAAAAAGGCCCGGGTTGTGGCCTATTCCGACTTCATCGAAGGCCACATCCAGAAGATCCGCGCGCAGATCAAGTGGGTCGATGTTTTTTCGAGCTGCGTTTCGCTCGCGGCGGGCCTGCTGGTGGCGCTGCTGGCGGCCGCGCTCATCGATCACTGGATCATGCCGCTGGCCGGCTGGGCGCGGTGGGCGTTCTTTCTGGCCCTGCTCGGCGGCACGGCGGCCTACCTGGCCGTGCGCATCGTGCCGCTGTTCGTCTTGAAGGTGAACCCGGTGTTCGCCGCCCATTCGATCGAGCAGCAAGCGCCGTCGCTGAAAAACTCGCTTGTGAACCTGTTGCTCCTGCGGCAAGGCCCAAAGGAGCAGGTGCCGGAGGGAGTGCTGGGGGCCGTCGAACAGCAAGCGGCCGCCGGCCTGGCTAATTCCCCCGCCGACGGGACCGTCGATCGCAGCAAGGCGATCAAGCTGGGTTACATCCTCGTCGGCGTGATGCTCGTCTGCGCCGTCTACAAGTTCGTTTCGCCGAAAGACCCGCTCACGACGGTCCGCCGCATCGCCGCGCCCTGGGCGGGCATCGCCGCACCGACGCGCGTCGAAATCGCCAGCGTGATCGCCAAGCCGTACGCCCCGCCCTCCTCGACCGGCTCGACCGCGCGCTCCGTCGCGCAGCCGGCGGGCGCCGCCGAGTCCGGCAACATCTCCGTCTTCACCGACAACTTCGTCCGCGTCGAGTCCATCGTCCATGGCCTGGGCGCGAAAGACACCGTCACGCTGCACTACGCCAGCCTCGACGGCCGCCTCGTCGATCAGACGATCACGTTGGAGCCGGTCAAGGACCGGCCCGACACGTTCTCGTGCGTCGTGCCGCCTTCGACCGACGGCTTGCAGCAATCGGTCGAGTATTTCGTCCGCGCCGGCGACGCCCGCAGCCCGATGTTTCTCGTGAAAGTCGTCCCCGCGCCGGCGATCGCCGTGAAGCGCGTCGAGTACAGCTACCCGGCCTACACCAAGCGCCCGCCGCGCGACGATCTGGACATGGGCGACCTCGTCGCCCTCGAGGGGACGCAGGTCACGATCCACGCCGAAGCCAACCAGGAAATCCGTCAGGCGTACATCGACTTTCAGTGCGACGGCAAAAACGACCGCCAGATGCAGGTCGCCGGTAAGACCGCGAAGATCACCTTCCCGCTCAAGATGAAAGAAGTCCCCGGCCAGGGGCGCGTGCCGCTCGTCGATAGCTACCAGATTCTCTTCACCAGCGACGCCGGCCACGACAACCCCAAGCCGATCCGCCACAAGATCGAGACCGTCGCTGACTTGGCGCCGGAGATCAAGATCACGCAGCCCGTCGCGCCTGAAGTCGAGCTGCCGGCCAACGCCGCGCTGGCAATCGATTTCGAGGCCAAGGACCCCGACTTCGCGCTGGCGAACGTGCAGGTCCTGGGCGACCTGGCCGCGGCCGGCGGCAACCTGGCCCTCAAGCACGACCTGCTGGCGAAGGAACACACGGGCCCGTTCAAGGGCACGTACAACCTCGTCCCGGCGGAGTTGAAGCTCAAGCCGGGCGACGTGCTCCGCGTGTGGGGAGTCGCCCGCGACAACCGTCAGATCGACGCCAACGACAAGGAACCGAACGTCGCCCAGACGAGCCGCCTGCGGATCAAGATCGTCGAGCCGAAGGAAAACCCGCAAAGCGACCAGCGGACTCCGCCGCCAAACGACAAGCCGAACCCGCAGCAGCCCAACAAGAATCCGCAGGAGCAGAAGAACCCGAACAAACAGCCGGTTGCCGGGCAGCGACAGCCGCAGCCCGAGGGCCAGAACAACAAACCGCCGATGGGCAGTTCGTCCAAACCGCAGCCCGGCGACAAGGGCGGCCCGATGGGCCAGTCCCAGGCGAACCAGAAGCCGGACAACAAGCAGCCAATGCCCGGCGACAAATCGCAAAGCCAACCCAATCAGGGCGAGCCCGACCAGAAGAACCCAATGCAGCAACCCATGGACGGCGCTGGCGAAAAGGGCGCCGGGCAGCCGCAGGAGAATCAGCCCCAAGAGCAGCAGCCCGTCGACCCCAACACCGATCCGGGCAAGGCATTCGACAAGATCAAGCAGCAGCTCGAGCAAAAACAAAACCAGGGCGGCGGCGAAAGCCCGATGGGCGGCGCCCAGCAGCAGCCGGGCAAAGGCACGGGCACTAGCGGCGGCACGCCGGAGAACCAACCGCGAGACGGCTCGTTGGGCAATTCGCCCACAGAACCCGCGGGCGGAGAATCCGCCGCCGGCCAGACCGGCAAGAACGAGCAGGGCGGCGACAAGACGACCCAGCCGACGGACCCCTCCGGCAAGGACACGCCCAAGGGCGGCTCGAACCTCCAGTCGGAGGGCAAGGGCCAGCGCGATCCGGCCAGCGACAAGACCCCCGCCGCAGGAACCGAGCAGCGCGACAGTGCCGGCGCGACCAAGCCGACGCCCGGCGCAAGCAACACCAAAGAAGGCCACGACCAGCCCTCCGGCAAGCGCCCGAACACCGACAACGCGATGGGCAAGGGCGCTCAGACCAAGGGCCAGGGCCTGGAGGACAAGAACAAGCCCAAAGACGGCGAGCGCGATCCCAACAAGACGGGCGGCGACCCCGACCGTGAAAAGGGCAGCGCCGGCGCCGGCGACAAGAGCGAAGACGAGACCGGAAGCCCGACGCCGCAGGAGCGCGACCGTCCCAAGGGCGACAAGCCCGACGCCCCGGACAGCAAAGGTCCGGAGGCTGACAAGGAACACCGCGCCGATTCGCCCAGCGGCAGCAAAGAGGAATCCAGGTCGCAGGGCAGCCAGGAAGGCGACAAGGCCGGCGGCGGCAAGAAGGGCGGCGGCCAGTCGGCGAATCAACCGGGCACCGGCGGGGCAGGCCAGAACACCGCCTCCGACGAGGGCGCCAGCAAGGCCCCCGGGGCAGGCAAGGGCGAAACGGGCGACAACGCCGGCGACAAGGTGAAGGCCGACCAGCCCACCGGCCAGGCCGGCAACGAAAAGGGCCCCGGCTCCAAGGAGCAGCAGGGCGCCGGAACGCAGGAAGGCGGCGGCAAGACGGGTCCCGCCGGCAAGGGGCAAGAGCAGCCCCCGCCCCAAGGCAAGAACTCCAGCGCCAAGCCGCAACAGGGCGATCCCGGTCGCGGCGGCCAGAACCTCGACAACTCCGGCAACACCGTCGCCCCGCTCCGCAACAATCAAGGCGGCAACACCGGCTCCGACGCGCCGATCCACCGCCAGGGCGACGACACTCAGGGCGAGGACCCCAATCTCGATTACGCCCGCAAGGCCACCGACGTCGTCCTCGATCACCTGAAGGACGAGCTGAATAAGCCCGAGCCGGACGCGGAGCTGCTGAAGGAGCTGGGCTGGACGAAGGAGCAGCTTGCGGAGTTCGTCAGCCGCTGGGAGAAGGTCCGCGAATTGGCCAAGAAGGAAGGCCCGGCAGGCGACAAAGCCCGTGACCAGCTTCGCAATCTCGGCCTGCGTCCGCCTGCGACGGCGGTGGGCAGCAACCAGCAGAGCGACAGTGTGACGAACCTGAGCGAGTCGCTCCGCATCCCGCCGCCGGCCCCGTTCGCCGACCAGTACAAGGCCTACCAGCAAGGCCGCGGCAAAGGCCGTCCCCCGAAGCAGCCGTAATCTCCTGCCTGCCGGCGAACGTGAGCAAGACAGGCATCACTGAGCCCTGGAAACCGATCGGCGCACAGGTAGGGCAGAGCATGAAGTTCGCCCAGGTCCTTCAGTGTGACATCCGGCTGCGCGCTCCCCGGACCACAAGCGAACGGCCGCGACCGAACGAAAAAAGTCCTCGTCAATCGACTCACGAAGCCATGCCGGAGCTCGAGGTTCGCGCTTCTCCTGTCCCCACGTTCTGCCCGTCACAGAGTGCCGATAAGCGCCAAGGCCAACGACGTTCACGGAGAACTCGTCCAATTCGACATCGTCGTAATGGATGGTTGCCCCGACGGCGGCCATCGCCTTCACCGCGGCCTGTTGTTGCCGCGCCTCGTTGGTCTGATACCCCAACCAGACCGACAGCGCGGCAATGAACAACAGCAGTGTCTTCAAGGTGAACCGCAATCGCGGAAAGCGGCGCCGTGGCTTAGTAGTCGGCGGACCGTTCATTGGTTGCGCTCCGCGAAACAGACGTCACTTCCTGCCTTCCAAATACGCCACGAGGTCCCGCAACTCCTGGTCCGTCAAGAGGTCCGGCTGGTTCGTGGGCATGATCGAGGCGGCCACGGGCTGCATGAGGTCGATGTCGCGGGTCGCGAGCTTGAACTCTTCGCCCTTGTTGCTGACCCAGGTGTATTCGTCGAGGTAAGTCCGCAAGAGCAGGGCCGTGAGCGAGCGGCCGTCGCGGGTGACGATAACGTAGGGCTGATAGTGCGGGGCGACCTCGGCGGCGGGTTTGACGATCGACTCCACGATGTGGCGGCGTGGGCGGCGGCCGATCGCGGACAGGTCGGGTCCGACGTCCTGCCCTCGGCCGTCCACGCGATGGCACCGCGAGCAGACGGCCACCTTGGGCTGAAAGAAAATCCTTCGGCCGGCGGCGGGGTCGGCCGGGCCCTCCAGGCGCTTGAGCCAGGCGTCGGGATCGGCGCCGGGGCGGTCCTTGGCGAACGGCTTTTCCAGCACGCGGGCGGCAAGGTCGCTGAGTGCCGGATTCTTCTTGACGGCGCTTTCGATCGCAACCCGCTGTGCATCGGTGAGCGAAACGCCGACGAGCGAGCGCAGCGCTTCGGCCGCCAGCGCAGGAGAATCGCCGCCAGCCAGCGAAACGAGATCGTCGGCTGCGGCTTGTGCGCCCGCCAGGCCGACAATCGCATCGGCGCGCATTTCCTCGGAGCGGCTTGTGTCGGCAGCGATCCGGCGCAGCGCGGCAGTGCGTTCGCCGGCCGGATGTTCCCGGAGCGTGCGGACGGCTTCCACGGCCAGGGCGTCGTCGTCGGACGAGGTCAACTTTGCGAGCAGGTCGAGTTTCAATCGCTGGTGCGATACCGGCACGACCTGCAGGGCGCGGATGCGAATGTCGGCCGGGGACTTGTCGTCGATGAGGCGATCGAGAAAGGCGTCGGCCAGGCAGTTTTCATTGGCGTCCTGGCCGTCGAGCCGCGACAGGGCCGTGGCCAGCGACCAGAACATCCGCACGTTGACGCTATTGTCGTTCATCATCGCGGCGACCTGTGCGCGGTACTTTTCCAGCCGTTCATCGGCGATCCATTTGACGGCCAGGAGGCGCTCCTCTTCGTCGGCCGAGGCCAGCGATTCGCCGAGCCGCTCGGCGAATTGCGGGCGACCCGATTGCCGCCTTGCGACAAGGACGGCCACGCGCTCGCGCGGCTCCTTGAGCGAGGAAAGCTCGAGGCCGTCGAGCAACTTGGGCGAGGTTGCGAGCCGCGTCGTCGCCGCCTGACGGAGAAACGGGTCGTCCCACGTGGCGGATTCCAAAAGCCGCGGCAGGTCGACTTTTGTCACACGCCAGGCGAGAATGGCCTCGCGCCGCACCTCGGCCGGCACGTCGTCACGGAGAAATCGCGTCGCATCGAAGTCCCTTCGACTCGCCAATGCCCGCACGGCCGCGGCCCGCAGCGGAACCGATAGGTCGCGCTCGGCGACGGCCAAAAAATCGGCTTGCTGGTCGCCCGCGCCGGCCAGCGCCGCCAGAGCGACCGCCCGGACGTGCTCGTGGTCGTGGCGCAGGAGTTTCCGAAGCAGTTCGCGGTGGGATTCTGTCTGGGCGAGCTTTCGAGCGGCCGCCTCACGATCCGGCCGGTGAAAGTTGGCAATGGCCACCAGCGGGTTCTGCGGCCGCGCCGGCTTGGGCGCGTCCTTCCAGCGAATGTGCCAGATCGCCCCGCGGTGGTGCAGGTTGTAATCGACCAGCACCCAGTCGCTGACGAAGAGCGAGCCGTCGGGCGCGACGGCCAGGCCCACAGGGCGGAAGTCGGCTCCGCCCTGGATGAACGGTTTTCGCACGGCCCGGACCGACGCCCCGCGCAGCGAAAGCTCGTGCCGCTCGACGCGATGATCGGCCCAGGAGGTCACCAGCAGGCTGCCGGTGTACTCCGACGGCAGGCCGTCGCTCTGATAATCGAGCACCTCGCACGGTCCCTCGCCCACGCCCGAGACCATCGGCAGCGTGCCGGCAAGCTGCCCGTCCCAGGACTGGAAGGGGTGGCGGCCGGTGCGGCCGTAGCGGAACTGGTAGCCGAAGTCGCCCCCTTCGACCACGTGCAACAGGCGGCAGGGGGGCATCGCGTCGGGGTCGTTGTCGACGGCGAAGACGCGGCCGTAGGAATCGACGCACGTGCCGAACGGGTTCCAAAAGCCCGTCGCCACGCGACGGAGGTTTTTGCCGTCGGCGGTACACCAAAAGATGTTGCCGCCTTCGCCGCCGCCCTCGTGCGTCTTGCCGTCGGACCCGCGGAGCGTGTACGCCGCCCCCAGGTTCTCACCCATGCCGAAGTACAGGTTGCCGGCGAAATCGAAGGACAGGCCGGAGAGGCCGTTGTGCGGGTAGTCGCCGTCCGTCTGAAGGAAAGCGATTTGCTCCTTCTGGTCGGCCGCGCCGTCGCCGTTGGCGTCGCGGAGGCGGAGGATTTCGCTGCGCGTGGCGATGTAGATGGAGCCGCCTGCATGGGCGGCGATGTCCATCGTCGCCTTCGTGCCCTCGAAGAACGTGGTAAAGCGGTCGGCCCGGCCGTCGCCGTCGGTGTCTTCCACGACGCGGATGCGGTCGTGGGGCGGGCCGTCGTAGTCCTTGGGGCGAAAGTGCGTGTGGCTCTCGATGACCAGGAGCCGGCCGCGGGAGTCGAAAGCGAGTCCGACGGGGTGAACGATCTCGGGCGCGGCGGCGAAAAGCTCGACGACGAGGCGCGGGTCGGCGCTCTTGGGCATCTCCGGCACAGGCGGACCGGCGGCGAGCGCGATGGCCGCGGGGAAGATTGTGGCCAGGACTGCGGCCAGAAGACGGTGCATGCGAAGTCCTTTGCTCCGTCGCCGGTGCTGAGATACGATTAGCCAACCGTCGCTAACTCGGAGGATGCCCATGGGTTTCAGTCAGGGGCCGCCAATAAAGACCGCTTCGGACGCTTGGAGGTGGTTCCGGCAAGAGTCATGGGACGTGCTGCAATCGCCATTTCAGTCGGCGGCCGAACGCGAATGGCGGTACGCCGCGTTTGAACTGGTGATTTGGCCCGTCGTCCTGCCGTGGCTGGCTCTTGTTTTCCTGTGCTCGGTCCTCCGGCTCTCATTCGGAGCGCGGAGTTCGGACTGACCCCTCTTGAGCCGGCAGTCGTGCGATCCACCGACGCGAGGTCGGCGGAGGCAGTTTTTTGGGCTGTCGGACCCTAGCCGCCAGTCATTCTTCCACCGGCGCAAGGCCGGCGGGGACTCTCTGGATCATTGACGGCGAAACTGACATTCACTTGCACTACTTCTTGTCTTCCTTCTTCTCCTCTTTCTTTTCTTCCTTCTTCTCCTCGGGCTTCTTCTCTTCGGCCTTCGGCTCTTCCTTCTTCTCGTCCGTCCCGCGGTCGATTTTCAGGTTGGGCAGCGCCTGCTTGAGCTTCTCGACGCCCGCGTCGGTCACTTTCGTCTGCCAGAGATAGAGCTTCTTGAGGTTCTTGAGTCCGGCCAGCTTTTCCAGGCCGGCGTCGGTGATGGCCGTGCCGTAGAGGTTCAGGTATTCGAGCTTTTGCAGGTCCTTGACGTTGTCGAGTCCGGCATCGGTGACGGGGGTCTTTTCCAGGTGCAGGTGCGTCAGCTCGGTCAGTTCCTTGACGTGCGCGAGGCCGGCGTCGGAGACCTTCGTGCCGCGCAGGTTGAGCATGACGACGGTCGCCTTGAGCGTCTTGACCGGCTCGAGGCATTCGTCCTTGAAGGCGTCGGCCTGCAAGTGGAAGGCGACGTCTAGCCGTGGGTCGTTCTGGGCGACTTCCAGGATGTGGGCGCCCAGCTCGCGGATTTTGGCAATGGCGGCGATCTCAGCCTCGGTCCGCTTGGCCGGTGCGGGTTTTTCCTGGGCGGCAGCGAGGGGCGAGAGGGCAAGGAGGAGGGCGAAGGCGACGATCGAGCGCATGGCAGGCACCTGAAGAGGCTAGAGGCTGTAAGCTGGAGGCTACAGGGTTGCGGTTGGAATGCGACGTCCGCCCGCGAGGGGCGGTTTGCCATTATAATCGGGGGCGGAGGAATGTGCTGGGGGCGGGGATTTTTCTTTGGAGTGCTTTGGAGTGCGGCGACTTGTCGCCGCTTTGGACGATCATCCAGCGTTCTTCCCGGGCGCAGGCGCGCCGCCCGTCCGTGGTCTGCGCTGCGAAGATCGGCGGCGACGGTTTCCAGGTCGAAAGCGGCGACAAGTCGCCGCACTCCAAGGAATAGCCGCGGTGGGCGGGCGACTTGAAATAGGGGGCCTCACGTCTGAGCCGTTCGATGCCGCCCACGTCCGACTCGGCTGCGTCGCAATCGCAGGCCGATCATTCCACGCCCTCGCGCCGCTCCGCCTGGCGGTTCAGCCTGTGGGACATTCTGGTTTTCATCCTGGGCTGCGCTGCGGGGCTGGCAGCGTACAAGTCGTGGCCGTACCTGTACGTTGTCGTGCTGATCGACAACTCTCAATCGATGGGCTTTTCTCCTCCGTACGGGCGCTTGCAGTTTGATTCCGACTTCTTTCCCTGTTTCCGCGCCCTCAATGCGGTTCGCCTGGCGACCTCGGTATGGCTTATCTTCGGACTGCTGGCCCAGGCCGGTGCTCTGTGGCGAACTGCCACGAAGGTTAATGGTGTTCGGCGCACCGACGTGAGCGAAATTCTGGGCGCCGTTTTTCGTGTTGCGGTGGCGGGCGCTCTCGTCGCGTATTGGGTGCTCGACTTCATCTCGCTGCGGCGATCGACGGAGATCAACCTCTGGTCCGGCCTGTTCCGCGACATCGACTTTTGCGCGGCGGTCGTGCTGGCGGCGTTTCTCACGCGGCACGCGGGGTCGTGGTGGCGGCGGCGGGCAACGCCGGAGGCGCTGCTCGTCTTGTGGGCCGTGGCAGTGCCGCCGGCCGCGGTGGCTTTTTATGACCGGCTGGTCGAGTCGGGCGGGATCGCGTTTCGGGGCATCGACCGAGCTGATCTGGTCGAGACGTCGTCGGCCGTGTTCATGTTCCAGAGTTTCTTGGTCGTGCCGACGGTGATGGGGGCGCTTTTCATGCTGGTGCAGAAGGGCGAGTCACCGCGGCGGCGGAGGACGTATGCGCTTGTGCTCGCGGCGGCGACGCTCGTGCTGCTTTTGCCCTTGGCGTTCAGCGGCCACGTTCTTCGGTCGCTGCCGGCGATGGTGCAAAGCGACGGCAGCCGAATCGGGGCGTTCCTGGCGGCCGGTGTCGTCTGCGAAGCGATGGTGGCGGGCTGTTTGGCGTACGGTTGGGTCGCGTTTCCGTCGCGGCGCAAGAAGTCATCCGGCGCCGCCGCAGGCGCAACCGCCACGGAGACTGTCGAACTCGTCGAACGGTCGCCGACGGCGCCACCCGAGGATCGCATCTATTGGCACGAGCGGCGGTTGGTGTGGGCGCTGTTGTCGGCCAGCCTGCTGGTCGATTTTTCGCTCGGCTGGTGGGCGTTCATCGCGGAGAACAAGTACATCGGCGGGCAGGTTTCGGCGGCCTGGCTGGGCTACCTGGTGAGCAGCGAATCGGTCGTGCCGCTGCTCTTGGCGGCGCTGGTGACGATGCACGCGGTCGTCGTTCCCTGGCGACGAGCACAGCCGCCGCCGCGCGGCGAGGCGTTTTCGCTGCGCCGCTACACCCTCGTCTTTCTGGGAGTCAACGCCGTCACAATCCTGTGCATGGTGTCGATTGCGCTCTTGGGCTTTCGGATGTGGCTGCAGGGGCGGATGTAGGGTGGGCACCGCCCACCGGCTTGTCGACTTCGCGTCGGGAGGCGATACGCTACCCCGAACTTCCTCTGCGAGGCGAATCTCGCAAAGGTGGGCGTCGCCCACCCTACTCTTCGTCGAGGTCGTATTCTTTGAGTTTTTTGTGCAGCGTGTTGCGGTTGATGCCCAGGCGCGCGGCGGCCTTGATCTGCACGTCGTCGCAGTCGTCCAGCACCTTGGCGATCAGCTCCTTTTCCACCTGGTTGACGATCCGCGAGTGCAAATTGTCGGCGCTGGGGCCGGCCTCCTGCACGCCCAGCTCGATCAGCTCGCGGACCATCGTGGGCACGTCGCGCGGGCCGTGCAGTCGCGGCGGCGGCTTGCGGCCCAGGACGGCGTCGGGCAAGAGCTCGACGGTCAATTCGTCGCCCGGCGCGAGCACGACCGCCCGCTCGACGTAGTTTTGCAGCTCGCGGACGTTCCCCGGCCAGTCGTAATTGCGCAGGGCCTCCAGGGCGGCCGGCTGGATATGGACGACGTAGCGGTCGTTGACCTCGTTGTAGTAGTTGAGGAAGTGCGTGACGAGGTCCAGGACGTCGTCGCGCCGGTCGCGCAGCGGCGGGAGCGTGATCGAGACGACGTTGAGGCGGTAATAGAGGTCCTCGCGGAACCGGCCGTGGGCCACCTCCTCGACGAGGTCCTTGTTGCTGGCGGCGATGACGCGCGTGTTGACCTGCACGACGCGGTTGTCGCCCACCCGCTCAAACTCCCGCTCCTGCAAAACCCGCAGGAGCTTGACCTGCATCAGCAAGCTCGTGGAGTTGATTTCGTCGAGGAAGATGGTGCCGGTGTGGGCGGCCTCGAACCGGCCGATGCGGTTTTCGACGGCGCCGGTGAAGGCCCCGCGGACGTGCCCGAAAAGCTCGCTCTCCAAGAGGTTCTCGGGCAGCGCGCCGCAGTTGACGCGGACGAAGGGTCCGTTTTTGCGCGGGCTTTGCTGATGGACGGCGCTGGCGATCAGCTCCTTGCCGGTGCCCGTCTCGCCCAGCAGGAGCACGGAGCAACTGCTGCGGGCGACTTGGCGGGTGAGGCGGTAGACTTTTTGCATCGCGGGACTGCGGCCGATGATCTCTGGGATCGGCGGTGCGTCCTGCGCGTGCACGTCGCGGAGATTGCTCATGCCAGGCCGGAGGGAAAACGGAGGGAACTCTTAGCCGCGGCCACCTCCGCCCGTCGCCGCTGGACTGGTCCGCGGATGGAGAGGTTTATTGTAATCGCTGGGGCGAATGGTCACAGGGCCACACGCAGGGTGTCGGGTAGGCGGCCCGCCTGCCATTACCGTCGATCAGTTACCGTTCGTCACACACCGCCACCCGGACTTTTGGCCCGAGCCCGAAAAGTTCGACCCGGAGCGGTTTTCGCCAGGCTGCTAGCCGCCGGCGCCGTAGGCCTAGATCCCCTTCGGCGGCGGGCAGCGGCGCTGCATCGGGGCGCAATTTGCGACCCGGAAGGCCCAAATCATCGTACCGATGGTGACGCGCGAGTTCGGCGTCGAGCTTCTGCCGGGCCGCCAGGTCGTGCCCGAGCCGGGTTTGACGCTCCGCGTCCGCGGCGGGCTGTCGGTGGCCCTTCATCCGCGGCGCGGAAAAGGCTAAAAGGATAGGGCAGGTCGCCGACGCATCGAATTCCCGTTCGACCAATTCGGGAGGGACGCATGAGCCTGTTCACAATCGCCTGGCGCAGCATGTGGCAGCGAAGGCTCTCCACGTCGCTGACCTGCGTCTCGATGGCGCTGGGCGTGGCCTTGGTCGTGGGCGTGCTCGTCGTCTACGGCGCGCTCAACGATACATTCCTCCGCAGCACCCAGGGCTTCGATCTGATCGTCGGCGCCAAGGGCGGGCAGTTGCAGCTCGTGCTCAACACGGTCTATCACGTCAGCTCGCCGCTTTTCCCGATCAAGTATCAGTACTACCTGGACCTCAAGGAAAACAAGCTCTTTCGGGGGGCGAAGGTCGTCGACGTCGCCATTCCCGTCTGCATGGGCGACAACCACCAAGGCTACCGCGTGGTGGGAACCGTCCCCGAGCTTTTCGACCTGGAATACGCCGACGGGAAGAAGCACGGGTTCTCCTCCGGCCGGAACATGCACCCGGAGGGGTACTTTGAGTCGGTCGTGGGATCGGTCGTGGCCCGCAAGTGCGACCCGCCGCTCGTCGTGGGAAGCAAGTTTCGTCCCACGCACGGCTTCACGGAAGAGGGGGCCAAGCACGACGAGTTCACGGTGGTGGGAGTCCTCGAGCACACGGGAACGCCCAACGACCGGGCGATCTTCGTGAACATCGAGGGCTTCTACCTGCTGGAGGGGCACGCGGCCGACAAGCAATTCCGGCAGATGGTGTCGGGCGCATCGAGCGGGCCGTCGAATCAGTCCAACGATCCGAAGAAGCCAAACGGCGAGGGGACGCAGAACGCTCCGCCGGAACAGCCGCCGAACGAGGAACCCAAGAATTCGCCGCCGGCTGCTTCGTCGTCGCAGCCGGCTGCTTCGTCGTCGCAGCCGGCCGGGTCCTCGGCTGCGCCGGCTGCGCCGGGAACGATCAAAAAGCTGCCCATTGAAGATCGGGACGTGACGGCCATCCTGATCCGCACCAATCCCGATTATCCCGTGGCGGCGATGACGATGGACCGCGTCATCAACCGGGGGAACGTGGCCCAGTCGGTGGCCCCGACCAAGGAGATCTACAACCTGTTCAAGAAGATCGTGGACCCGATGCGCGACGTGCTGGTGTTCCTGACCGTCATGATCGTGGTCGTGTCGGCCATCGGCGTCCTGGTCTCGATCCTCAACTCGATGAACGAACGCAAGCGCGACATCGCGGTGATGCGGGCCTTGGGGGCCAGCCGCGGCAAGGTGTCCGTCGTGATCCTGCTGGAATCGGTGTTGCTGTCCGGCCTGGGCGGCGCGATCGGCTTCATGCTAGGGCACGGCGTCATCGCGGTCCTCAGCCCGTTCATTGAGGACCAGACCGACATCACCGTCAGCTTCCTCAACCTGTCCGTCTGGGAGTGGGTGCTGGTGCCCGGAATGATCGCGCTGGCGACGCTGGTGGGCGTTCTGCCGGCGCAGCTTGCCTACCGGACGGACGTGAGCCGGGCGCTGGCGGCGTCGCCGTAGAAGAATTGGTAGGATGCATTGGGAAGTGCGTCGCGCGACGCGAGGGAGGCTTGCGCCAAGCCGGCCTTTGCCAGGCCGCGCCGTGTTAAGTGTCATCGGACGACGCATTCTCCATGCGTGCTACGACGGGATAACGCATCCATGCTCGTTAGCGACCGCCGTGCCCCACGCGTCCGCCTCTCGCACCTGGACGACCTCTGGTTCCAGGTCGCCGGGACGCTCTGCAACCTCACCTGCCGGCACTGCTTCATCTCGTGCAGCCCGCGAAACGACAAGTTCGGTTTTCTGTCGCTCGACCAGGTTCGACGGGCGCTGCGCGATTCCGTCGAGCTGGGCGTGAAGGAGTACTACTTCACCGGCGGCGAACCGTTCATGAACCGCGACATTGTCCCCATCCTGTCCGAGACGCTGCGCTACGGCCCGGCTACGGTCCTCACCAACGCCACGCTGTTTAAGGACGCCGCGCTTTCGGAGCTGGCCGCCGCCGAGCGGGAAAGCCCTTACAGCTTGGAGTTTCGCGTTTCGATCGACGGCTTTTCGCCGGAGACGAACGATCCGATCCGCGGCGAAGGAACGTTCGAGCGGGCGATGCACGGCGTCGCACAGCTTGTGGACCACGGGTTTTTGCCGATCATCACCGCGGCCCGGACGTGGCCGCTGGGAGAGGAGCACGCGGTCGTGGGGCGGTTCGTCGAGACGCTCCGGGCGGCGGGCTACGCGCGGCCGCGCTTGAAGATCATCCCCACGCTGAAGATCGGCGCGGAAGAAACGCGCACCTGCGGCTACCAGGAAGACGATCGCGTCACGCCGGAGATGATGCAGGGCTACGACGCCTCGCAGCTCATCTGCGAGCACAGCCGCGTGGTGACGGACCAGGGGGTTTATGTCTGCCCGATCCTGCTGGATTTTCCCGCGGCCCGCGTGGGCGACGATTTGCACAGCGCCCGCGGCGAGTTTCCGCTGGCGTTCGGCGCGTGCCTCACCTGCTACGAGCACGGGGCGATCTGCACGAACCCGTCGGCGGCAGGGCCGTAGGGTGGGTGGAGCAAGCCGACAAAAGCGGCGTGTCTTCGCTTCCAGAGGGGAGGCAGACGTTCGATCACCTTGGCGTCTCGAGCACGCGGCTTGCGACGCCCACCCCCGCCGGCGCGCGGACTCAACCGACCCGACAATTTCGTGGGCGGCTCGCCTCAGTTCACCGCAGCCGCTTCCAGCTCTTCCGCCGGCTCGTACGAGAGGACGTACTCGTCCAGCCGCAGGCGGTTTCCTTCCGGGACGACGGAGAAAAACGTCTTCACGAAGCGGTCGAACCGGCGGCGAACGATGCTGTAGTAGTTGTGCTTCCCCTCGCGCCGCATCGCGATCAGCCGCGCCACCCGCAGCAGGGCCAGGTGATGGCTCACGGCCGGCTGGCTCTGGCCCAGCATCTGGCACAGCGCCCGGACGTGCAGCTCCCCTTTGTGCGCCAGGTAGAACAAGATCCGCAGCCGGGTGTCGTCGGCCAGGAGCTTGAACATCTCCACCAATTCGTTGAGGGTCTTCTTGGAAACCTCTGGGATCTTCCCCATGGCCTCATTCCCGGCCGAATCGGCCTCGTGCTCCAGAACGTGACTGATCATCTCTCGATCGCTTTCCGCCCGACGACGCGGCGGCTGCCGCCGCGCTCATCAGGCCATGCATGCTGTCAGGACGTGTTTCTGAAAGACGGAAATGCTTCCCTGCAATGGTTCGCTTGCTTTGATAACGACCGACGACCGATTCGCGCTTCCCTGGACGATCAAACGCAGCCGGCAGGGTTGCTCAGGCACCGATACCTGTCGTTTGGCTGCGCTTTCCCGCCGCCTGGAACGGACCTCGACCTGGGTCTCAACCTGGTCTCAACCGACGTGACTGTCGCGCTGTCTTCGTCCCCACTGTCAATTCCTGGAAACGAACACTGCGAAACAGAACGAATGGCTGCTGATTCGTTCCCGAACGCGCCCAGAACTGGGCGCACCCACGTCCGGGAAGGCCGTTGATTACGTGCCTTCGTATTTTATCCGCCCCTAAACGAGAATCAAAGGACCTTTATTCGATTTTCGTCGCGGGACCCCGTGATATTCACACAAACCGCGTGCTAGCAAGCGTTTGGGGGCAACGCCGCGTTGCGGCTGTGGGGCGTTTGGAGCGCTTCGCGCGCGGCGCGGAGACCCGAAACGGCGGTCTCAAACCAGGAGACTGACGCGTCCCGCCGCGACAATCGCCGGTGCCGCCGGCCGGAATCCACAAGTGCTTGTGAAACAAAAGCTTATGAATAAACTGGGAGTCGATTCAGGCGCTGCCCATCGATTCGTGGAGTCGGCCATGCCCTTCGTCACACTCGCCATCCGCGGCTGCCCCCGTTCGGCCGCCCGATTCGTCCTTTGCCTGCTTGCCGGCGGCGCGGCTCTGTGGTGCGCGAAGATCGGCCGGGGTGACGATCTGGCCGAGCGCATCGAGCCGCTGATCAAACGGCACAAGGGCGACGTGGCCGTCGTCGTCCGGCACCTCGAGACGAACGAGGCATTTTGCCACCGCTCCGACCAGCCCATGCCCACCGCCAGCCTCATTAAGCTTGCGGTCATGGTCGAGGCCTACCGCCAGGCCGACGACGGCAAGCTCGACCTCGAAAAGCGCATCACCCTCCGCGAGGAGGACAAGGTGCAAGGCTCGGGCATGATCACGCCGCACTTGTCGGCCGGGCTGACGCTGACCGTGCGGGACGCCATCCGGCTGATGATGGCCTATTCCGACAACAGCGCCACGAACCTCGTGCTCGATCAGATCGGCCTGCCGGCCACGTCGGCGACGATGGAGAAGCTCGGCCTGGCGAACACGAAAATCCACGCCAAGGTGTTCCGCCAGGAGACGTCCATCTTTCCCGAGCGCAGCCGCGAGTTCGGCCTGGGGAGCACGACGGCGGCGGAGATGACGTCGCTTGTGGAATTGATCTATCGCCGCAAGGCCGCCGGCCCCAAGGCCTGCGAAGAAATGCTCGCCCACTTGCGGCAATGCCAGGACACGAAGAAGTTCGGACGCAGGCTGCCCAAAGAGGCGACGGTCGCCCACAAGACGGGTTCCGTGGCGGCCGTGCGCACGGATGCCGGCGTCATCGACGGCCCGTCGGGACCGTTTGTGATCTGCGTGTTGACCGCCAAGAACGAAGACACCTCCACGGACAACGACAACGCCGCGGACCGGCTGTGCGGCGATGTGGCGCTGGCCGCTTACAATTATTTCCGGGAGAAGAAGCTCTACGACCCAAAGCGCGCGCCGGCGGCGCAGCCGGCCCGGCCGCTCAAGTCGGGGGACAGCGGGCCGCTCGTTTCGGCGCTGCAGCGGACGCTCAACGCCAAGAGCGAGCCGTCGCCGAAGCTGACGATCGACGGCGAGTTCGGACCCATGACCGAGGCGGCGGTCAAGTCATTTCAAAAGTCGAAGGAACTGCCCGACACCGGCCAGGTCGATCGCGACACGTGGAAGGCGCTGGGAGCGATCGTCGAGGGCGACGCGCCGACGCGCTCGCCGGAGGAGATTAACGGCGCGAAGCTGTCGGTCGTTCCGGCCGACGACCTTTTGGGCCCGCCGTTTGTGACGTGCAAGGCCTGGGCCGTCGCCGACGCCAAGACCGGCAAGGTGCTGTGGGGCGGGAAACAAAACGAACCGCAGCACATCGCCAGCACCACCAAGATGATGACAGCCTACATCGTCTGCGAACTGGCCGCGAAGGACCCCAAGATTCTGGACGAGGAGCTGGTCTTCTCGCAGCGGGCCGACGACACGGTCGGCTCAACGGCCGACGTCCGCACTGGCGAGCGGCTGACCGTGCGCGAAGCGCTCTACGGCTTGATGCTCCCCTCGGGCAACGACGCCTCCGTAGCGCTGGGCGAGCATTTCGGCGGCCGGCTGGAGCCGCCCGAAGACCGTCCCGACGAAACCGATCCGCTCCAGCGGTTCGTGGCCGAGATGAACCGCACGGCCAAGAAGCTCGACATGACGACGACGTCGTACCGCAACACCCACGGTATGACGCACGACCGGCACAAGGCCAGCCCGGCCGACCTCGTGAAGCTGGCGATCGCCGGCCGCAAGAATGAGTTGTTCCGGCACTACACGTCGACCCGGCAGCACGGCTGCCAGGTGATCGGCGCCTCAGGCTACCTGCGCAACGTGGAATGGAAGAACACGAACCAGCTTCTTTCGATCGAGGGGTTCGACGGGGTGAAGACGGGGACAACCGACTTGGCCGGGGCGTGCCTCGTCTCGGCCGGCCGGCGCGGCGACGACGAGCTGATCGTCGTCGTTTTGGGGGCCACGTCGAGCGACGCCCGGTACGTCGATAGCCGCAATCTCTATCGCTGGGCCTGGCAGCAGCGCGCGGAGGGGAAGTAGGAGCAGGAAACAGGAGGCAGGTGCAGGGTGCCGGGGAGCCCCTGACCCCTGCCGTCTTAGGCTTCCGACGCCGCGTAGCGCTCGCTGAACGACAAAAGCTCTTCGCGGCCCTTGCGATGGCAGAAGTCGCCCAGCGTCTCTCCCGGCTGACGCTCGCTTTTGAAATAGACCAGCACGGGGACGAGCGTCGAGACGACCTCTTCCTGCGGCACTAAGTCCTTGTAGATGAAGTTGAGCCGGTCTCCCAGCAAACGGCCGCCGAGCAGGACCGTGTACTTTCCGGATGCCTTGCCCACCAGGCCCACGTCGGAGTTGTAGGGCCGGGCGCAGCCGTTGGGGCAGCCGGTCATGCGGACCGTGAATTTCTCGTCGGAAAGGCCCAGCCGCGCGACCTCGATTTCGAGCTGGTCGATCATCGAGGGCAGCACGCGCTCGCTCTCCGTCACCGCCAGGCCGCAGGTCGGCAGCGCGGGGCAGGCCATCGACCACCGCCGGACATTCGTGATCTCCTCCGAAAGCGGCACGCCATGGGCGCGGACGATTTCTTCCAGGACGGGACGCTGCTCAGGTAAGAGGTCGCAAAACAGAATGCTCTGGTGGGGCGTCAGCCGAATGCCCGGCCGCAGGTCCGAGCAGATCTTGCGGATCGCCGTCTTCAGGCGAAACTCGCCCTCGTCCTTGATCCGGCCGTTTTCGATGTTCAGGCCATAAAACCAGCGGCCGTCGCCCTGGTCGCGCCAGCCGAGGTAATCGTCGAAGCCAAAGACGTCGTCGGGCTGCGGCTCGGCAAGCGTGCGGCCGTAGTATTCCTCGACCTTGGCCTGGAACTTCGGCAGTCCCCAGTCGGCGATCAGGTATTTCATCCGCGACAGCTTGCGGTCGCCGCGGTTGCCGAAGTCGCGCTGCACCTTGACCACCGCCGTGGTGAGATCGACGACCTGATCGGGCGTGATGAACGCCATTCGCCTGGCCAGCGCCGGGAAGGTTTTCTTGTTGGCGGGCGTCACGCCGAACCCGCCGCCGACCAGCACGTTGTAGCCCACGATGTTCCAGTCTCGGCAAATCGCCAGGTAGCCCAGGTCGTTGGCGTAGACATCGACGCTGTTGTCGCCGGGCAGGCCGAGGGCGATCTTGAACTTCCGCGGCAGATAGGTGGCGCCGTAAATCGGCTCGACGACCGCCCCCTCCTCGCCGCCGCCGACGAGCGTCTCCTCGCCCGAGCCGTCGTCCTTGAGCCAGATTTCGTGATAGGCCCGCGTCTGCGGCGCCAGATGCGCCGCCAGCCTCTCGGCCATTTCCTGCATCTGGCGGTGGACGGGGTCGCCGTTGAAGGGCGCCGGGCTGCACATCACGTTGCGGTTGTTGTCGCCGCAGGCCCCCAGCGTCGTGAGCTGCACTTCGTTGATACGGGCGATCGTTTGCTTCAGGTCCTGCTTCAGGACGCCGTGAAGCTGCAAGCCCTGCCGCGTCGTGACGCGAAGCGTGGAACTGCCCAGCTCGTCGCACAGGTCCAACTCCGCCAGAAGCTGGCCGCTCGTCAGCTTCCCGCCGGGGATCTTCGTCCGCACCATGTACGAGTAGGCTTTGTTCGCACGGTCCGTGCCGCCGGCGGCGCGAATCTCCGCGCGATCGTCGCGGTTGTCCTGCTGATAGGTGCCGTGGGGCTTCAGCAGGACGACGCTTTCCTTGCCGAAGTGGTCCGAACCGTCGGCCAGCTCCTGCGCGATCGTGCCGCGCAGGTAGTTGCTGTTGGCCTTGAGGGCCTCGGCGCCTTTGGCTTTGCCGCCGCCGGGTACGCCGTTGGTTTCGTGAGGTTGTGTGGTCATCGCGGTTAGGCAGTTTGTTAAGCTGCGACGATTACTTGGTCCAGTAAGAGTTTATCGTACAGAACGTGCCAATCATGCCAATCTTTATCGTAATTATAATCATTCACCGTCCAGCTCGGCAAGTCGCTGGGCAGGGCAAAGTTGCGTTCGTTTGGGGCCGTTCGTTTTGCGAGCTGATTGGCAACGGCTCGGGCCAATCGGTACGTTGATGGGCGGGGCGGACGGCCGAATGTTATCCGCCAAAGTGCCGGCGCAGGGCAAGGCTGATTCTCGGCCGCAGACGGCGAGCCCCGGACGAGGGCGCCAATTTCCGCGGCGGTCAAGCGGCCGCCCATGACGTCTGTGAGGCCCGCGCTGGCGAATCGCTGCCCCTACAACCCGACCCACCAGAAAACTTTGCCCCGATTGCCGCCGCGCCGCCGATGATGAAACTGTCATGGACCCGCGAAACGACAACTCGTCCTCGGTGAGATCCATTTCCCCCGTGACGATGTCGCGCCGTGCGAAGCTGCTCGTGAGCGCCTGGCTCGTCTTGCACTTGGCGGCGGTTGCGCTCCCTCCTCTTTGGGTGCTCTCGGGCGACAGCGGCCCGGTCAGCGCCGCCAAGCGAGGACTTTCGTGGTACATCGACCCGATGTTCTTGAACCACGGCTACGGGTTCTTCGGTCCGGACCCGGGTCCATCCTTCCTTTTGCGGTGCGAACTGGAGCTGCCGGATGGCCGAAAGATCGAGCAAACGTATCCCGACCTGAAAGAACATCGGCCGCGGCTGTTGTACCACCGGCACTTCATGCTGACGTCGCGTTTGCAATTCGGCCGGGCCAGCGATGTGACGACCCTCTACGCCCGGCCGTACGCACGGCACCTGGCCGAGCGCTATGGCGCAAGGCACGTGCGCCTATTCCTGGTGCGGCATGAGCTGGCCAGGCCCTGGAAAGTCGCTGCCGGGATGAAGCTCGACGACCCGTCGCTCTATGCCCCCATGCCGAATTTGATGATTGACGGGACGTGGACCGCGCCGTTGGAGGCGGCTCCTGGCCCCGCGCCGCCCGGCTTGCGCGCCCCCGAGGAACTTGGACCGCCGCGCGCTGCACCTAGCTCCGCGGGCCGCGCCGGTACAACGAGTCCGGCCGTTGTGACCCTTGAAATCGTGCTCGATCGCAGCCGACAGGCCGGCGAGATTCCGCGGCCGCCGGGCGGAACGGCGTCGTTGAGCAACTGGACCGGTCGGGGCGAGCTCGTGCCCTTGCGGTGGGAGGAGCACGAGAACGAAGAGGATTTCGTCTTTTATGCGGCCGACCCCGAATTGCCTGCGATCGTGGCCCACCGCATCGGGATGAACGAGCTGCTCCTGCGCCTGCCGATGGAGGCGGGCGAACGGCTGCTCATCATGCGCCGCGACGAGCTGCCGATTGCCGAGTACCCGGAAAACACGCCGTGACCATGATCCGCCGCTACGTCCGCGATCTTGCCGCCTCGGTTGCCGCCGGCTGGGACCGCTTCTTTTTCACGCCGGCCGATCCAGCCACGTACTCGTTGATCCGCATCCTGGCCGGGGCGATGCTCCTTTACACCCACGCGGTTTGGACGCTGCGCTTCGACGATTTTTTCGGGGCCTCGCCCTGGCTGCCCGTCAACGTGGTTCAGCAGTCGCCCGAACTGGGTCCCTATGCCTGGTCGCACTTCTACTGGATCGAGACGCCGTGGCTTTTGTGGACGATCCATTTCGCGGCCCTGGCCGTCATGGCGATGTTTACGCTGGGGCTTTTCAGCCGCACGACGTCGATCCTCACGTTCCTCTTCACGGTTTCCTATGCCAACCGCGTGGCACCCGCGCTCTTTGGGCTCGACCACATTAACGGCCTCTTGGCGCTGTATCTGACGCTGGGTCCGAGCGGCGCGTGCTACTCGCTCGATCGCCGGATCGCGCGGCGGCGCCTGGGCAAG
Organism: Planctomycetia bacterium; assembly: GCA_016177915.1. Taxonomy (GTDB): domain Bacteria; phylum Planctomycetota; class Planctomycetia; order Pirellulales; family S012-138; genus JACOUI01. Next base: position 36,248 of record JACOUI010000310.1, read on the forward strand.
GAGCTGCCGCCCGTACAGCCCAATCCCGTGCAACCCAGCGTTGGGGCGAATCTCGGCATCCGTCTCATTCAGCTCCACATGTGCGTGGTGTATCTCTTCGCCGGCCTGGGCAAGCTGAAAGGCGACTCCTGGTGGGACGGCACCGCCATGTGGCTTTCCGTCGCCAGTTATGAGTACCAGTCGCTCGACATGACCTGGCTGGCGACCTGGCCGCTGCTCACCGCCGTAATGACGCACGTGACGGTCTGGTGGGAGGCAAGCTACTGCGTGCTCGTCTGGCCGCGTCTCACTCGGCCGATCGTCCTTTTGCTGGCGATCCCGCTGCACCTGGGGATCGCGCTCTTCCTGGGCATGATCACCTTCGGCCTGGTGATGTTGATTGGAAACCTGGCGTTTGTGTCGCCGGCGCTGGTGCGGGCGGTGGTGGAATGGCCGCTACGGCGCGGCAAGACCGCGCCCGACCGGCCGGGGGCGTCTCGTTCGGCGTCGCGCCGCGAGGCGGCGCGATCGCACTGAAGTCCTCTTCTCGGTCCTGCGCGGTGGGTTATCGGCGTCGCCTCTGTTAAAATGGCGTGCGCTTCGATACCGGCCCACCCACCCTGCGGCCCGGGATGACGACCTCCCCGCCCACGCCCACGCCCGCTTACCGACGTTCCCCAGCCCACCGGCTGTGTCCGGTGGGACTTTTCGGTTGTTTCTGCGCGCTGGCAGCGCTCTGGTCGTTCGCCCTCGCCCAGCCGCCGGCCGCGCCCGTGAAAGATGCTTCGACGCCGGCGCCGCAATACGACAGCAATATCCTCCCGATCTTCAAAGCCAAGTGCTTCCGCTGCCACAGCGGCGAGGGGCGCAAGGCCGAACTGGAACTCTCGACGCACGCCGGCGTGTTGAAAGGGGGCGAGTCGGGTCCGGCCGTCGTGGCCGGCAAGGTGGACGAAAGCCTGCTCTACGAAAGGGTCCGCGGCGGCGAAATGCCTCCCGATGGCAAAGACCCGCCGGCCAAAGAAGAAATCGACCTGATCCGCCGCTGGATCGAGGCCGGGGCGCCGGCGGGCGAGGACAAATCGTCAAGTGCCTCAGCCGCCCTCAACCAGCACGACGTGCTGCCAATCCTCTTCCGCCGCTGCACGGTCTGCCACGGCGCGGGCGCACGCGAAGCGGGACTCGACCTGCGCTCCAAGGGCGGCATGCTCGCGGGCGGCAAGTCCGGCCCGGCCATTGTGCCTGGCAAGCCGGACGAGAGCCTGGTGATCAAGAGAATCCGCGCCGGCGAGATGCCGCCGCTGCGGCGGATCGTCGAGGTGAGCATCAAGCCAATCGAGCCTTCCGAGACGGAGATCATCGCCCGCTGGATCGCTCAAGGCGCTCCGGAAGTCGACGTGAAGCCCGACGTGGCCACGGCCGACGGCGACCCGCTCGTGACCGACGAGGACCGGAACTTCTGGTCGTTCCGCCCGCCGCGGCAAGTGAACGTGCCAACGGCCCCGACGCCCGAGGCGGTCCGAAATCCAATCGACGCCTTCATCTTGCAAAAGCTGGCGGAAAAGGGCCTGACGCTTTCGCCGGAAGCCGACCGCGCGGCGCTCATCCGCCGGGTGTGTCTCGACCTCGTGGGCCTGCCGCCCTCGCCGGAGGAAGTCCTCTCGTTTGTCGCCGACCCCGATCCGGCGGCCTATGAGAAGCTCGTCGATCGCCTGCTGGCCTCGCCGCGCTACGGCGAGGCCTGGGGCCGGCACTGGCTCGACCTGGCCGGCTATGCCGACTCCGAAGGCAAGCGCGAGCAGGACATCCGCCGCACGTTCGCCTATCGCTACCGCGACTACGTCATCCGTTCGTTCAATGCCGACAAACCCTACGACCGGTTCCTCTTGGAGCAGATTGCCGGCGACGAACTGGCCGACGTCGAAAACGCCGCGGAGATCACGCCCGAGCTGGCCGACAATCTCGTGGCGACGGGCTTTTTGCGGATGGCCCCGGACCCGACGTGGTACAACCTGACGAACTTCGTGCCGGACCGGCTGGAGGTTTTGGCCGACGAGATCGACGTTTTGGGGTCGAGCGTCATGGGCCTGACAATGAAATGCGCCCGCTGCCACTCGCACAAGTTCGACCCCATCCCGCAGCGCGACTATTACCGGCTGCTGGCGGTCTTCAAGGGCGCCTTCGACGAGCACGACTGGCTGAAGCCGAACTGGCATCCCGGTCTCAGCTCCGGGCAAACGGCGCAGCGGGATATGACGCTCGTGGCGACGGCCGAGCGGCGGGAGTGGGAATCGCAGACGGCGTCGCTGCAGAAGCAAATCGACGAGCTGCGCGGCGCGATCGAGAAGCAGGCGCAAGATGTCGCGCAAAAAATCTTCGAGCAACGTCTGGCCGCGCTGCCGGAGGCGATTCGCGAGGACGTGCGTGCCGCTCTCGACGCGCCGCCGGACAAACGCAGCGCCGTGCAGGCTTATCTGGCCGAGAAGTTTGAAAAGACGCTGCGGGTTCCGCGCGAGCAGCTTCCCGCCCTCGATGAGTCGTTCAAGAAACTCTCCGAGGAAATGCAGGGGCGCGTCAGTGCACTAGAAGCGCACAAGAAGCCCGAGCCGAAAATCCGCGCCCTGTGGGACCGGGGCCAGCCGTCGCCGACGTACATCTACCGCCGCGGAGACTACTTGAGCCCTGGCCGGCTGGTGGGGCCGGGACTGCCCTCCGTGCTGACCGACGGGAAGACGCCGTGTGTCGTCGAGCCGCCCTGGCCCGGCGCGAAGAAGACCGGCCGGCGGCTGGCATTTGCCCGCTGGCTCGTCGCCCCGGACCATCCCCTCACCGCCCGCGTCATGGTGAACCGCCTTTGGCACCACCATTTCGGCCGGGGCCTTGTGCGGACGCTCGACAACTTCGGCAAGGCCGGCTCGCCGCCGTCGCACGGGGAGCTCCTCGACTGGCTAGCGGTGGAGTTCGTCCGCCAGGGCTTTAGCATCAAGGCCATGCACCGGCTGATGGTCACGAGCGCCACCTACCGCCAGGCGTCGGCCGTTTTGCCAGAGCACGAGCGCCTCGACCCGGACAACGTGTTCCTCTCGCGGATGCCCATGCGGCGGCTGTCGGCCGAGCAGCTTTATGACACGATGCTTCTGGTCGCGGAGAAGCTGCGCGAAGCGCCCTTCGGCCCGCCCGATGCGCTGGCGGTCCGCGCGGACGGCCTGGCCGCGGCGGCCCCGTCGCCGGCCGGCTGGCGGCGGAGCATCTACCTTGAGCAGCAGCGGAAGGTCGTGGCCACGCACCTGGAGGCCTTCGACTTCCCGCAGATGAACCCTAACTGCATCGAACGGCGGTCCTCGACGGTCGCCCCGCAGGCGCTGTTGCTGATGAATAACAGCATGGTCAACGAGTTGGCTGAGGGCTTTGCGCGGCGCGTGCAGGGCGAAGCCGGCGACGATCCCGTGCGGAAAGTGGAGCGCGTCTATTTGCTCGCGTACGGCCGTCCGCCCGATGGCGAGGAGCGGCAAACGGGCGTCGCGGCCCTCGCGCAGTTTGCGGCCGAGTGGTTGCGGCAGCTTCCCGCCGACACAGCCGACCGCGCCGTCGAGTCGTCGCGCCGCGCGCTGGCGACGTACTGTCACGCCATCCTGAACTCCGCGGAGTTTTTGTACATCGACTGAGTTTCCGTGGCTACCCAAGCCCGCCGGCTGCGTCCGGTGGGACTCGACTCCCGTTACCGCAATGGCCGACTCCCCCTCTTCCCGCCGCTCCTTTTTTCACCGCGTCGCCGGCGGCATCTATGGAACCGCGCTGGCGTCGCTCCTGTCGCGCGATCTTTTCGCCGACGAACCCGCGCACGGCCGCCCGACGTTCGACCTTGCGCCCCGCCGGCCGCATTTTTCGGCCCGGGCCAAGGCCGTCATCCATCTCTTCATGAACGGCGGCCCGAGCCAGATGGACCTCTTCGACCCCAAGCCGATGCTCGACAAGCTGCACGGCACGCAGCACTTCGAAAAAATCGCCGGCGAAATCGAAAACGTCAAGGACGCCGGCGCCATCCTGCGCAGCCCTTTCAAGTTCGCGCAGCACGGCCAGTCCGGCATGTGGGTCTCCGACGCGCTGCCCTGCCTCGCGCGGCAGGTCGACCGGATCTCGCTCATCCGCTCGATGCACACGACGAACCTCACGCACGAGCCGGCAATCTACCTGATCCAGTCTGGAAAAATGGGCCCAGGAAGGCCGACGCTGGGGTCCTGGGTCGTCTATGGCCTGGGCAGCGAAAACCAGAACCTTCCTGCCTACGTCGTCCTCGACGACCCGCTCGGCCTGCCGATCAACGGCGTGGAGAACTGGCAATCGGGCTTCCTGCCGCCGCTCTACCAGGGCACGCGGTTCCGCTCGACCGGCTCGCCGGTCTTGAATTTGCGGCCGGACGTCGAGCGGCCGGAGGCGGTCGTGCAAATGGAGCGCGACTTGCTGTCGCGGCTCGATGCGATTCACAAGCGCCGCCGGCCGGCGCAGCACGACCTGGATGCCCGTATCGCCGCCTACGAGCTGGCCGCCCGGATGCAACTGGCCGCGACGGACGCCCTCGATCTGTCGCAGGAGACGCAATCGACGCTCGAGATGTACGGCGTCGGCAAGCAGCCGACGGATTCGTACGGGAAGCGGTGCCTCATCGCGCGGCGGCTCGTCGAGCGGGGCGTGCGGTTCGTGCAGCTCTACATCAACGGGCAAATCTGGGACAACCACACCGCGCTCGCCGGCGAATTGCGTTCGGCCTGCCAGCGGACCGACCAGCCGGTGGCGGCGCTCCTGGCCGATCTGGCGCAGCGGGGCCTGCTGGAGGAGACGCTCGTCATTTGGGGCGGCGAGTTCGGCCGCCTGCCGATCGCGCAGTTGCCGGCCGACAAGAACGAATCCCGCGCCGGCCGCGACCACAACAAGAACGCCTTTTGCTCGTGGCTGGCCGGCGGGGGCGTAAAGGGGGGCTACGTCCACGGCGCCACGGACGAGCTTGGCATGGCGGCCGCCGAAAATAAAGTGAGCGTGCCCGACTGGCACGCGACGATCTTGCACCTCCTGGGTTTGGATTTCGAGGAGCTGGCGATCGAGCAGCACGGCCTCAAGGAGCGGCTGACGGGCGTGAACCCGGCGCGGGTGGTGAGGGAGGTTTTGGCGTAGGGGCTCCCGTTGAAGAACCACGGTTAGGCGGAGTCAATGGCGCTGATCCGACCTGTCCCCTTTTCATCCTGCGTCCACGTTCCGCCGGAGCCGCTCGCGCTCTCGCTCGAGCTGGCGCACCTCCTCCGCCATCCGTGCCGCCGCGTCGCGGCGACCGGCCTCGTTTGCTTGGCGAATCTCTGCCTGCAGCTTCCCGATTCGCTCTCCGAGTTCCGCGATCTCCCGCCGCATATTTTGCCGCATTCGCTCGGCCCGCTGCTGCTCGGTTTCCAGGCCTTCCTGGCGCTTCCACAGCTCGACGCTTAGCTCTCGCATCCTTGGGCTCTCTTCCCCTTCCCGCTGCCGGAGCTGACGCATCTTCCGGTGGAGATCGTCGAGTTCCTTCTCCCGGAGTTCTCGAGCCTTGGCCGGATCGACCTCCGGCGCTTCCTGGAGGGGCGGATCGTCCGAGCTGTTTCCAGCGGGCGTTTTTCGTTCCGGCTCGCTCATCGTGTAGCGCACCAGAGCGGCCTGGCCGTTTCGATCCGGCAGGCAGCGCACGACGGCCTCCCGTCCCATCACCAGCCGCTCGAGTGCGACGACGAGCTCGTCCACCGATCCCGAGAAGCACCCGTTGTACAGCGGGCGAATCCCCACGAGCCGCCGCCAGCCGCTCTCGTCGCGGAGGATCGCATGGCACCACAGCCCCTCGAAATAGACGAAGCTTTGGCCCTCGGCGTCTTCGCCGAAAAACACCGCCCTCTGGCCGGCCTTGAATTCGCGCTTGCGCAGGGCCTCGGGCACCTGCCCGTCCACCAGGAACGAAATTCGGACCTCCTCCAGCCGCTCGGCCCCCTGAAGACGCTCGGCGACCTTGAACTGCAGCAGGCCGCGGTCCGTATCCACGCGCCGGATTTCCACGACCGCGACGGACTTGGAGAAGTGCAGAAGGAGCCGCGGAAGGGTCACGGCCTTTTGGTTATCGACAACCGGCTCGATGTAGGCCCGCACGCTGGCTTGCCCGGCAACCACGAGCACCAGAAACGCGATGGCAGCTCTCATTGGGACCTCCGAGCAAAACGACGACGGGAACGATCTTCAGGCGCTGCGCGTAACTCATGCGATCTGTCCCGAGCGATCAACGGCGGCGGGACCTGAGGCGACGCCCGATCGAGCCTTCACCCGATAACGAGCGTACCAGAAGACGCCGCCAAGCAGGAGGGCGCAGAGGCCGACGACGAGGAGGCCGAGCCCCGCGCTTCCATCGGGTTCACAGAGCGGTTGCCGAAAAAGTGAAGGTGCGCCGGCGAGATGAACGGTTGCTGCCGTCGCTGGCAGGCCGCCTGACCCTGCATTGACCCCCATCGCCGACGCCCCTCGTATTCCGCGGGAGGAGAGGGGGAACCACAAGGAGGACGCGCGAGGGGGGACCTCCGAGCCGTTTCCTTTGTCGGGTTGTTCATGCGCCGGCCCGTCCGAATTCTGCTCGTCGCGGGATCGATGATCCTGCTCTTGGGCCTTGTGGCGCTGGCCTGGGTGTGGTGGGCCTCGCAGCGCGTGCCGGAGTTTTATCGGGCGGCGCTGCAGGCGGACGTCGAGCAGCAAGCGGCCGAAAGCGACCAGTTGATTCATCAGGCGCTTGAGCTGTCGAACGACGCACGAGCCCAGGGCCAGTGGGAGGCCCTCTTCACCGTCGGGCAAATCAACGGCTGGCTGGCCGTGGACCTGGTTCAGAACCACTCCCATCTGCTGCCCGATGGGGTGCGCGATCCGCGCGTGGCGATCTCGCCTTCCGGGGCCCTGCTGGCGTTTCGCTACGACAACGGCAGCATCACGACCGTTTTCTCGGTGGATCTCGACGTTTGCCTGGCGGAGCCGAACGTGATCGCGCTCCGCGTGCGCGGGGCGCGCGCCGGCGAGCTGCCGCTGCCGCTAGCGGACGTGCTGGACGGCATCTCGCAGGCCGCCCGCCACGCCGACCTGCGCCTGCGCTGGGCGCAGGACGACGACCACCCGGTCGCGCTCGTGACGCTCCCCCTGGGAGGCGACGAGGACGACGTGCAGGTGACCGTGCAAAAGCTCGAGTTGCGAGAGGGGGCGATTTATGTGGCCGGCCGGTCGACCACGACGCACGCCGCGGACGCCAGCGTCGGTCAGTCGCCCTCGACTTCCAAGGTCCAGCGCTGAGGGTCGGCGGAGCGGACGAGCGCCGCGCGGCCTTGCAGCTTTTCGCCGCGGAGCGCTATTTCCAAGCGGTCCTCGGTGCGGGCGAGCCACTGGAACTGACCGCTGTCAAATCGCGTGACGATTCCGCGGTTGCCGGAAACTTCGCCTTCGTAGTCGAGATAAGCCAGGCGATGGTCGGCGAGGCGCTCGGCGGCGACGGTTGCGCCCGCAGCGGGAGGCTCGCTGAGGGCCCAGGTCCATAGCCTGCCTTCGTCTTCGAGCATGAAATCCCAGTGGAGCGGCCGATCGCCGCCGGGCGAGGGAACGTGCTTAAGGACGACGAAGCGGGGCATGGGGGTTGTCGCGCCTGGAAGGACCAAAGTTCGTCGTACACGATGGCGCAGCCAAAAGAAATGGGGGCGCCGGAGGTTTTCCAGGGCTTTTCTTGCGTTCCCTGTCGGTCTGGCGCTGGCAATCGGGGGATGGTGGTCCGCGTTTTTTTGGAAGACGGTTTGGCGCGCACTACCGCGACTGATAACGTGGTGGCCGCGTCAGCAGGAGAGTCTTCTTCGGTCGGCGCGGGCTGTGCGTGGCATCGGCGGAGAATGGCGGAGCGGAAGAGGAGTGGCAAGAATAAATCAGAATGTCCCCTTTCCTTCCTCCCTTTCCTTCCTCCCGAAGAGTTTCATAGTCTGGCTCCCGTTCCAAATGGATTTCGTCTTCTCGCCCTCGTCGTCGTCCTGAATTGGCCGGGCACGACGACCGTCGGCACCGTCGCATTGGCGTGCAGCATACCCGATCGTGCTGCGCCCGAAAACGGCACGTGCAAGTGCGCGGCGCGCAATCGACATAGGTAAGCCCTCGCGGGCTGTCCCTGTCACACCACCGGGCGTACGGGTCCGTACCCGGCGGTTCGGCGGGTTACGCGGTGCCGGACACTAATTCGGGAAGGCCGAGTTCG
>JACOUI010000311.1 GCA_016177915.1 Planctomycetia bacterium
GCGGGAAATCCGCCTGTCCGGTTCGACGAGCGGGAGGTGGAGACGGAGCAGGGTGTGGCTAGTGAAGCCCCGGCGCCGAAAGGGCCGGATCGATAGGCTGACACCTAAACCACCGCGCCACCTCTCGACTCTACTCGGGTCGATCGGCGCGGCGTTCCACAGGCGCGACCGCATGAATGCGGTCACTACCAACGCGCTCACTACGAGCAGGGCGACCTATATTTGTCTGCCCGACATCGCCCGCGGTGACGCATGACTTCCTACCGAGCGCTGCGCCTGGACAGCATCGCCGCCCTCCGCGCCGCCGCGGCCCAGTGGGACGATCTCTGGCGGCGCAGCGACTCCGCCCTGCCGACCGTGCAGGCCGAGCCGCTGGCGACGTGGTTGGAACGCTTCGCCAGCGGCGGGCGGTTCCTCGGGCTCGTCGTCGAGCAGGGCGGGAAGTTCGCCACGGCGTTGCCGCTGGCGGGTGTTCACGTGCAGCGGCGGTTCGAGGTGGCAGGGTTGCCCGGCGAAGACTGGTTCCCTGGCGGCGATCTTTTGCTCGATCCCGCTTGCGATGCCGCGGCCGCGATGGACCGCCTTGTGGCCGAGCTGGCGAGAGTCCGCTGGCCGCTCGTCTGGATTTGGGAAGTGAGCGCCTTGGCGCGGCGCTGGCGGGAGTTTCTGGACGCGGTCCGCCGGGCGGGTCTGTCGCACGACGTCGCGCCGCACCACGAGATCGGCTGGATTGACCTGGGTGGCGACTGGGGAGCGTTTTTCTCCGACCTGCGCGGCGACTTCCGCCGCAATCTCCGCCGCTGGTCGCGTTCGCTGGAGGAGCAAGGCCCGCTCGTTTACCGCCGCTACGACGGCAAGGGCGGCGACCTCGCGGAAATGCTGCGCCGCGTCTTTTCCGTCGAGGAAAAAAGCTGGAAGGCCAAGGACGGCAGCGCCGTCCTTGCCGTGCCGGGCCTCTTGGACTTCTTCGCCGACCATTCGCGCTGGCTGGCCGAGCGGCGGCAGCTTGTCGTCGGCGCGCTGGAGCTTGCCGGCCGGCCGATCGCGTTCGAGTACGGCTACGCGGCCAAGGGCGTGTACTTCCCCTACAAGACGAGCTTCGACGAGGAGCTGGCCAGGCTGTCGCCGACGCATTCGCTCCGCTGGCGGCATTTCGAGGAGCTGTGCCGCAGCGGGACGGCGCGGTACGTCGACTTCCTGGGACCCATCTCCGACGCCGTCCGCCGCTGGACGAAGCACTCCTATCGCACGTCGCGGATCATCGTCTCGCCCAATCGCGTGCTGAGCCGGGCGGTGCTGTTGGGGTACCAGCGGCTTCTGCCGTTCCTGCGCCGGCTGCGGTCGCTCGGCCGGAAGAAGGAGGAGACGCTGCCGGCCGCGGCGCCCGTGCCGCCCGTCGACGCGCTTTCCGCCGCCGACCTTCCGCCCCACCTGGCGGGCATTGAAGGCTGACGCTTCCCAAACCGCCGGGATTCGTTTCCGCGGTCTTCATCTGCGGTGCGTCTATCGATGCCCGCGCGGCGCGAATCGCTCACCGCGCCGCGCCCCTACCTTGCCGCGCTGGCCGCAATGATGACGGCATACAGGACGAAAATGGCGAGCATCACGAAGAGAACCAGCGCCGAAAGCGCCGTGGCGATGATCCCCGTGATCATCCCGGTCATCGTCTGGCCGCGGCCCGAGACGTCCATGGTTCCGGCCGCCATTTCGCGGAGATCGTTGCGCGCCATGATCCAGGAGACAATTCCCAGCGGCAGCGAAACGAGCAGCAGGAGCGAGCAGATAATGGCGCCGATGGCAGCCACCGAACAGGAGACGATTCCCATGGCCATCACCGTCCCACCCCGGTGCGGACGGACGCCCGGTGGCAACACGCGTACCGGCGCATCGCCGGTGGCCGGCGCCTGATACGGATTAAACGCAGGCGGCTGTGCCGGCGCCGGGTCCAACGTCCCCGCGCCAAACGTCTGCGCGTCAAACGTTCCGGCGCCCGCCGGCACCTCGTTGCTCGTCCCGCACGCCGGGCAGCGGGCGGCCGTGCCGGCGGCCTGCCCTTCGACGGCAAACTGCTGGCCGCAAACTCGGCAGCGAACTGCGATGCTCATACGCAAGCTCCGTTCAGTGCGAAGCCGTTTCGCACGGGGCGCGGCGGCGTTTCACTTCTTTTCCAGTCCCGCCCCGCACCACGGGCAGAACGACCACTTGGCCGAGACCCGCTCCTTGCACTTGGGGCAGGGGGCGGCGGGCGTCGTCGCGTCGAACGGCGTATGCCAGGCGAAGGTCGTTTCCGGAAACTGCTTGTCGGCCTTGAGGACCAGCGTGAGCTTGCCCTTCTTCGCGGTGTCGACGATCGTTTTCCCCTCCTTGGTCTGGGCCGGGAAGATGAGGACGTGCATGTTCGCGCCGCCCTCGTCGCCCTCGGCCGACAGGAAGCTCTTCATCGCCGTCACGACCAACGACACAGTGATGGGCACGTTCTGCACGGGCGCGATTTCCGTCCCGTCGGCGAGCTTGAGCACGGCCCGCGCGGCCACGTCCTTTTGGCCGGCGTAGTCCGACTTGCCGTTGCCCTTGTCGATCGAGCACTGCACGATGACGGCGTGATAGGGCTTGAGGAGGGCCAGGTCCTGTTCGGCCTGGCCGCGCGTGGTGTTTCCGTCGTTGAGCTGGGCCTGGATGAAGAACTCGTGCGGGAACCAGAGGGCAAGCTGCGTTTTATCGCCCTCCATCTTCAGGTTCATGATCTCCTGCGTGAAGGCGCCGAGGTCGACCTTGCTCTTTTCCGGCGGCTTTTCCTGGGCCGCAGGCGGCGTCTTTTCCTGGGCCGCGGGCGGCGGGGCGTACGCGACGAGGGCCAGGGCGACAAAGATAAAGGGCCCGAGAGTCTTGAATCGCATGGAAAGCACCTTGTCAGTTCGGATTGGAACTGCGGACGGTGAACGGCGGCGAAACTGCGCCGGATTATAGGCTCGCCGGCGCGCCGGGCACAACGCGGCGCCGCGGAGACGGAATCTGGCCGCGCCGTGCGCCGTCGGTTACGCTGAAGCCTGAACCCGCGGCCGCCACGCCGCCGGCGCCCGCAGCAGGAGTATTCGATGATCCGCTTCCCAGCTCTCCGCCTCGCGATTGCGGCCCTCCTGGTTGCTCTGTCCGCCCCCGCTCTGTCCGCCCCCGCCTGGGCCGATGAACCGGACAAGGATCTCTCCGTCGAGGAACTGACGGCCAAGGCCAAATCCTCCATCGTCGTCATCACGCAGTCCGGACGCGACGGCGGGCAGGGCGGCCTGGGATCGGGCTTTATCGTCTCCGCCGAGGGGCTCGTCGCCACGAACCTGCACGTCATCGGCGAGGGGCGGCAAATCGCCGTCCAGACCGCCGACGGCAAGAAGCACGAAGTCGTGACCGTCCAGGCCTCCGACCGCGCCCAGGACCTGGCCCTCCTCAAGATCGACGCCAAGGACCTCGTGCCGCTTTCGCTGGGCGATTCGGACGAGCTGAAGGAGGGTCAGGCGATCGTGGCGATGGGCAACCCGCACGGACTCAAAAACAGCGTCGTCGCCGGCGTCGTTTCCGGCAAGCGCGAGATTGAAGGCAAGAAGATGATCCAGCTTGCCATCCCGATCGAACCGGGCAACAGCGGCGGGCCGCTGTTGGACATGCGCGGCCGGGTCCACGGCCTGCTCACCATGAAATCGGCGGTCACCGACAACCTGGGCTTCGCCGTCGAGATCAACACGCTCAAGACGCTCATCGACAAGCCCAATCCCGTCCCCATGGCGCGCTGGGTGCGGATCGGCCAGCTCGATCCCAAGGAGTGGACGGTCCACCACGGCGCGCGCTGGCGCTCGCGGGCCGGCCGCATTCTGGTCGATGGGTTCGGCTCGGGCTTCGGGGGCCGCAGCTACTGCCTTTCGTCGGCCAAGGCGCCCGAGCCGCCCTTCGAAATTGCCGTCACGGTGCGCCTCGACGACGAGGCCGGCGCGGCGGGTCTCATCTTCTGCGCCGACGGCGACCGGCACTACGGCTTTTATCCCACCAGCGGACAATTGAGGCTGACGCGCTTCGAAGGGCCGGACGTTGCGAGCTGGACGATTCTCGAAAGTTTTCCCAGCAAGCACTACCGGCCGGGCGACTTCAACGCGATCAAGGTCCGCGTCGAAAACGAGAAGCTCGTTTGCTTCGTGAACGGCCAGAAAGTGCTGGAGTTTGCCGACGCCACGTTTCGCGACGGGCAAGTGGGCCTCGCCAAGTTCCGCCAGACGGCGGCCGAGTTCAAGAAGTTCGCCGTGGCCGAGGAAATCCGCGACGCAGCCTCGCCGGAGTCCGAGGCCCGCGTGGCCGGCATCTTGCGCGATCTCGCGCCGGGCGCGCCCGTCGATCATCTCGTCGAGGGGCTGCTGCCGGACGCGGACAACGTGGCCGCGCTCGACGCCCAGGCGCGGCGATTGGAGAAGCAGGCCGCGCAGATCAAGCAGCTTTCGGCCGACGTCCACACCCGCCGCGTGTCGCAAGAGCTGGCGAAGCTGCTCGATCAAGAAGAGGAAAAGGTCGATCTCGTGTACGCGGCGCTCTTGGTTGCGCAGCTCGACAATCCGGAGCTGGACGTCGACGCCTATCGCCGCCAGTTCGACGCCCTGGCCGGCGAGCTGCAAAAGAAAGTCTCTCCCGACGCCGACGAACCGGCCCGCCTGTCGGAGCTGACGAAGTACCTCTTCGAGGAGCACGGCTTCCACGGCAGCCGCACGGAATATTACACCGCCGCCAACAGCTACTTGAACCAGGTGCTGGACGACCGCGAGGGCATCCCCATCACCCTCAGCGTCGTCTACATGGAATGCGCGCGGCGGCTGAGCCTCGTCGTCGCGGGCGTCGGCCTGCCGGGGCACTTCGTGGTGAAGCACGTCCCCAAGGAAGGCGACGAGCAGCTCATCGACGTCTTCGAAGGCGGCAAAACCATGACCCGCGACGAGGCTGCCCGGCTCGTGCGGGCCAACCTCGGGCAGGAGCTCCGCGACGAACATTTGCAGGCCGCGAAAAAGCGGGCCATCGTCCTCCGCATGCTGGCGAACCTGGCCGGACTGGCCCGCAGGGCACAGGACGCCGAACGCTTGCTGCGCTACCAGGAGGCGATTGTGGCCCTCTCGCCCGATTCTGGCCCGGACCGTTTTTTGCGGGCGATCCTGCGATTCCAGACGAACCGCCTGGACGGCGCCAAAGGCGACGTGGCGTGGCTCTTGGAGCACGAGCCGGAGGGAGTGCCGCTGGAGCAGGTGCGGGGGCTCGAGCGGGCGCTGGAGCAGTCCATGTAGTAGGCACACTCCGTGTGCCGTCTCTTTTCCCCCCCTTGCGAAGGGGGGGTTGCGCGGGGCGAGCGGCGGCGGCGAGAGCGTGGACGTCAAAAACCCCTGGCCGCTCCGTGTGCCGTCCACCGCTGCGATGCAGCGACCGAATCGTGTGCCGTGTTTGCGAGCTACGGCGCGTCGTAAGCGCCGGCGGTCAACCGCCGCGACGGCACACGGAGTGTGCCTGCTACGGGGGCGAAAAACTCGCATCGGCGAGTTTTCGGATGCGGCGTATAATTTCGACGGCACGGAGGTTCGCATTTCGTGCTCCCGTCGCCGCGCCGGCAGGGATGTTTGCCCCACGCAGGACGAAACCATGCTCAAGCCCGTCAAACGCCCCCTCGACGCGCCGTCGATCCGCACGGAGCTGCCCGGCCCGCGCGCCAAGGCGCTCATCGAACTCGACCGCCAGTTCGTTTCGCCGTCCTACACGCGCTATTACCCGCTCGTCGTCCAAAGCGGCCGCGGCGCGACGATCGAGGACGTGGACGGCAATCGGTTTCTCGATTTCACCGCCGGGATCGCCGTCTGCTCGACGGGCCATTGCCATCCCCGCGTCGTCCGCGCCATCCAGCAGCAGTCCGAGAAGCTGCTGCACATGTCGGGCACGGACTTCTATTACGAGCCGCAGATCAAGCTGGCCCAGAAGCTGGCCCAGATCGCGCCGGGCAGCTCGCCCAAACGCGTCTTCTTCACCAACTCCGGCACGGAGTCGATCGAGGCGGCGATCAAGCTCGCCCGCTACCACACGCGCCGCCCGCACATCATCGCCTTCCAGGGCGCGTTTCACGGGCGGACGATGGGCGCGCTGTCGCTGACGGCCAGCAAGGCGGTGCAGCGGCGCGGCTTCGGGCCGTTTTTGCCGGGCGTGACGCACGTGCCCTTCCCGAATCCCGCGCGAGACAACGCCAAGAAGACGCGCGACGACGGCGGCCAGGAGTGCGTCGATTACATCGAGTCGCAGGTCCTGCGCCGCACGGTGGCGCCGGACGAAGTGGCCGCCATCTTCGTAGAGACGATCCAGGGCGAAGGGGGTTACGTCGTCCCGCCGCCGGATTTTCATCGCCGGCTCAAAGAGCTTTCCCAGAAGCACGGCATGCTCTACGTCGTCGACGAGGTCCAGTCCGGCATGGGGCGCAGCGGCAAGATGTTCGCCATCGAGCACTTTGGCGTCGAGCCGGACGTCGTCTGCACGGCCAAGGGGATCGCCTCGGGCCTGCCGCTGGGCGCGATGATCGCCCGCAGCGAGCTCATGACCTGGCCGCCGGGGGCGCACGCCAGCACGTTCGGCGGCAACCCGGTCGCCTGTGCCGCGGCCCTGGAAACGATCGCGCTGTTGGAAGAGGAGCTGATGGAAAACGCCGCCCGCCAGGGCGAGTTCCTGATCCGCCGCCTGCGGGTGATGCAGGAGAAGCTGCCCTCGATCGGCGACGTGCGGGGCATGGGCCTGATGATCGGAGTCGAGCTGGTCCGCGACCGCGATTCGCGCCAGCCGGACGGCAAGCTTCGCGACGCGGTCGTGCAATCCGCTTTCCGCCGCGGGCTGCTCCTCCTGGGCTGCGGCGAAAGCACGCTGCGCCTTTGCCCGCCGCTGGTCCTCGATCGCCGCGAGGCGGAAAAGGGCCTCGAGATTCTCGAGCAGGCGATTGGCGAGGCGTCCTTGTAGCCGTCTCGCTCCGCGAGACGCGGCCACGCAGTGCGCCGTGAATTGGCGGCGAACTTTGCTCGCCAAAGGGCTGCGTCACGCGGAGCGTGACGGCTACGAGCGTGAGGGTTACTGCCACGGCAGCGTGACGAAAAACGTCCGCTCCAGGTGGGGATCGACCCGCATCGCAATGTCGATCCGCGCCGCCACCTCCCAGACGATCTTGATGTACTTGCCGGTGTAGCTCATGGGATTGTCCGGCAGGTGCGCGGCAAACGGGAACTCGTGCTCGCCGACGGGCAGTTCGCCCTGATGGACGATCCCCTCGAAGATGGCGGCGCGGTCGGTGTCTCCTCTCCCCTCCGTGTGCCAGCCGACCGAGACGATCACGCCGCGGCAGCGCACCGGCTCCAGCGCGCGAATCCGCACGCGGCCCGAAACCGGCGAGCCGGCCAGGCGGTAATCGACCCACTCCCCTTCGGTCCAGGGCCCTGGGTCCAGCTCGATCTCGATGGCCGGCGTCGCCATGTTCAGCCCGTCATTTCTTTGCCTGTCGCTGCGCCGCCCGGCTGCGGCTGCGATGGCCCGGCGTGCCGTCGCGGCGCGACGACGAGCGGCAGGTCGATGGTGTAGTCCGGCCAGCGCGGCACGTCGGTGTGCACGCGCAGGATCCACTCGATCTTGTTCCGCGCCGCGTGAAACGTGTGCATCCCGTCCGGCGGTATCCGCCACTCGTGCAGGGCCTCGATCGGCCGGAGTGGGTCGGCGGTGGCGCCTTCCGCCACGATGGCCTCGGCCGTCCAGGCATCGTGGTTGACCGTCACCGTGTTGGTTCCGCTGCGGTAGGTGGCGCTCTCGCGGCAGATGAGCTTGAGGTTGATGCGGTCGATTTGCACCAGCTTCTTGGCCCGCTGCACGACCTGGCAGATGAACGGCTCGCCCAGGAAAAGCGGCTGGACGGAGACGGTGACGACCGGCGGATGGAAGCGGGACATGGCCAGCATCTTGGCCGCGGTCCCGGCCGCCGCCAAAAGCCCGACCAGCAGGAAGAGCGAGATGAACAGGATCGGGCAGACGCCGGCCTCCTGAGTGAAAATGACGACGGCGATCGTCCAGGAGATGCCGTTCCAGATGACGGCGAAAATGAGGAGGCCCAGCCAATTTCCCGAGCTGGCGGCGGGCGTGAGCACGACGTTCTCGCGGCGAAAGATCGTCGCAGGCGGCCGAGGAACGATCGGCCCAGCGTCGGCGTCGGCGGCCGCGCGGCGCGTGCGGTCGTCGAGCGTCAACGGGCACCGCGCGGCCAGGTCCTCGGCGATCGGTCGGAGGTAGTCGGGCGCCAGGCCCTGCGCCATGGGAAAGGTTTTTCCGTCGGCCAGGGTAAGCGAGACGTCTGCGCTGCCCGACAGCCGCTTTCCCGCGGTCGGCGCCAGCATGACGGCCTTGATGTTCGTCAGCGGGACGCGGCGCCAGAACCGTAGCGGCCCGAGGCCGAACTGCAAGAGCAAAACCTGATCGTCGATCGTCGCGTAGGTCCGGCCGAACATCACCGTCAGGGAAATGCAGACGGCGATCAGACCGACGGCCAGAAACGGGATCGCAAATAGAACGGCCATCCATCCGCCCTGTCCGGGCTGGGCCTGGTTCGCCATACCCAGAACCATGAGGGGCGGTACCATGAATCCGCAACCGAATAGGATTCCGATCACGCCGCAGCCGAGCCGAGCTCCGCCGACTCGCTGCGGCAGGACGTACTCCACGCCACGGGCGGTGGGCTTGATCTGCGGGGGCTGGGCGGCAAAGTCGGGCACGGGCCACCTGGGCTTTGAGACCTGGGCAAATCCATGCGGCCAGGGAATGGCGTATTCTGCGAACGGTCGCGGGCGATGGCAAGAGAAGCCGGCGTGGGACGGCGTAGGACGGACTTCAGTCCGTCCATCTTCAAAGCGCAGAAGAGCGGACGGACTAAAGTCCGTCCTACAAGCAGGCGAGCCGCCGAATTGCCGCGAATTGCCCAAATTCGCTTGACTTTGCCCCCCAAAACCGCGAAGTTGAAGGCGCATCTTGAGGTGGCGGGCGGTCTGCCCGCACTGGATCGGAACAGGCATTGGAACAGGCGTTGGAACAGGCATTGGAACATTGGGGAGAAGGGCATGAAACGCACATGGTTCGTTGTTGCGCCGCACCTGAGCATTGCGGCTGCGCTCGTTGGGCTGCTTGTCTGCCCCGCGGCGATCGCTCAGGACGGTCCCGGCCAGGCGGTCGATAACCATCTTCAGGCGGGCGAGTTCGCTCCCGCGCTCCATGCCGCGCGGCAGGCCCCGGCCGCCGAGCGCGACGCGCTTCTGGCCCGCGTGGCCCAGGCGCAGGCCCAGGCCGGCATGCGCCGCGCCGCCTTCGACACTTCCTTCGACATCGGCAGCGACTTCTTCCGCTCCTCGGCGGCTGGGTCCGCGGGCGGGCAGCCGGTCGGCGGTGGTTTGGGCAGGGGCGGGCGCGGCGGTGGCAACGAGCCGGATTTCGAGTCCCTCATCGAGCTCATCACTACCACCGTTGCGCCGTCGTCGTGGGAAGAGGCGGGCGGCCCCGGCTCCATCAAAGAGTTCGAGACGGGCGTCCGCGTCGACGCTTTGGGCAAGGTCCAGTCGCTTCTCAGGACCGATGTCTCGGGCCGCGTCGGCCGCGTCCGCGCGCTCGGCGTGCCTGCGGCCCACGACGCGAAGGTGCGTGCCAGCTCGCCGCTGCGAAAGGTCTCGCTCACGCGCCTGGAGCGGGCCGTGCAGATCCAGCTCGCCGCCGGCCAGCCGCTCGACGAAGAGATGCAGCTTCTGGCCGGACTGCACAAAATCGAATACGTCCTCGTCTACCCGGAGACGGGCGACGTGGTCCTCGCCGGCCCGGCAGGCGACTGGCGGCGCGACGAAGAGAACCGCCTCATCAACGCGGAGACCAGCCGGCCGGTCTTGCAGCTCGACGATCTGGTCGTCGTCCTGCGGCACATGGCCAAGGGGAAAGGCGAGCCGTTCGGCTGCTCGATCGTCCCGCAGAAGGAAAACCTGGCCGAGACGAAGGCCTTTCTCGACGGCGGCGCCGGCCGGCAGATGCCGCAGAACAAGTTCGAAAAGCAGCTTCGCGAGAAGCTGGGCTGGCAGTCGATCGATTATTACGGCATCGACCCGCAGACGCGCGTCGCCCGCATCATGTTCGAGGCCGATTACCGTATGAAGCTGGTCGGCATCGGCTTGGAGCCGGGCACGCTCGACGTCCCCA
The DNA here is from genome assembly GCA_016177915.1 of Planctomycetia bacterium. GTDB lineage: Bacteria > Planctomycetota > Planctomycetia > Pirellulales > S012-138 > JACOUI01. The sequence continues at coordinate 10,258 of JACOUI010000311.1, forward strand.
GCATGCTCTCGCAGCTCGTGATGGAAAAGGGCCAGGCGCCGCCCTCGTTCGGCGTCCTCCGCTGGTGGTTCACGCTCAACCACGAGGCCGTGCTGGCCACGCCGGAGCGCGACGGGTTTGAGATGCGCGGGCAGCACGTCCGCGTGCAGAGCGAAAACGAAATGCTCACGGACCAGGGCGAGCGCATGCACACCGGCAAATCGGAAGGCCCGCCGGCCGAATTCGCCCAGCGGTTCACGAAGCACTTCGCCGAGTTGGCCGCGAAGTATCCGATCTACGCCGACCTGGAAAACGTGTTCGATTTGGCCCTGGCCTGCGCCATCATTCAGAGCGAGGGCCTGGCCGACAAGGCAAGCTGGCACATGACCTGCTTCGGCGACCCAGAGCAGTACGTCGTGGGCGCCGGCAACACCCCGAAGATGGTCGAGTCGGTGGTGAACCACCGCAACATCGGCCGCTCGACGGTCGTCAC
>JACOUI010000312.1 GCA_016177915.1 Planctomycetia bacterium
CTCGTCCGCAAGCGCCGAGGTCCGCGTGGCTGCCGTCGATGGGCTGGCCAAACTGAAATACGCCGGCGCGGGCGACGCCATTTTGAAGCTTCTTGGCGATCGCGACCCGCAGGTCCGCCGGTCGGCCTGCCTGGCCCTGGGAATTCTCAAGCCGCCCGCGGCCGGCGATTCGCTTTTGACGCTGGCGCTCGATCCCGACGGCGCCGTCCGCCGGGCGAGCTTCGTCGCGCTGGCGCAGCTTGGAGAAAAGCGCGCGTTGCCGCTGGCCGTTGCCGCGCTGCGCGATGCGGACTGCGAGGCCGCGGCCCTGGAGTGCGTCGCGAAACTCGGCGGACCGGAAAACGCCGGGCCGGTCGCGGAACTGGCCCGGCGAAACGTCTCGGCCGAGGTCGTCCCCCGCGCCGTCCGCGCGCTCACCACCTGGAGCACCGCCGACGGCGTTCCCGCCGCCCGCCGCGCCGAACTGGACGCCCTGGTCGGCGAAATCCAGGGCGCAAGCGGCATGCTGCTCCGCTGGCACGTCCTCGGCCCCGTCAGCGAGACCGCAGCCGCGCAAACCGTGGAAGAACTTCTTGCCGCATCAGCGACGATTCCAGGCGACGTCGCCTCGCAGGCGCGCACGCTCCTGGCCATCGGGATCGACGGCCGGCTCCAGCTTTCCGCCGAAAAAAGCGCCCCAGAAACGCGCGCCTTCGTGAGCTGGACGGAAGTCGTCCTGCCCGAAGGCACTCCCAAAGAAACACCCGTGCAATTCTCCGGCGGCGCTTCCGGCGGTTGGCGCATCTGGATCGGCGGGCACAGCGTCCTCCGCCGCGACGCCGACTTCCAGCTCGACTCCGAACGCTTCGACGCGACCCTTCCAAAGGGCACGACTCGCATCGTCGTCCAAATCACACTTCCCCGCGAATCACCAAACCTGCCCGAGCTACAACTACGCTTTCGCCGCAAAGGTTCGAGCGACGACCTGGAGCGCCTCACTCGCCTGCTCCTTGCCCGCCGCGGCGACGCCGACCGCGGAAGCCGGCTGTTCTTCGACGCCGAAAAATCGCTCTGCCTCAAGTGCCATCGCCTCGCCGAGCGCGGCGAGCGGATCGGGCCCGACCTGACGGGCCTGGGCAGCCGGTTCTCGAAAATCCACGTGGTCGAATCGATCGTGGAGCCCAGCCGCACGATCGGACCCAGCTTCCAGACCGTGCAGCTTCTGCTGGCCGACGGCCGCGTGCTCGTCGGCGTCAAAATCGCCGACTCCGAGGGCGCGCTGACGCTGGCTGACAACGAGGGCAAGAAGCACGTCGTCAAGAAAGCCGACATCGACCAGGAGCAGCCGCAGCCGACCAGCACCATGCCCGACAACCTCGTCAAGCGCCTCACGGCCGAGGAGCTTTCGGACGTGATCGAGTTCTTGATGGGGCACAAGAACGCCGCGGGGCCGTGAGACCAATGTGGCACCGCCTTGCCACGCAGTGGCGCGCCCAGTGGCGGGTGCGATTCCTTGAGCCACGCTGTCCGGCCCGTTAAGCTGCTCTCATGTCTCAAACGGCGCATGCTGTCGGGGTGCTGCTCCTCGCGCTCGTCTGCGCGCTCCCCCGCGCTCTTCCCGCCGCCGAGCCGGTCCAGGAAGCAGTCTTCACCGCCGGCCAGGAGGGCTACCACACCTACCGCATCCCCTCGGTCATCGTCACCAAGAAGGGCACGGTCCTGGCTTTCTGCGAAGGCCGCAAGAGCGGCCGCGGCGACGCCGGCGACATCGACCTTCTGCTCAAGCGCAGCACCGACGGCGGCAAATCGTGGCAGAAAACGCAGGTCGTCTGGGACGAAGGCCAAAACACCTGCGGCAACCCCTGCCCGGTCGTCGATCCATCGACCGGCACGATCTGGCTGCTGCTGACGCACAACCTGCGGCAGGACACCGAGGCCAAAATCGTCGACGGCACGAGCGAGGCCTCGCGCACCGTCTGGGTCACGAAAAGCGACGACGACGGCCAGTCGTGGTCCCCGCCCGCCGAGATCACCGAGGGCGTCAAACGCCCCGACTGGACATGGTACGCGACCGGCCCGGGCGTGGGCATTCAGCTTCAAAGCGGCCGGCTCCTTGTCCCCTGCGACAACAAGGTCGCCGGCACCAAGGCCCGGCAGTCGCACGTCATCTACAGCGACGACCACGGCCGGTCGTGGAAGCTCGGCGGCGTGGTCGGCCCAAATTGCAACGAGTCGCAGGCCGTCGAGCTTTCGGACGGCCGGGTGATGCTGAACATGCGCAGCTACCAGGCGAACAACCGCCGTCTCGTGGCCACGAGCAAAGACGAGGGACTCACGTTTTCGCCGCCCGTCGAAGACGCCGCCCTCATCGAGCCGGTTTGCCAGGCGAGCATCCTCCGCTACGTGGCGGCGGAAGGCCAGAAACCCCGGCTGCTCTTCTCCAACCCCGCCAGCACAAAACGCGAGCGGCTGACGGTCCGCCTTTCCGACGACGACGGCTGCACTTGGCCAATCTCGAAAGTGCTCCACGAGGGACCCGCGGCCTATTCCTGCCTGACGGTCCTCGAGGGCGGCACGATCGGCTGCCTCTACGAGCGCGGGAAAGAGAGCGCCTACGAAACGATCACCTTCGCGCGGTTTTCGCTGTTGTGGCTCGCGCCGTAGGGCAGGCGGCCCGCCTGCCGTACGTGGGGTAGGCGTCCCGCCTGCCGGTCCCTCATTCGAATCTCCGCTGGGGCACTCGTCTTCAATTTGCAATTTGCATTTTTCATTTTGCAATTTGCAATTGCCCGCGCCGCCGCCGACATACGATATAATGGCGATTGTTCCCATTTTTCGCCCCCGCGTGCCTCCATGCCGCTTACCCTCTCCTACCGCGGACAAATCGCCGAGCCCGACCGCATCGAGGATTTCGAGGACCGCCTCGTCGATCTGGCCCTCGAGCTGGGCGGCCTGGCGCAAATCTGGCGCTCCACGGCCGACGACTCGCTGCGAACGATCCGCGGCGTCCTCGTCAACCTCTTTCCCGGCCAGGATCCCGCCAGCCTGCTCCTTTCGCCCGAGGGCCGGCTCATCGGCCACGCCGACGTGCAGGACTCCGAGCTGGGCAAGCTGCCGCCGGACTCCTGGGTCCGCGTGCAGACGCACTACGGCCCGCTGGAAGGGCACGTGGCCCTCGTCGAAATGCTCGCCGCCCTAAAGCGGCACTTTGTCCCGGACCTGGAAGTGCAAGACGACTCGGGCTATTGGGACTCGCGCGACCTTTCGGCGCTGGCCAAGGCGCACGCGGCCCAGGCGGCCGCCGCCGCGACGCCCCCCGCCGGGCTTAGCCGCGAGGCGTCCGAAGACCCGGAGATCTTGAGGAGCCGCGCCGAGCGCGTGGCCGAGCAGGTGCGGCGGGTGCTGGACCGGCCGTCGGAGCACGCCCCGGTCACGCTCGGCGACGACGACCCCGAGGGCATTTTGCCGGAAAAAGAAATCGACGAAGCGACCTGGGACGCCTCCTACAAGCACAACCGCCGGCGGCAGGAGCGGCTGCAGCGGGCGCTGGAGGAGCACCTGGCGAAAGGCGAAGAGCACGGCGAGGCCCTGGAGAACGCCATGCGCGACATCGGACTCCCGCCGCCCACCGACGACCTCGACGAGCCGGCCGACGAATCAGGCGAAGAGGGCGACGACCTGCCCGTCTGGCTCGACGACGATGACGACGACGATCTGCTCGATGACGAGGCCTGGACGGAAGCCGATTTGGATGACGATGATGACGACGATTCCGACGGCTGGGACGACGACGATCAGGCCGGCGGTGCCGAAGGAGAGACGGACGACGTGCTCGAGCGCGCCGCCCGCAAGCGGCACCCGCTCCTCAAGCGGGCGATGGACCTCATGCTGCGCCTGCACAACCTGTTTAAGGACGCCGACGACCGCTGCGAGCAGCACATCCGCACGCTCTTCCACGGCGCCGGCGACGTGATGGGCGGCCTGGCCCAGGCCATGGGCGACTACGGCTTCGCCGAGATCGCCGCGCAAGGCGACGAGCCGCCCGCCTACCACGGACTCGATGAAATCGAGCGTGGGCTGCGGCTGGTGCAGCTCAAGCGGGCCCTGCGCGGGGCGGCCTTCGCCCGCGGCGCGATGGCCCCGCTCCGCGCCGCGGCCGTGCTGCCCGACAACAAACCGCTCGACGAGGCCGAAGCCGAGCTCAAATCGATCGAGCACGAAGTGTTTCAGGAACTCGCGCGCGTTCGCCACCGCTCCTCGTAGGGTAGGCGGCCCGCCTGCCTTGCTCGTAGGGTAGGCGTCCCGCCTGCCACCGGCGGAGCAGACCTCTTGACCGCCGGCCCACGTATACCAGCCCCCAGCCCTGCACCGAAAGTCCCTCCGCTGTGGCGGTTTTTCCCCCCTGCCCCAGGCGATTTGGCGGGGTTTGACGGCGGTGCGTGCTGGCATCAAGAACCGCGCATGCTGTCGCCGATGAATCGGGTTGAACCGACGCGGCGGACAGTCCTCCGCGTGCGCAGAACAGCGATTCCCCGCGCCCCATGATGCACCCACTCTCTCTGCGCCGTCCCGCCGGCCTGGCCCCCCTGCTAGCATGGGCCGTGCTCGCCGGAATATTGCCCGTTACGCGGGCCCATGCCGAGCCCACCGAGACGCGGCGGACGGCGATCGTCCGGGCGGTGGAGCGGGCGAGGCCCTCGGTCGTCAACATCCGCGGCGAAAAGACGCTGCGGCCGGAGGAGGCCCTCAACCCGGCCGACGCCAACAAGCGCGTCAACGGGATGGGGACGGGCGTGGTGGTGGACGGGCGCGGCTACATTCTCACCAACTATCACGTCGTCGAGGGGGTCGAATCGCTCAAGGCGACCCTGGACGGCGGACGGTCGTTCTCGGCACGGGTCGTCTCGTTTGACACCGGCCACGACCTGGCCCTGCTCAAGATCGAGGGCTGCGGCAAGCTGCCGGTGATTCACGTGGGCACGTCGCAGGACCTGATGCTGGGGGAGACGGTCATCGTCGTGGGCAACCCCTTCGGCTACGAGCACACGGTGACGCGCGGCATCATCAGCTCGCTGCACCGCACCGTGCAGGTGACGGCGACGCAGAATTACGACGACCTGATCCAGACCGACGCCAGCATCAACCCCGGAAACTCCGGCGGGCCGCTATTGAACATCGAGGGCGACGTGATCGGGCTGGCCGTGGCGGTGCGCGTGGGGGCGCAGGGGATCGGGTTTGCGATTCCGATCGACAAGGCGATGGCGGCCGCGGCGCGGCTGGTGGCCAAGGCGGAAGGAAACCACGCCTGGCACGGCGTCGAAGGGGACGACGACCTGGCCGAGGGTTGCATGCGGGTCAAGAGCGTGGCCGAAGGCAGCCCGGCGGCGCAGATCGGCCTCAAGCCCGGGGACGTGATCGTCACGGCCGACGGCGAAAACGTGCACCGCTCGCTCGATTTCGAGCGGACGGTGCTGGGCCGGAAGCCCGGCGAGGAGATCGGCCTGATCGTGGAGCGCGGGAGGGAGCAGCTCGACGTGCGGCTAGTGCTGGCCAAGATGCCCCGGGCGGAGGAAGAGGCGGACGCGGTGTGGTCGGTTTTGGGCCTGAAGCTGCAGCCCGTCGGCCCGGAGTCGGTGAAGCAGGCCACGAGCAAGACGCGCTATCGGGGCGGGCTCTACGTGCGGGAAGTCCGCTCGGGCAGCCCGGCCGCGAAGGAGGGCATTCGCCGGGGGGACATCCTCTTGGGGATGCACATCTGGGAGACGATTTCGCTGGACAACGTGCAGTACGTCTTGGAGAACGCGGACCTGGAGACGTTCAACCCCGTGAAGTTCTACATTCTGCGGGGGGCGGAGACGCTGTACGGTCACATCGATGCGTCGGGGAAAGAGTAGTTGGGACCACGATACGCCAGTTTTCGGTCCCACTACGGGCCTTTCCCTGCGCGAAGCAAGTTGACGACTGCGTCCAGCAGACGTTGAAACGTCGGATCGCTCAGTTTGCCGGCGGAGTACTTCAGCAGAACGCGATTGGCGGTAAACAGCTTTCCCGGCCGCGCAAAACTGGCGACCCTGAGCCCGCCGCGCACAAAGTCCTGAGCGCCGAGCGCCACGACGCGCGGATCCCCGTAGGGCTGGCTGGTCACCTGACAGAGAATGAAGTCACCGCGCCCGGCGTCGGCCAGACACACCGCGGGACGGACCTTCGATTGCGCGAGGTCTGAGAATGGGAAGGGAACGACGACTACTTCGCCGGAGGCAGGTGTGACCACGCCGCGTCCTCCTCGGGGCGGTTCCAGTCCTCGGCCAGCGCCGCCTCGCTGAGGAGCGGCGTTTCGTGGCGCACCTCGGCCGGCTCCTCTTCAAGAATCGTCACCAGGGCGCGGCGCGGGGCCGCGAGGTGAATCGACTGGAGCAATCGAACGGCCCCGTGTTCGTCGATGACGGCTTCAACGGTTTGAATCATCCTTTTTCTCCCGATGGCATTATACACCTTCTCGCGCATCGCGCCTGCTTTGGAGCCATATCGGATCGGACGGTCCGCTGGGAGCGTGGAACTCCCTGCATGGAAAGGACCAGACCAGCGCTCGCGCGGTTCGGGCTTCAGGAGCGAGGCGACACGGCCAGTGCGGCGGCCCGCGGGAGCTTCAGCGGAACGAAAAACGCGCGCGGATCGAGGTCGTCCTCGCCGGATTCGTCGATGACGCGCAGCAGGCGGTGCGATGCCGCATCGCGGTCCGGGACGACGCGGTAGACCTTTCGCACTTCGAGCGATGCGGGGTAGCCTCTGTTCTTGGTGCCAATCGCGAAGCTCGCGCCTGTGGCCTCCACCGACCCCGCGTCGGTGGGGCCGCGACGGACGGCTACAGCCCCAGCACGTCGCTCATGCCGTAGATGCCCGGCTTCTGGCGAGCGAGCCACTTGGCGGCAGCCAGCGCGCCCAGGGCGTAGCAATCGCGGCTCGTGGCCCGGATCGTGATCTCCATCGATTCGCCCAGCATTCCGAAAATGATCGAATGCTCGCCGGGGTTGTCGCCGGCGCGTACCGCGTGATAGCCGATCTCGCCGCGCGGCCGCTGGCCGGTCTGGCCGCTGCGGCCGTGCCGGGCCGACGTCTGTCCCAGGATCGGGGCGATGATCTCGCCGAACTTGAGGGCCGTGCCGCTGGGGGCGTCCTCCTTGAAGCGGTGGTGCCGCTCGATGATCTCCACGTCCACCTCCCCCGCCCGGTCCTTCAGGGCAGCCGCCGAAACCGCCGCCAGCTTCATCGCCAGGTTCACCAGCAGGCTCATGCTCGGTGCGCACAAAACCGGGATCGTCTTCGCCGCATCGCGCAGGAGCTGCCGCTGCGCGTCGTTGAGACCCGTTGTGGCCACGACGAGCGGGATCTTTCGCGCCAGGCACAACCGCGCGATCGACTCCGTGCCCGAGGGGACCGAGAAATCGACCGCCACGTCGACGGCGGCCTCGAGCGTCGCCGACAGCGGCACGCCGATCGCCCCGGTGCCGGCCAAAACGCCCGCGTCCTGGCCGAGCTTCGCGTGGCCGGGAGCTTCGATGGCGGCCGCGAGCTTGAGGTCCTTGTCGGCGGCGGCCAGGGCGACCAAGCGCTGGCCCATCCGTCCGGCCGCGCCGTGAATGGCGATGCGAGCCATGGGGTTTTCGATTTTGGATTCTTGAATTTGGATTGTGGATTTGCCGACGGCGATGCGCGGGCGGCACGGTCTGCTAGCACCAGCCACTAGCCACTATCCACTTGCCGTTGCCTGCTGTCCACTGCTGTCGCCGCCGTCCGCTGCCGATAATTAAAGTGAGCTAGACTTTACCGGGGAAGCAGTGCTGTCATGATTACTCCGGCCGCCAACATCGCCGGCGCAGTGGGCGCCCAGCAACAGGCGCAAGTCCAGGGCGACGTGCAGCGCGCGGGCCGCGAGGCGGCCAACCAGGAGCGCCAGCAGCTCCTGGTCGAGCGGGCCGAGATGGCCCAGGGCGTCGGCCGCGCCGACGAAAAGGACCACGCCACGGACCGCGACGCCGACGGCCGCCAGCTTTGGGAATTCCCCGCCCCCAGGGCCCCCGAAGAAGGCGAGGAAGGTGCCCCGCCCAAGAGCAAGGACGCCAGCGGGACGGTCGGCCAGGTGCTGGACCTAACAGCATGAGGCGTCGCGGCGGCGGACAAGGAGACAGGCAGCAGGAGGCAGGCCAGAGGCAGAAACAGATCGTCACTCCCTTGCCAAGCTCTCCAGCAACTCCACCACCTTCCTCTCAATCAAGTCCCGCACCGCGCGGAACTGGTCCGGCGGCAGGTTCTTGGGGTCGGGAATCTGCCAGTCCTCATGGCGGCCGGCGCGGATCATCGGGCACGGGTCGCCGCAGCCCATCGTGACGGCCACGTCGAACTCCTCGCCGGCCAGCTCGGTCACGCTCTTGGAGCGGTGCTGCTCCAGGTCGTAGCCGAACTCGCGCATCGACTCGATGGCCTTGGGGTGGACGCGCCCCGACGGCCGCGAGCCGGCGCTAAACGCTTCGACGCGGCCCGCGCCGTGAATGCGCGCGAAGGCCTCCGCCATCTGGCTGCGGTTGGAGTTCTCGACGCAGACGAAAACGACGCGCTTGAGGGCGTTCACGCGCGGGGCTCGCATTCTTGTGGGCGGATAGGTCCGCCGGGCGTGGGCCGACAGCACCAGCTCGCCGCGGGATTCCGAAATCGTCATAGGGCCTCCGTCATCGTACCGTGCGCGATATCGCCGACAATACGACACAGGATCGGCCGGATGGGTTCAGATCGCGCAAAGATCGCGCGAATGGCCGTAGGGTAGGCGGCTCGCCTGCCTTAGTCCTTAAGTTGCGACTGCTCGGCGACGACCTGTTTCAGGTCCGAAATGCGTTCCGTCAGCAACTCGCCTTGCTTTGCGAGTTTGCGCAATGAAATCCGAAGGCGATCTAGGATCTTCTCGGCCTGCTCCTTGATCGTGTCCGCCATCGGTCGAATTCGTTCGAGTGCGTCAAGCTGCGTCGAAATCTCCGTCAATGCCTTGTCGATTTCAGTGAAATCGACGGAGATGTTCGTGCGCTCCAACGCTTTGCGCGTACAAAGCGCCCTGGCCAAACTCAAGGCCAACTTGACGTGGAGATCCGTGGTCGCGTCGTCACTGTCCCAAACCACGACGATGTCGTTTCCGTATCGTCCAACGCAGTCCAAGCTGGGCGGAGCCGTCTTTTTGGAAAAGGCGAAGATGCCGACTTCGGCGCCACGGTTCTCCCTTGCCTGAGCCAATTCCGTGCGCGCTTCCGCGAGGTCGTAGGACGCGTTGTCCTTTGCCTCTACAGCGATTCGAGCACCAGCCGCAACATTGTCTGGGCCCAATTCGATGAGCACGTCGCCCTTTTTACAATTCTTGATGAGTCCGGCCGAATTGCCCACAAACGTGGCAACGTCTCCCGACTTTTGACATTCCGCCCCCAACAACTCCACGAGTTGAGCCTCAAAGTCGATCCCGTGCCGCGTCGACTTCGCTGCTTCATCGCGACGAACCTGCATTTTCTCAAGAGTGCCGCGCACTTCCGCCTGAAACTTCTGAGACGACTCGCCGTGCTGGTTTAGCACCTCCATCAATTCGTGCCGGAGTCGCGATAAGGCTGACTTCTCGTCGTCAAGCGTGAGATGTTTCGTGATCACCTCGCTGGTACTGTCGACCGTGCGCTTCATGCGCGAGAGGGCGGACTCCTCCTCGTCGAAGGAGAACTGCTTCAGCATCTCGTCGATTTTCTTCTGTAGGTCGGCGCTCAACTTCCCGTTGCGGTCGGTCATCTGTCCAACGAGTCGTGAAAGGGCGCTCTCGCTGTTGTCGAGCGAAAACTCTTTGAGCACTTCGGTCCGCTGGCTGATCAATTCAGCAGCGACAGACTCGCGCAACGCCTTTAGGAGCCCTTCGGACTCGGTCGGAGAAAGGAGCTTAAACAGCGGACTGTCCTCGCCAAGATGCGCTGTGAGGACGCGGCACATCTCCGAGTCTTCTGCTGTGATTTTGCGGGAAATTAGCGTCTCTAATTCACCGTCTTTCTTCAACAGGCGCTCAACGCGCTCGTTAAACCGCCCATTTTCCGGGTCAAAGTAATCCTTGAGGGTTCCGGCCAACGTTCGATCGACGTGAGCGCGGTGTTCGCCAAGTGCTGCCTGCACGTCGCTCAAGAATTTCTCGCCTTCTCGCCGAACTGTGTTCGCATCCAACTGCCCCCTCGCCTGACGCAGCGCGAGAACGCCGAGTCGGAGCGCTCCTAAGGCGTACTCTTCGCGCTCCGCTCCTTCCGCGCGCGCGCAAAGCTCTGCAATTACGTCCGGATCCTTTACCGTCAATTCAAGTGGCAAGCTGAAGGGCAGGGACTCGGAAATGCTTGCCGTTTTTGCCGGCGCGGATTGCATGGTCCCTCTCCCGAGGTGCTCGTGAAGTGACCGCATTGTACCAATTCCCGGATGCCTGCCAAACGCCCGAAATCTGCCGGACATACATCCGTAAGCCGATCGCACAGCCAACCCGCCGCTAAACGTGCCCCTGGCCGGCATGGCCCCCTTTCCCTATACTTCTCCTTTCCGCCCAAGACACTGTGGGGCGGGTTTTTTGTTTTATGGCCCGGCCGCATGAACGGCTCAAACTCCACCGCCGCCGAGCGCGTCCTCATCCTGGACTTCGGTGCCCAGTACGCGCAGCTCATCGCCCGCCGCGTGCGGGAACTCAACGTCTACAGCGAACTCGTTCACAACGACATCCCCGCCGACGAAGTCCGCAAAATCGCCCCCCAGGGCCTGATCCTTTCCGGCGGGCCGGCCAGCGTCTACGAAACGGGCGCCCCCAAGTGCGATCCCGGCATCTTTCGCCTGGGCATTCCCGTGCTGGGCATCTGCTACGGCATGCAGCTTGCCTGCGAAACGCTGGGCGGCAAGGTCACCGGCGCCCCGGCGCGCGAGTTCGGCCGCAAGCAGTGCGAGTTTGTGTCCACCGACGGGCTTTTCGCCGGCCTGCCTCAGCGGACGGACGTCTGGATGAGCCACGGCGACCAGGTCTCGGCCGTGTCCGATGATTTTGTGTCTCTGGCCAAAACGAACACCTGCCCGCTTGCGGCGGTGAGGCACAAAACGCTTCCCGTCTACGGCCTGCAATTCCATCCCGAGGTCACGCACACGGCCTGCGGCAAGCAAATCCTGGCCAACTTCCTGACGAACGTCTGCGGATGCCGGGGAACGTGGAAGATCGGCGACTTCGCCCGGCAGACGATCGAGTCGGTCCGGCAGCGCGTGGGAAAGGACCGCGTGATCTGCGGCCTGTCCGGCGGCGTCGATTCGTCGGTCGTGGCGGCGCTGCTTTACCGTGCGATCGGCCCGCAGCTTTCCTGCATCCTCGTGGACAACGGCCTGCTCCGAAAGGACGAGGCGACGGCCGTCATCGACGAGTTCACGAACCACTTCCGCACCGACCTGCACGTCGTTCAGGCCCAGGACCGGTTCCTGGCCGCGCTGGCCGGCATTGCGGACCCGCAGGAAAAGCGCCGCCGCATCGGGCACGCCTTCATCGACTGCTTCAGCGCGGAGGCCGAAAAAATCCCCGGCGTGAAGTTCCTCGCCCAGGGCACGCTCTATCCCGACGTCATCGAAAGCGGCGGCGCCCACAAGGGACCGGACGCGATCATCAAGCTGCACCACAACGTGGGCGGCCTGCCCGACAAAATGCACTTCGAGCTGATCGAGCCGCTCCGCGACCTGTTCAAAGACGAAGTGCGGCGGTTGGGGATCGAGCTGGGATTGCCCGAGGAGATCGTCTGGCGGCACCCGTTCCCCGGTCCCGGGCTGGCGGTGCGTTGCCTGGGCGGCGTGACGCGCGAGCGGCTCGACAAGCTCCGCGAGGCCGACGCGGTCCTCTTGCACGAGATCCGCGCGGCGGGCCTGTATCGCGAAACGTCGCAGGTGTTCGCGGTGCTCTTGCCGGTGCAATCGGTGGGCGTGATGGGCGACGCCCGGACCTACGAAGACACCGTCGCCATCCGCGCCATCAAGACCGAGGACTTCATGACGGCCGACTGGTGCCGCCTGCCCTACGACGTTCTGGCCCGCGTCTCCTCGCGGATCATCAACGAGGTGAAGGGCGTGAACCGGGTCGTCTACGACATCAGCACGAAGCCGCCGGCCACGATCGAGTGGGAGTGACGCTCAAAAGCGTCCGTCGCCCGCCGACGCGCTCGCCTCGCCCGGGGTCGTCGGATACCACGGGGCGGCGCCGGGGGTTGTGGACGGATAACCGACGGGCGCCCCGGCAGGGCCGGATGGAAGGGTCGGGTAGCCGAACGGCTCATTGGCGGGCACGGCCGGCGGGCCAAAGGGCACATTCTGAACGCCGGGGACGGCCGCCATTTGCACGGCCGGCATCGCCGTCGCCGGCGAGGGCGGCATGTAATTCTGCATCGCCCCGCGATAGGCGATCCCGCCCACCAGCCGGCCCTGGCCTCGCGTACGCAGGACCAGCGCGTCCAATTCCTCGATCTTGCGGTAGTCCTTGCCGAATTTCACGCCGTTCTGTTCGGTGCCGACGTAGACCTCCGGACCCAGGACCGTCGCCCGGCGGAAGAAACCCTCCGCTTTCAGCTTCGCCACGATCGCGTCGAGCTGCCACTTGGGAACGTCGGCCGTCCACACTTCGACCGGCTCCCTGCCGCTCTGGGTGCCGCCGCTGTCGGGCCGCAGCGACGCGGGCAGAAGCGACGAAAGCGACCAGCTCGACTCCGACTCGCTCGTCCCCGGCATGACGACGAGCGTCGCCTCGGCCAGGTCCGGCATGCCCGCTGGGTGCGGGTAGCGCAATTGCAGCGTCGAAGTCGTCACCGACGGCAGTCCGCCGGCCGGCTGCTGAAACGACGCTGGCTGCACGGACCCGGCGGCGCCCGACGCCAAATTGAGGCGGTCCGACTTGGTGCGGTAGAACAGCCGGAACGACTCAGGGGCCGGCGCGCTCGTGGCTTGGGCCGATGGTTCGGTGCCCGGAAGGCTGGCGCAACCGGTCATGGCCGCCGCCAGAACGACGAGCGACAGCGGGACGGCATTTTGCAGATGGAAACGGCGCATCGCTTGAGCCTCCATGCTCTTCCCCATCCGCACGCGCGACAGCAGTGCCAGCAAAGGGCGATCCGCGCAGGAGCGCGCGCAGCGGCAGGACTTGCCCGAATCCTTATCGTCGCCCGGCCGGCAGGCCTTGAAGAATCGTTACGACCGGCAGCGTTTCACACGGGGACCGCGCACAGTCCGGCCTCCGCCGACCTTGTGTCGACCTTGTGTCGGTGGAGCCAAGACCGGCAGCTACGAGCGCCCCCACTTCTTCAGGAGCGTGAAGGTACGAGGCCGGCTCACCGCGGCTTCGACGGCCCGGCCGCAATGGTCCCCTCGACCGGGCTGCTCGCCGTCGCGTAAAGCTTCTTGGGAATCCGCCCCGCCAGAAATGCTTGCCGCCCAGACTCGCACGCGGCTCGCATTGCCTTGGCCATCAAGAGCGGGTCGCGGGCGTGTGCGATGCCGGTGTTGAGCAGCACGCCGTCCACGCCCAGCTCCATGGCGATCGTCACGTCGCTCGCCGTCCCCACGCCCGCATCGACGATCACCGGATACTCCCGGTCGCCCTCCTTCAAGTATTCCAGGCAGATGCGGATGTTGTTGGGGTTCAATACGCCCTGGCCGGAGCCGATGGGGCTGCCGGCGGGCATGACGCTTGTCGCCCCCGCCTGCTTCAAGCGCCGCGCGATCACCGGGTCGTCGGTCGTGTAACACAGGACCTGAAACCCTTCGGCCACGAGCTTCTCCGTCGCCTCGAGCGTCGCCACCGGATCGGGCAGCAGGGTCTTCTTGTCCGCGAGCACTTCCAGCTTGACCCAGTCGGCACCGGGGTTCTCCAGGCCCAGAAGAATCTCACGGCCCAGCCGCGCCACGCGAATCGCGTCGTCGGTCGTGAAACAGCCGGCCGTGTTGGGCAGGAGCACGTACCGGCTGGTGTCGATGAAATCCAAGAGGTTCTGGCCCTGGGCATCGATCAGCCGGTCGCGGCGGACGGCCACGGTGATGCAGTCGGACCCGGAGGCGGCCAGGCAGTCGGCCATGAGCGGGTAGCTGGCGTACTTGCCCGTGCCGACAATCAGCCGGCTCGACAGGACGTGGTTGCCGAGCTTCAAAGGATCGTTGAGTGCGACGTCGGTGGCCAAGTTATCCTCCTCCCACGAGCGAGACGACTTCCAGAATGTCGCCGGCGGCCAGCAAAGTCGCGGCGTGCTGCGCCCGCGGCACAACCTGCAGGTTCCGTTCCACGGCCACGTGCTTTCCGGCGAGGCCCAGCGACTCCAGCAGGGCCGCGACTGTGATCTCGATGGGAACGGCGCGTTTTTCGCCGTTGACGGTGATTTCGATCGCGCCCGGCGGGGTCCGTGTCATCGGGGCGGCGGTCATGGCGGGCAATTTCGAGGTCATGAGCGCATTTTAGGCGAGACGACTGCCGCGCGGAAGGACGGGGGCGGTTCCTCATCGACGTCGATCGACGCGGCCGCTGAATTGACATCGCAGCCACACACGGACATGCTAACGGGAGAATCGCATCAACGAACATTGCTCTTTGGGCCGGCCTGCCATGCGGCGTGCGGATGTCATTTCGACGCGGTCGTCCGGCGCCTGCACGCCGGTCGTCTCGCGCCGGCACTTGCTTCAGGTCGGGGGCCTGGGACTCTTGGGCCTGTCGCTCCCACGACTCTTGCGCGCCGGCGCCGCGGCAAAGATCGCCCCCAAGGCCGATGCCTGCATTCTGCTCTTCTTGAACGGCGGTCCCAGCCACCTCGACATGTGGGACATGAAGCCCGATGCCCCCGACGGCATTCGCGGCGAGTTCAAGCCGATCGATTCGAGCCTGGCCGGCGTGCCGGTCAGCGAGCACCTGCCGCGGCTGGCGAAGCACGTGCACCGCGCGACGCTCGTCCGCTCGATGCACCACTCGGTCAACAACGCCCACGCCCTGGCGGTCTACACGGCCCTCACCGGCCACGACAAGGGCGACGCCAACCGGGCCATCGGCGCAGGCCCGGAAGATCACCCTGCGATCGGCTCCGTCCTGTCGAAGCTTCGGCCGCCGGAGCGGACGGTCGTGCCGCACGTCTGCCTCCCCTACATCACCAAGGAAGGGGCCGGCGGGCCGCCGCAGCCCGGCTTTTTCGGCGGCCTGATCGGCCAGGCGTATGATCCGCTGTTCGTGCTCAAGGACCCCAGCGCGGCGGACTTTGGCGTGCCGGAGCTGACGCTCACCGCCGACGTCTCTGCCACGCGATTGGCCTCGCGCCGCTCGCTCTTTGAGCAGCTCGACGGGCGACTGGCGCGCGACGAGGCCCAGCGGTCGCTC
>JACOUI010000128.1 GCA_016177915.1 Planctomycetia bacterium
TAACCTCACTTTGCGGGGCCACAAATGCACGGAGCCACGCAACGCGGCGATGCAACGAAGCGAACTCCCAAACAGTCAACTGATAGCAGCACCAACATCAACGCCGACAACGCCTTGTGCTAAAGCTTGTGCCATTCGACCCCGCGTCGGTGGGCGACGACTGACGGCTACAGCGCCGGCACTTTCACGCTGGGACTTCCAGCGCCCGCCGCGCCGATCGACCACGCCCTTTCAGGGCGTGCCACACGCGCTCCCGATTGCGCGATTCCCGCAGCGACAATCGCCACCGCCGAAAACAAAAGCGCGTTCGCCGTCCCGTGGACGGCCCGCATCCACGGGATTTCGAGCCACGAAAGGGGCAGATAAAACCGCCAGCCATACAGCGCGGCCAGGACCATGCTGAAGGCCAGTGCCGCGCCGCAGACCGCCCACAGCGCTCGCATGAGCCACTCCCTCCCACCGTGCGGGGGAGGGCTGGGGTGGGGGGTTGCGGGCGCACGAGGCCTGTCGCCACTCGCCGCCAACTGCACGTGCAGCCCGGCCGTGCCCAGCGCCGCCACAGAGAGCCACGTCGCCGCAAAACACTCGAGCGCCGGCCCGAACCCAAGCTGCGTGGCGTTGATCCCGACGGCGACGAGTGGAATCCCCGCCACCACGCCCACGCACACCGCCCGCGCCGCTGGCCCCGGCAAGCGATTCGCCGCCAGCCCCGTCGCCAGCGGCAAAACAAAGCCCGCATAGTGAAAGTGGATCGCCGTCAGCAGGATGATCACCGGCTCAAACGCGAGCGGCCGCGCGCCGTATCTGTCCCACACCGCCCCCACGCCGCCGATCACAAGAAACACGAGCCCGCAGTCGATGCATGCCTCCTCGATAGGGCGAAATCGCCGCTGCACGAGCCGCACGAGACCGGCGATCGACAGCACGATCGTCACCAGGCACCAGGGCAGCGCCAGAAACGTCGCCGCCGGACCCACCGGCAACGCGAATGCGACGACGAGCAACAAGGCGGCGGGCAGTTGCAGATAATCGGCCAAGAAGAGCAGGCTCGCCGCCGCCGGCCCACCGCGCGAGCGGTCCACGAGCGCCAGCCCCGCCGGCACCAGCACCAGCGGCGCCAAAAGCAAGAGCGCCACGTCCCAGCCGACGGCGTGCAGCGCCGGATGCCGCCACGCCACCACGGCGAGCCACACCACGGCCCCAAAAAAGCACCTAAAGAACGCCGAATTTGTCACGACGTCGCGCCCCCGGCCTGCGAGTCGATGATCGCCACACGCCGTCAACCGCAGCCTGCGCTCAGGCGCAACGCGGGAGGGCGGCGACCGGCTGCGACCGTAGCACCCCCTCCCCCGCAAGGGGGAGGGAGACGGCACACGGACCACCGCCATCCGGCCGGCGGCGCCCGTGCCTTCTACGGGGAGGCGAGCTTGATCCCCAGCTCCCGAAGCTGCTTCGGGTCCACTTCGCCCGGCGCTTCGGTCATCAGGTCCGTCGCCTTTTGCGTCTTGGGGAAGGCGATGCAGTCGCGAATGTTGTCGAGGTTCGCAAACAGCATCACCCAGCGGTCGATGCCCAAGGCGATGCCGCCGTGCGGCGGCGCGCCGTATTGAAGCGCGTCGAGCAAAAAGCCGAACCGCGCCTTCGCCTTCTCTGCGTCGATGCCCAGCAGATTAAAGACCTTCTGCTGCGCCTCGGCGTCGTGGATGCGGATCGTGCCGCCGCCCGCTTCCGAGCCGTTGATCACGAGATCGTAGGCCTGCGCGCGGCAGCGGCCGGGGTCGGTGTCGAGGAGCGGCACGTCCTGCGGCCGCGGGGCCGTGAAGGGGTGGTGCATCGCCGCCCACTGCTTCTCCTCCTCGTCGTAGGCGAACATCGGGAACTCGACGACCCACGAAAAGTTCATCGCCTTGGGATCGTAGAGCGAAAGCTCCGCCCCCAGCCGCTTCCGCAGCCCGTAAAGCGCCTTGCACGTGACCTCGAACTTGTCGGCCACGAACAACAGCAGGTCGCCCGGCTTCGCCTCGAGCCGCTCGCGGATTTTCGTCAAAAGCTCCGGCGTGAAGTTCTTCGCCGCGGAGCCGGACACAGCGCCGTCGGACTCGACTTTCAACCAGACGAGCCCCTGCGCGCCGAAGTCGTGCTTGACGAACTCCGTCAGCTCGTCGATCGCCTTGCGCGAGTATTTCGCCGCGCCGCCGGGCGCGCAGATCCCCCGCACGCGGCCGCCGCTCTCGGCCGCGGCCTTGAACACGCGGAACTCACACTCCCGGGCGACGTCCGTCACGTCGATCAGCTTCAGGCCGAAGCGCAGGTCCGGCGCGTCGTGCCCGTAGGTCTCCATCGCCTCGTCGTAGGTCATCCGCGGCAGCGGGAGCTTGACTTGAAGGCCCAGGATTTCGCGGGCGGCGCGGGCCACGAGTCCGTCGAGGACGCCGATCACGTCCTCCGCCTCGACGAACGACATCTCCAGGTCGAGCTGCGTGAACTCCGGCTGCCGGTCGGCCCGCAGGTCCTCGTCGCGGAAGCAGCGGGCGACCTGCACGTAGCGGTCGTAGCCGGCGATCATCAAAATCTGCTTGTAGAGCTGCGGCGACTGCGGCAACGCGTAGAACTTGCCGTTCTGAATGCGGCTGGGGACGAGATAGTCGCGGGCGCCCTCGGGCGTGCTGCGGCCGAGCACGGGTGTCTCCACGTCGACGAAGCCCAGCTCGTCGAAGTAGTCGCGCATGACCTTGATGATCCGGTGGCGGAGCATCAGGATGCGCTGCATCTCCGGCCTACGCAGGTCCAGATAGCGGTGCTTGAGGCGCAGGTCTTCGCCGGGAAGGTCCATCGCCCCCGGCTGAAACGGCGGCGTCAGGCTCTTGTTCAAAATCCGCAGGCTCGTCGCGCGGACCTCGATCTCGCCCGTCGCCAGCTTCGGGTTCACCGTGCCTTCCGGCCGCGGGGCGACCGTGCCCGTGAAGGCCACGACGAATTCCGACCGCAGCGAGCGGGCGAGCTGCTTGAGTTCGGGGTCGTTGTCCGGGCCGACGACGACCTGCGCCTTGCCGTAGCGGTCGCGGATGTCGAGAAACAGGGCCGCGCCGTGGTCGCGGTAGCTGTCGACCCAGCCACAGAGGGTGACGCTTTGGCCGACGTGCGATTTGCGCAGTTCGCCGCAAGTGTGTGTGCGAAGCAAGTTTGTGTCCTGGTTTTTGGACCGCGGTGCGGGAAGTGCCCGGCATTGTATGCGAGCGTTCCCAAGGCGCAAAGGTTCGCGGCTGCTGCCGGCGTTTCGCGGGACGGCCGTGGCGGTTTCTCGATTGGGCGAGCCGCGGTAAAGTGATGTCGCACGTGCCGACGGCCGGCGCTTCTGAACTCGATGCGGAGCACACGTATGAACACAGCTCCGACCGGCAAGACCAGGTCCGAGTCGCCCGTTTGCGTCGTCACCGGCGGCAGCGGCGGCATCGGCCTGGCCACGGCAAAGAAGTTTGCGTCGCTGGGTTACCGGATCGCCACCTGCGGCCGGCGCGCAGAAAAGCTGGCGGCGGCCGCGCGCGAGATTTCGGCGGTCGCTCCCGATTGCGTTTCGCTGGTTTTGGACGTGGCCCAGGCCGACGCCGTCCCTCAGCTCGTCGCCCTGGCCGAAGAGCGCTTCGGCCGCGTCGACGTGCTGGTGAACAACGCCGGCCACGCGCCGCGGGCGGCGATCGACAAGACGTCGCAGGCCGACTTCGATCAAAGCATTGCTATCAACCTGGCCGCCGTCTTTCACGGCACGCGCGCCGTCTGGCCGCTCATGGCCCGGCAGAAGTCCGGCGTGATCGTGAACATCTCGTCGGTCGCGTCGCTCGATCCCTTTCCCGGTTTCGCGGTCTACGGGCCGTGCAAGGCGTGGGTGAACCTGTTCAGCCGGATCACGGCCGAGGAGGGCAAGGCGGCGGGCATTCGCGTTTACAGCGTCGCGCCGGGGGCGGTGGAGACGCCGCTCTTGCGGGGCGTCTTTCCGCACTATCCCGCCGAGCAGTGCCTTTCGCCGGAGGACGTGGCGGAGGTGATCGCGGCGGTCTGCCAGGAGCCGCTGCGGCACTGCACGGGTCAGACGATCGTGGTGCGGAAGTAGGCGCGACTGGCGCCGCGACTCTCCGCCCTCCACCGAAGATGTAACGGTGGCACGCCCAACGATAGTCCGCCCTCCACCGCCCCCGCGGCGGTGGCAGGCACGACTGGCAGCTAGCCGTCGCGCCCTACACTCCCTGGGGCTTTGCCCGCGCCCTTTCAGCCCGCGCCTTCCCCGCGGTATGATGCCGTTCGTGCCCGGCCCATCCTGCGGGCCTCCCGCCCCTCGATCGGCCGCGGAGAATCTGCATGTCGGCCGCTCCGGAACAGAAGAGCACCAAGGGCCAGCCCGGCCCCGCGCGAAAGCCGCGCCGCCGCCGGCGCTGGCTTCAGTTCAGCGTCCTCTCGCTGCTGTTGCTCACGCTCGTGGCGGCGGTCTTCTGCGCGCTTTTGTCCTACGAACTCCCCAAGCACAAGCGCCGCGCCGCGGCCCTCAAGCACATCGCCCACCTCGGCGGCCACGTCAAGGCCACGCCCAAGTACCCTGCTTTAGTGGATAACCTCCTAGGCGTGCAGATTGTCGACGTGGAGAGCATCGTCTTCGACGAGAACACGGGGAACTACGAATCCCAGGAACTCGATCAGGAGATCCCTTGGGTGGACGAGTTTCCCGAGCTTCAGGAACTCGCCATCCTCCACTTCTGGGGCGCGGACAGCCCTGTGGCCTTTGCCCGGCTCAAGAAGGCCAAGGCGCTTAAGAAGCTCACTATCGGCTTTACGGAAGCCAAGGTACTCGTCGAGCTCCTCAACGAACTTGAGAACTTGGAGCGATTGGAAGGGGTGACCGACATCGCCGAGCTTTCGGATCAACTTGTGACTCGTGCGCGAAAGCTTCGCGACCTGGACTTGACGATCTGGTGCGAGGCGGATTCCGCGACCATCCGCGGGTTGCCGAGTGTGGAAGAACTGCACGTTTCCTATCAAGGGACGCCCCCTCGGCTGCTGATTGCGGAGATGCCGTGCCTCAAACGGGCCGACATCGAGGCATTCGGCGCCAAGGTCGAATTGCGGAATCTCCCGAAGCTAAGCGAACTTGCGCTGGCATCGGAGTTCACGGAAGTCCGAATGGTCGACGTCCCATCGTTGGAGGTCGCGTCTTTCGAATCTTCGATTGCGCTTCAAGCATTCTTTGGAACTCACTGGCCCAATGCGCGCGTTCAGCTCGACTCGGCGTCTGCGCTCCGTAGGCTTCGCTGCGAAGGGGTACAACTCGTTCGCCAGCCGGAAGTCGAGTTCTCAGCTCTTGAAGATCTGACCCTCATTGAGTCCGCGTTGCCGGACCTGAGGGACTCAGAGTGGTCGCGATTGAAACGCCTCGAGTTTCGCAATCGGAGCCAAAACGTTCCCGAGGACGTACGTTCGAATTACGCGCGATTCTGGAACTCGGCCCCACCCCTTGATCGGCTCGAAGAGCTAACAGCCCAATGTCGGGAGTTGGCTTGGCAGAACGCTGTCAATCGCTTTCCGCGCTTGCGGAAGCTCGACCTTCGGTACGACGTGCCCGACGATTCGCTAGAGATTCGAGACCTCGCCGACCTTCGTAACGTGGTGCTGCACGCTCCGTCTGGCCTCGAACGGCTCGCAGTTCACGCCCTCCCGCAATTGGAGGGATTGCAGATTGACGAGTGCTCGTGTCGAACGATAACACTCGATCGATTGCCGCGCTTGCAAACAGTCGAACTGTCGGTCGAGCACGTCGACGAGTTCACCGTGCGAGATGTGCCAAGTCTCGCTAACTTCACGTTTGCGGGCTATGGCAGGTACATTTCGCCGCCTCCGGCAGATGCCGCCGCGAACCGGACTCGTCTTTCGATCCAGGGCGCTCCGTCGCTACGGCACATGGATTTGTCGCGCGTCGACCTGGCACCATCCGATTGGCAGGGGTTGGATGATCTGAGGTCGCTCAAGCTGTCCGATTCATCAGAGCCGCAATTGACTCTTCGGCAATGGCAGAATCTAAAATCGCTGAAGCTATGCGAGTCCTCGATCTCATGGCGAACCATCCTTGGCCTGCTCTTCGCAAGAGACCTTGAGTCGCGCGAGATTGTCCTGCCAGGCATGTCTGACAAGCCTTGACATTCGGCGCGGCACTTCGCGCCGACTCAAAGCGGCGACAAGTCGCCGCAGTCCAAAGGCGTCGCACTCCAAAGCCTCACTCCATCACCTCCGCCTCCTTCGCCTTCGCCATCTCCGCGGCCTTCGTTTCGTATTGTTTGGTCAACTCCTGGATTTCCTCCTGCACGCGTTCGCACTCGTCCTCGCTCAAGGTCTTATCCTTCTCCTCCTGCTCGGCCGCCTTGTTGCCGTCGCGGCGGACGTTGCGGATCGCCACCTTCGCCTCCTCGGAAAGCTCCTTGATCCGCCCCACCAGCTTCCGACGCACCTCGGTCGAAAGCGGCGGGATGTTCAGGCGGATGACCTTGCCGTCGGACATCGGCGTCAGCCCCAGCCCGCTCGCCAGGATCGCCTTCTCGATCTCCTTCGTCGTGCCCGGGTCGTAGGGGCGGACGACGATCTGCGTCGGCTCGGGGGCCCCGATGGAGGCGAGCTGTTTGATGGGCGTCGAGGAGCCGTAGACCTCGACGCGTAGCGAATCGACGAGACCGGGGTTGGCCCTTCCGGTGCGGATGCCGGCCAGGGCGTGCTTGAGCACGTCGATGGCCTTTTCCATGCGTTCTTCGACGTCGAGGAGGATGTCGTCTGCGCTCATGGTCGATGGTTCCGGCGAAGGGAGAAGAGGGTGACGGCGGCGATTGTTGCGGCCGGTTATTCTAGCGAGTCGTAGGACGGCCTTTCCAGGCCGTCTCTTCCGTTCGTAGTGATCCGCTCCTGCGTTTGTAGTGACCCGCTTCAGCGGGTCGGGCGGGGCGCGACGAGCCGGGACCGCATGAATGCGGCCACTACAAACAGGACTCCAACGGGCGGTGGGCCTCGTAGAACTCGGCGCACCCTACGCGGCACCCTACGCGGCATTCGCGCCGCACACCGTGAGGTGTATCCTTTGGTATCGTGACGCCCCAGCGCTCGTAGCAGGTTTACCCGCATGGCCCCGCGTTTGATCGATCCGTTTGCAGCCCGCAGCACGCTGTCCACCCGAATGGGCAAGCTCGGTTTCTATCGCCTCGCCCGGCTGGAAGAGTTGGGACTCGCGAAGTTGGCGTCGCTGCCGTTTTCGATGCGCATCCTGCTGGAAGCCGCCCTGCGGAAGTGCGACGGCTACATCGTCACCGAGGCGGACGTCAAGAATCTCGCCGCGTGGAACGCGGCCCCCCCCACCCCGGCGCTCCCCCCCACCCCGACCCTCCCCCGCGGCGGGGGGAGGGAGGCGCCCGCGGCCGTCGAAATTCCCTTCCTCCCCGCCCGCGTCGTCTTGCAGGATTTCACGGGCGTCCCCTGCGTCGTCGATCTGGCGGCCATGCGGTCCGCCATGCAGCGCCTGGGCGGCGACCCGGCCAAGATCAACCCGCTCATCCCCGTCGACCTCGTCATCGACCATTCGGTGCAGGTCGATTTTTTTGGCACGCCCGACGCGATCGAGCGCAACGTGGCCATGGAGTACCAGCGGAACCTGGAGCGCTATCGGTTCCTGCGGTGGGGGCAAAAGGCGTTCGACAATTTTCGCGTCGTGCCGCCGTCGGTGGGGATCGTCCACCAGGTGAACCTGGAATACCTGGCCCAGGTCGTTTTCGTCGGCGACGATCACGCCGGCAAAGTCGCGTTTCCCGACACGCTGGTGGGCACCGACAGCCACACGACGATGATCAACGGCCTGGGGGTCTTGGGCTGGGGCGTGGGCGGCATCGAGGCTGAGGCCGTCATGCTCGGCCAGCCGCTCTACATGCTGCTGCCGGAGGTGGTCGGCTTCAAGCTGACGGGCCGCCTGCCGCCGGGGGCAACCGCCACGGACCTGGTGCTCACGTGCACCCAAATCCTCCGGGCCGAGGGGGTCGTCAACAAGTTCGTCGAGTTCTTCGGGCCGGGCGTGTCGAGCATGGGCCTGGCCGACCGGGCGACGATCGCCAACATGGCCCCCGAATACGGCGCGACGATGGGCTACTTCCCCGTCGACGGCGAGACGCTCGATTACCTGCGCCGCACCGGCCGCAGCGACGAGCAGGTCGATCTCGTCGAACGCTACGTCAAGGAGCAGGGCCTCTTCCGCACCGACGACTCGGCGCCGACCTACACAAAGTTCCTCACGCTCGACCTGGCCACGATCCAACCCTGCCTGGCCGGGCCCAAGCGCCCGCACGACCGCGTCAACCTCGTGGACATGAAAGACTCGTTCCGCAAGGCGCTCGAAGCGCCCGTTGCGCAGCGCGGTTTCGGGCTCGATGCCGCCGCTCGGCACCGGAAGGCGTCCGTGCCGACGAACGGCAAGTCGGCCGAGATCACGCATGAGATTACCCATGGGGCGGTCGTCATCGCCGCCATCACGAGCTGCACGAACACCAGCAACCCGTCGGTGATGATCGGGGCGGGCCTTTTGGCGCGGAACGCCATCGCCAAGGGACTCAAGGTCAAGCCGTTCGTCAAAACCAGCCTCGCCCCCGGCTCGCGCGTCGTGACAGACTACCTCGAGCAATCCGGCCTGGCCCGCGATCTCGATCAGCTCGGCTTTGCCACGGTCGGCTACGGCTGCACGACCTGCATCGGCAACAGCGGCCCGCTGCCGGAGAACGTGGCCAAGGCGGTGACGGGGAGCGACCTCGTCGTCTCCGCGGTGCTCAGCGGCAACCGCAACTTCGAGGGGCGCATCAACCCGCTGGTGAAGGCCAACTACCTGGCCAGCCCGCCGCTCGTCGTGGCCTACGCCCTGGCCGGCACGACCGACATCGACATGGTCCACGAGCCGCTGGGGCAAGGGAAGGACGGCCCGGTGTTCCTCAAAGACATCTGGCCGGGCAGCGACGAGGTGGCCGCGGCCGTGAAGAAGATGGTCCGGCCCGAAATGTTCCGCAAGCGTTACGAGAGCGTTTTCACGTCGAACGAAGAGTGGAACAAGGTCCCCGTCGAGGGCGGCAAGCTCTATCCGTGGGACGAGTCGAGCACCTACATCCAGGAGCCGCCGTTCCTGGTCGATCTTTCGCCCGAGCCGGGCCCGATCGAGCCGATCCGCTCGGCGCGGGTGCTGTGCGCGCTGGGCGATTCCGTGACGACGGACCACATTTCCCCCGCCGGCTCGATCGCCAAGACCAGCCCCGCCGGCAAATTCCTGATCGAGCGGGGCGTCAATCCCAAGGATTTTAACAGCTACGGCGCCCGCCGTGGGAACGACCGCGTGATGACGCGCGGCACTTTCGCCAACATCCGCATCCGCAATCACCTCGCGCCGGGCACCGAAGGCGGCGTGACGCGCCTCCTGCCCGAGGGCAATGTGATGCCGATCTACGACGCCGCCATGGAATACAAAAAACGCCGCGTGCCGCTCGTCGTCTTGGCGGGGGCCGAGTACGGCAGCGGCAGCAGCCGCGACTGGGCCGCCAAGGGGACACACCTTCTGGGCGTGCGGGCGGTCATGGCCACCAGCTTCGAGCGCATCCACCGCAGCAACCTGGTGGGGATGGGCGTCTTGCCGCTCGAATTCCCCGCCGGGCAGACGTGGCAGTCGCTGGGCCTGACGGGCGAGGAGACGTACGACATTCCCGTCAACGACAAGCTCGCGCCGCAAAGCACAATCGCCGTGACAGCGACGGCCAAGGAGGGCACGAAGAAAACGTTCCAGGCGAAGGTGCGCATCGACACGCCCGTGGAGATGGACTACTTCCGCCAGGGCGGTATCCTGCAAACCGTGCTGCGGAAGCTGCTCAAGGTTTAGCGGTTCGCGCTCCATTCGGTCGAAACCGTCGCCGGCGCGTCGTCGAGGCGGCCGCCTCTTGCGATCCTCCTTGCAACTTGCGAAAGTTGATGGTCGACGGCGCCTTGCGATCCGGCCCTCCCCTTGATCCATCGCCAGGGAGCACTCCATGTCCCGCCCGCGCCTTGTGATCCGCGACCAACGTCGTGAGATTCACGCGCCAAAGTGCGCCGACTTTGTCCAGCGAGTTGTCGCCGCGCTTTCCGCCGAGCCGGAAACGATCGAGGAGCTGGAGCAGGCCCTGGAGCGGTTCGCTCGCCCGTACAGCGACGGTTTCTTCGGCCGCTTCAAGCCGCGCGCCCCGTCGGACACGAACGCCTCCCCCCTGGTCGTCGTCGACCTGGCGGCGCGGCTCGTCGTGTGGAACGCGGATGACGAACCTCCCAAGCGCGACGGCTACATCCCCCTTCACGACGGCCCCAGCGACCACGAGACGCACGCCCGGTATCATCTGCCCGACGATTGGGAGTTCGTGTCCGGCGAGCCGGATTGGCGAAAGCGGGCCGACGAGCGGCGCCAAAAGCGATTGGCGATGCCGCCGCTCGATGCGCGGGCGGTGCTCTACGGCAAGCCGCTCCTGGGGTTTATCGCGGTCGAAGGGCTGAAGGCCTTCGGACCTGCCCAGCCACAGCCGGCGGTCCTGGCGGCGGGTGCGAAGTCAACGAGTTCCGGCGGCGACGCTGACAACGCCGAGCTGCAGAACGAAGCCGAAGGCGACGCGCCCCCCTGGGAAAACTGCGACGACCCGCGGTACGACGTCATTCGCCAAATCCATGCCCGCTGGCTGGCCACGCCGCGCGACGACCTCCGCGGCGCCGGCCCGCGGGACGTGCTCCTCGTCAATCGCGAGTTCATCGAATGGGACATGCAGGACCGCTGCCAGCAGTGGTCCGAGCAGGGCCGTCCCGTCAGGCCCCTCGACAGCTCGTCGCACGCCTACCGCTTCGGCGGCATCGGCACGCACGAGGTCGTCCTCTACTACGACCTGGTCCGGCGGCTCTTGTGGTCGTTCGTCGGCGGGGCGCCACCGGAGGCCCCGCCGCAGGGAGCCGCGTCGCCGTCGCCCGAGGCGATCGCCGCCGAGGTCGGGCGGCTCCGGCAAGTGCGCGACGTGTGGCTCGACGGGCCGGAACGCGAATTCCACGGCCGCACGCCGCGCAGCGTCATCGAGAACGAGCGCATCCGCATGCCGGAGACGATGTCGGGCAAGGAGGCGGTGATCGACCCGGATTGCCCGCTGTGCGCGATGGCGGCCGAGTTTTCCGGCCCGATGTTCTGGCACCTGGACGGTTGCAATATGGACCGGGACTTCGAGTTTTCCTTCCATCGCACGCGCGCGGAATGGGAGGAAGAGGAGCGGCGCTACGAGGAGTACAGCCGGCGGTTCAACGAGGAGCAGGAGGAGCTGAAACGGCTGGGCGTCAAGCGCCCCGGGGAAAGCGCGGATCCCGACTCGCCCTGGGTTTCAAGCTACGTCGCGCCCGATACGGCGGAAACGCCCGTCTTCGTGCGCCTCTTTGGGATCGGCACGCTGCTGGCGGAGCTGATCGTCGATCTGAAGCGGCCGACCGAAGACCGCGCGCTGATCGATCGCCTGCAGCGCGACTTCGGCAACCTGCGCGATGTGGCGCAATCGAACGACCTGGCGACGCTGGAATCGCTCCTGGAGCCGGTGCTCGACCGCTTCTGCAAGACGCTGGACGACGTCGCCAAATCGCGCGAGGACCTGGCGGAAAAATGCTCCGACTTGCGGGAGCGTCTGCAAATGTTCCTGGCGCCGCCGGAGCCGAGCGAGCCGCTGCCGGACTTTGACGACGAAATCCCGTTTTGACTGTGAGAAATGGGTGGCACGCCCTGAGCATGTTGGTCCCGCGGCAGTCGCCTGCGCCATCAGCGGCGTTGACTGTGTAAATGCGCTTTGATGAGGATCGCGAAGGGCGTGCCTCGGCGCTTGGCTCGATTCGCGCGCCGGCGGCACGCCCTTCGCAATGCTCGTTCAAGCGCGATTACGACGGCAGCATCGATTAACGGCGCACGCGATCCCGCATGCCGACGATGCTCAGGGCGTGCCACCCGCGTTCCCTCGCAGCGCTCACTTCTTCCCGCCGCACTTCCGCTTCAAGTCGAACTTCGCCGTGAACATCGGCTGGCCGCCGCTATAGCCCGTCCACGCCGACTGGATGTGGTCGTCTCCGACGTCGTCAAGATACTGCCGGGATTCGCCGACGGCGCTCCCACGCCCTACCCGACGTGCGGCCAGAAGGCCATGATCGCCAGCCCCACGGCCAGCGCCGCCGCGAACGGCACGGCCACCCACCACAAAAACCGCCGCTGGCCCAGCACCGCCGCCAAGAGGCCCTTCATCGCCAGGTTCGACAGGCAGGCGGCCAGGATCAGCCGCCAGCCGGTGTCGGCGTCGAACTTTTGCTGGCGGACGAAGCGCGCGGTGGAAAGCGTGATCGCGTCCACGTCGTGCAGACCGGAGAGGATCGCCACGCCGTACATCCCTCCCGCGCCCAGATATTCGCGGGCCGCCTCCGTGCCCAGCGTCACCAGGGCGAACAGCACGGCGAAGATCATCGCCGGCAGCAGCTCGGCCGGGTTTCCCTGGGCCAGCGTTTCGGCGCTCTGTCCGCGGGCGAAGAAGAACATCGCCGCGGCGATCGCCGCCATCGCGACCAGCATCGCAGCCAGCGGCGGCGCCATCTGCCAGAACGTCGAGGGCGCAACGACGGCGATTTCCGTGAGCACGCGCGCAAAGGCCATCGCCGAGGCGATGACGACGACCATCGCCGCCAAGCGCAATCCCGACGCGGCCTGCCGCGTGTGCCGGGCGTAGCTGACGGTCGTGGCCGTGCTGGAGA
>JACOUI010000370.1 GCA_016177915.1 Planctomycetia bacterium
GCCGCAGGGCATGCCGCAAGTGCCCGCCAGCCAGTTGGGGTTGGGCGTGGGGTTCGCTCCTGGCGGACTTGTGCCGGCGCAACAGGCCCAGAAGAAGGAATCGAAGGCCGGCCCGTTGCTCTTGGTCGGCGGGCTGATCGGGGGCAGCGTGCTCGTCCTGGGCATCATCGCGGCCGTGTATTTCCTGTTCCTCAAGGATTCGGGCACGACGAACTCCAACAGCGGCACGAACATCGCGGGCGGCGGCAATCGCCCGGCGAACACGGGCGTAACGAGCGGCGGGACGACGGGCGGCACAACCGCGTCCGGCGGCAAATCGATGCGCGACGAGCTTTTCGCCGCCGTGGGAGAGTCGTTTGGCACTCCCGGCACCTGGGCGACGTACACCGGCAGCGGCTTTGCGGCGGATTTTCCCGGAGCGCCGAAGGAGAATTCGCAGAAGCAGTTTGGCCAGCAGATTCGGATGGCGGCGCTGCTTCAAAAGTCGGCCATGAACTTCGCGGTCATGGCGGTCGATGTCCCCAACACGCCGTCGGCTGCGCGCATGGTGGCGATGGACGCGATGGTGAAGGAATTCGAGAAGCATGCCAACGTCAGCCAGCAGCGCGACGTTTCGGCCGGATCGAATCCAGGGCGCGAGGTGAGTCTCGAAGCGAAGTCGGGACCCAAGCAGCGCGGCCTCGCGAGGTTGTTCGTCACGGACGGCAAGCTCTTCATGCTCGTCGCCGCCGCCGATGAAGGCAAATTCGTCCAGGCCGACGCCGACAAGTTTCTCGACTCCTTCAAAATCACCGGCGGCGGCCAGGGCACGTGGGAGCAGTACACGTCCAGCGAGCACGGCTATTCCGTCTCGTTCCCCGGCAAGGCGACTTCCAAGACCGAAGAGCGCGACGGCGTGAAGGTCCATGAGGTCCAGTTCAGGAGCCCCGACGGGGTCGCGTACACGGTTCAGGTCGTCGACGTAAAGCAGGGCGACACCACCGCGGTCGGGTCGATCCGGCAGGAGTTCGACGGATACCTGTCGACGATGAGCGGCCAGCAAAAGAGCCGCACGGAAGTGACGCAAGGCTCGGCGCGCGGCGAGGAAATCGTCTTCGACGGCTCCGTCAACGGTGAGGCGCGGTCGGTGCACATTCGCGCCTACGCGACGCAGCAGAAGATCTACAAGCTGTTCTGCATCGGTCCGCAGTCGGGTTTCAGCGCCGACGACGCCCAGCGGTTCGTCACGTCGTTCCGGCTGGCCGGCTCGGCGAACGTCGCGCTCCACGCGGCCGCCGTCCAATGGCTGCAGACCGTCAACGACAAGACCGTCGGCGTGCGGCAACTCGATGAGAATCACCCGGAGGTGAACTACTGGGGCTGGATGGTGGAGCTTTTGCCGCACCTGGGCCACCAGGAACTCTATGACCAGATCGACTTCGACAAGGCCTGGCACGAGGGGGGAAACGTGGCGGTGGCCATGAACCCCATCCCCGAGTTCCTCAACCCCGCCGACAAGAACAAGGTCTGGACCGGCATTCGCGGCGCCGGCCTGCCGCTGACGCATTTCGTGGGCGTTTCGGGCGTCCGCGACAAGCTCAACGACAACCCGGCCACGTGGCCGCGGAGCGACCCCCGGGCGGGCATTTTCGGCTACAAGCAGGTCGCGCGGCCCAGCGAGATCACGGACGGCCTGGCGCAGACGATCCTGCTCATCGGCAACGGCAAGCTGCAGCACCCCTGGTGCCAGGGGGGCGGCTCGACGATCCGCGCCGCCGGGGAGCCGTTTTTCAACGAGACGACGGGCTTTGGCTCCGCGGGCCTTGCGGAGCCGGGGGCCTACGCCGCCATGGCGGACGGCTCCGTGCGCGTGATCTCCGCCAAGATCGATCCCAAGCTGTTCCGGGCCCTGGTGACGATCCACGGCAAGGAGACGGTGGACCTGAAGGACGCCGGGAAGCCGCTGGAAAAGTTCCCCTCGGCGCCGTGAAGCGACGAAGAGCTTAGGATTGGCGGAGATTTGCGGCTTCGCGCTTGACGCGCGGGCCGAAACGTGGAACGATCGACGAATCATCTCCCAAACGCTGCAGGCATCTTCCGTTTCTCGTGTGGAGGCAGGAGACATGAAACGAATTCTCACCGCGATCGCCCTGGCGTCGGTGTTTGCCGTGCTGTTGCCAGCCGGCGCGGCCCGGGCGGATTTGATCGAGATCTACCTCGACGAGTTCGGCATCGACATGCAGCTTTGGGGCACGGTGAAGATCAATCCTGGGCGCAGCGCTACGTTTACGCACGCGCTCGGAATCCTGTACTTCAATTCGAAGAACATCAAGAAGCAGCACAAGGTGAAGCCTCCAAGGGACGTCTTCACCAAGGATCTCGATAAGGCGAAGCAATCGAAGAACGCCGACGAGATGTACAACGCGGCGCTTTACGCGCTGCAGCGCGGGATGCTCAAGGAGTTCTGGCTCGCGGTCGACGAGGCGCTGAAAGTCGATCCCAACCACAAGTGCAAGGAGCTCAAGCAGTTCAAGGCGGACGTTATCGACAAGCCGGTTACGGCCGACCAGGCCGCTCAGGAATCCTACATCAAAAAGATCGTCCGCAATCCCAACATGCGCGTCGACGTGAGCAACCACTTCCTGCTCCTGCACGACACTCCGGCCAAGGTCAATTCGGACAACGAGTGGCAAAAGAAGCCGCGCGGGCAGGCGCGCCTGGAACTGCTGGAGCTGGTTTATCAGACGTTCCTGCTCAAGTTCAAGTCGATGGGCGTGCAGATGGAGATCCCGCAGGAGCGGTTGTTGGTCGTGCTGTTCAACGACTACAAAAACTACCTGTCGTTCGCCACCAGCCTGGACCCCAGCCTGCAAAGCGCGTCGGGATTCTACGTCCCCAGCGTCAACGTGAGCTTCTTCTTCGATCACGGCACGCGCAGCGACGGGATCAAGAAGCTGCGGTCGAAGTTGCCTGAAATGAAGCGCGACGCGGCCAAGGCCAAGGACGGGGAATTTGTCCGCTTCCTGCGGGCGCTGGACTTCCTCTTGGCGGTGGACCAGGAAAACTCCGACATCACGGTGGTGAGCCACGAGTGCACGCACCAGATGGCGTCCAACACGGGCCTGTTGCCGCGGCACGTGCTGATCCCCGCCTGGGTGCACGAGGGGCTGGCCACGTACTTCGAGGCGCCGGGCGACGCGACCTGGGCCGGCATCGGTGCCGCCAACGAGGAGCGGCTCACGTTCTACCGCGCCCTGGAGAACGACCGCGAGCACTCCAACATCGACTTCATCGTGGGTGACAAGATCTTCGACCACGCGGCCGGGATCGGGGCGGTCCTGCACGGCTATGCGCAGGCCTGGGCGCTGACGCACTTCCTCGTCGAGCGGCACCCGACCGAGCTGGTGAAATTCTACCAGCGGCTGGGCGAGTTCCCGCCCGACACGGCCCTCAGCCCCGAGATCCTCACGGAGGTCTTCAACGAGTGCTTCGGTGACCGGCGGGCGGAGCTGGACAGCGAGTGGCGGATTTACATGTCGAACATCAAGACCGACACGGAGCGGATCCTGGGCGAGTAGCGGCTCGGCGCAGGCACGGGAAGCCCAGGCGGGCGAAGGTTGGTCCGTGTCCCACTCCGCCCCTCCCCGCAAGCGGGGAAGGCGACGGCACACGGAGTGTGCCTGCTACAGTTTTTCTGCTGAATTTCTTGTCCGCGCGGCCGACCTCGTCGTGTAATTGGTCTGGAAGGGAATGCGCCGTAGCGCCCTTTCCCGCCGCCAATGCGCCGCGCGGCCCAAAGCACCGGCCGCGGACGTCCCTGGCACGCCATGCCCTCCTCCGATCATGAGCTGATGGAGCGCTTTCGCCGCGGCGAGGCCGCGGCGCTCGAAGAAATTGTGCGCCGCTGGCAGGGCAAGGTGGCGCACGTGCTGGCGCGCCTGGCGGGCGGGTCGGCGGCGTCGCTCAACGGGCACGCCGACGTGGACGACCTGGCGCAGGAGGTTTTCTTGCGCGTCGTCCGCGGCGCGGAGCGCTATCGCAGCGATTTCGCCTTCTCCACCTGGATCTACCGGATCGCCGTGAACGTCGCCCGCGATTATTTGCGCCGCCGCCGCCGCAGGCCGCCGCCATCGCCGCTTTCGGAGCAGGACCTGGCCGGCGCGTCCGAGCCGCCCTCGGCGCGGCTGGACCAGGCCGAGACCGCCCGCGCCGTCGAAGAAGCGCTGGCCGCGCTGCCGGAGGAGCTGCGGGAGCCGCTCGTGCTGCGGCAGTTCGGCGAGGTTTCTTTTTCCGAGATGGCCGGCGTGCTTTCCGTTCCGGAAAGCACGCTCAAGGCCCGCGTTCATTCCGCGCTGTTGAAGCTCCGCGGCGAGTTTTTGCGGCGGGGCATCGTCGATCGGGAAACGTCCGAGAGGAAAGAACCGCCATGAACTGCCACGACGCGAAAGAGCGGCTTTTGGACCTCGTTTACGCCGAGGGGGCGGAGTCGCCGGACGCCACGCCGGCGGACCTGGAGGCGCACCTTGCCGCGTGCGAGGCGTGCCGCAACGAGCTGGCGGCGCTCGGCGAGGCGCGCGCGATGCTGGGCGGCGTGGCCGGGCCGGAGCGGCCGGAGCTTCCGGCCGCCGCCGTGCTCCTGGCCGCCGGCCGGCACGCCGAGCGCGAAGGGAAAGGCTGGCGGCGAGCGGCCCTGGCCGCCGCCGCGCTGGCGGCGACGCTGCTGGTGGGTTGGACGGCCGGCCTGCGCGTGGAAACGTCGGCGGGCGGCATCGCGCTTGTTTGGGGCAATCGGCAACAGCCGACGACCGCTTCGAGCGCCAATCCGCAAGGTCCGCAGCAAGTCGTCGCATCGGCGACGGACGACCCTTGGCCGCTCATCCGGCGCTTGCAACAGCGCCTGGACCATCAGGAAAAGGTCCTGGGGCTCATCTCGGCCGACGCCGTGGCCTCGGAAGGACGGACGTCGGAGCAGCTTTCCGACTTGATGAAAGAACTGCGGGAGCTGCGGTCCAGCGAGGAGCTGCACCGCCTGCGCCTGGCGGTCGTGACGAGCGACGTGAAACAGTTGAATTCCTGGGCCGCGAGGCTGGCCTCGACGAGTCCCGCGTCGCCGGTCCGCGGCGGCGAAGTCGACGTCCCCAACGAATAGGAGCTTCCCATGACCTCGATGCGTTTGCTGTTGGCCGCCTTTGCGGTCCTCTTGGTTGCCGGCACGGCCCGGCCGCAGGCGCCCCCGTCGCCGGACGAATCCGAAACCGACCTGCGGCGCGCCGTGGCGATCGCGCAGCGCGCCGTGGATGCCGAGGCCCAGGAGAGCGCCACCGAGCGCGCCGAAGATCAGGAGGTGATGCGCCGCATCCTGCACGACGGCCTGAACCGCTTTTACGCCCGCTACCAAACGGTGACCTCCCAGTACTGCGGCCAGTGCCACGGCATGGGGGCCGCCCGCCTCGGCGAGCGCCGCGCCATGAGCGGGCTGGATGACTCCGTGCCGTACGACAAGTGGGTCGACGCAATGCTGGCGAGCGATCAGTACGCGCACGTCTTCGCCAGGTACTTCGCTGCCGACGACGCCGTACACTCCGGCAAGGAATTGTTCCCCGTCCGGAGCGTCTTTTCCACGCATCTGGCCGGCTACGGAGTGGTGTTTCAGCTCGAGGCGCCGCGGCTTCGCGACGGTGGCCCGCAGGGTGCGGCGCCGTCGCCCGTTGGGGCGCCGCGGCCGTTGACTAACTGGGAGAAGACGCGCCGCGAGCTGAGCGGGCAGGGGGCCGAAGATGAAAAGGCCGCCGCCGCTGAGCCGCAGCCTCTGCCGACGCGGGCCGACCTCGTCGAGCAGTTGATCGGACTTCTGGGCGACAACGGCCACAACTTTCGGCGGCTGGCGCCGACGGAACGGGTGGCCATCGCCATTACGTTTCGCGGCAGCGTCGACCCGCGCCTGAACTGGGCGGTACACGCGAAAGCCGTGGGAGACGTCAGGAAGGCGGAATCGAGCCAGCTCAAGCGGCCGCTCAACCCGATCGACGAACTGATCCTGCGGCGCTGGATCGCGGAGGGCGAGACGAGGGTATTCAGCGACGTCACCAAGGGTGAGCAGAACGAGCACGAGCTGGCGGGCGACCTTCATTTCCGCCAGGGCCAGTTCGACAAGGCGATCGAGGAGTTCCAGAAGGCGATCGATCTTTCGGCCGGTGGCGACGTGCTGAAAGCGCTGGACGCCGCCAAGCTCAAGGCCGACCAGGTCAAGGTCCTCGAAAAGGCCGCGCAGGCTATGATCGGCGCCGGGAAATACGAGGAGGCCAAGGCGCTCTTGGAGAAGATCGCCGCCTGGCGAACCTTGCAGATCGGGGATGACCAGACGTTCCTGAGGCGCACCTACCTGGACATCGTGGGACTCCTGCCCACGCCGGACGAGGTCAAGGCCTTCCTGGACGAGAAATCCGCTGACAAGCGGCAGAAACTGATCGACGCGCTGGTGTTGAAGGCGACGGAGCGGGCGAAGGAGGAATCGGCCGACACGGAGCCGGTGCTGCCGCCGCGACTCGTCGTCTCGGCCACGAAGGCGCATCTGGACGACGTGGCGTCCGGCAAGCTCGCCCGCGACGAGTTCCGCAAGGTCGTCGAAATCTCGTACTCGTCTCCCGGCGCGCCGACCGCTTTGAACGAGAAGCGGCACAACCCGGGTGGCACGCCCTGAGCATGGTTGCGAGCAGGAAAGCCTGGGTGGTGCTGCGCGCATTGCCAAAGGGACGTGCGTAGCGCCGCTCGCGAAGGGCGTGCGCGGGCGGAAGGAGGCCGCGTTCCGGGCACGCCCTTCGCTTGGTGATTTGAGCATGATCGCCAGATGGATGGCGCGTCACGGGCTATCGCTGATCCATTGGCGAGCGCGCTCAGGGCGTGGCACCCGACATGGATGGTAGGGGATGGCACGAGTGGCACCAGCGGCACCCGTCGCGCGGGAGAAATCGGCGCGCCATGCTTGCGGCGCGCGGGGAATTTGGCAGAATGAAAAACCCAACGTTTTTCGGTTCGACCCCCCACCCCGACCCTCCGAGCGCAAAGGGGGGAGGGAGAGGGCCGCTCGCCAAACACCCGAGGAGTGCGCCGTATGCCTCGCCCCGTCACGCTGTTCACCGGCCAGTGGGCCGATTTGCCGCTGGAAGACGTCTGCCGCAAGGCCAAGGACTTCGGTTACGACGGCCTGGAATTGGCCTGCTGGGGGGACCACTTCGAGGTGGACAAGGCGCTGGCCAGCGACGGCTACTGCCCGGCCAAGCGCGAGCTGCTCGAGCGCTACGATTTGCAGCTCTTTGCGATCAGCAATCATCTCGTCGGCCAGGCCGTGCTCGACGCGATCGACGCCCGCCACAAGACGATCCTGCCGCCGTACGTGTGGGGCGACGGGAATCCCGCCGGCGTGAACAAGCGCGCCGCCGAAGAGATGAAAAACACCGCCCGCGCCGCCCAGCGGCTGGGCGTGGAGGTCGTCAACGGCTTCACGGGGAGCAGCATCTGGCACCTGAACTATTCGTTCCCGCCTGTGCCGCCTTCCATGATCGACGCGGGCTTCGACCTCTTGGCCGAGCGCTGGAGCCCGATCCTCGACGTGTTCGGGGAGTGCGGGGTGCGGTTCGGGCTGGAGGTGCACCCGACGGAGATCGCCTTCGACCTGTACACGGCCCAGAGGGCGCTCGAGGCCGTCGACCGCCGCGAGGAGTTCGGCTTCAACTTCGATCCCAGCCACCTGCATTGGCAGTTCGTCGATCCGGTGGAGTTCATTCGCGATTTTCCCGACCGCATTTATCACGTTCATATCAAGGACGCGATCGTCAAGCAGGACGGCCGCTCCGGCATCATTGCCAGCCATCTGGGTTTCGGCGACCCGCGGCGGGGGTGGGACTTCCGCTCGCCGGGCCGCGGCGGCGTGGACTTCGAGGAGATCGTCCGCGCGCTCAACGACGTGAACTACCAGGGCCCGCTGTCGGTGGAATGGGAAGACAGCGGGATGGACCGCGAGCACGGGGCCCGCGAGGCCTGCGAGTTCGTCAAGCACCTGGACTTCACGCCCAGCCGCCGCGCCTTCGACGCGGCGTTTTCGGAGTAGACGTCCGGCCGACCGCCGCGGTCTTGCAGGCGA
This sequence comes from Planctomycetia bacterium, assembly GCA_016177915.1. Lineage (GTDB taxonomy): Bacteria > Planctomycetota > Planctomycetia > Pirellulales > S012-138 > JACOUI01. The sequence goes on from JACOUI010000370.1 coordinate 8,120, forward strand.
AATCGCCCGCGCTCCGCGCCGGGCGCCGATTCGGCGCGCCGCGGCGGCGCCGGCTAGGTTTTCGCCCGCCGCGCGGTTAGTATGGGAATCCGCGAACGAATCCTGCCCCGCCGTCTTGGCGGCGGCCAAAACCGCCGCCGTCCTGCCTGAGCGCTGCTTTCGCCGATGCCGAACTGGACGCTCCTGATCCTGCGGATTTTCTTCCTGCTCTTTGCGGGGGCGGTGGGCATCTACGTCATCATGAAGCAGCCGAACCTGGCCAGTTCGGCGGTGGCGCAGTACGCGGCCTTCTTCGTGGTGATGGGCATCGCCGCCGCCATCATCCTGGCCGACATGGCCTTCCGCCGGAAGAACATCGACACGGTGTCGGCGGTGTACTTCGGGCTGATCGTGGGGCTGTTTCTGACGTACGTGACCGGCCTGGCGCTCGACCCGTTTTTGGACCTGCTGGCGTTTCCCACCGGGACGGGCGAGCCGGCGGCGTGGACCAAGGCCGTGAAGTTCGTGGTGGGGATGGTCCTTTGCTACTTGTGCATCAGCGTGCTGTTGCAGACGCGGAACGACTTCCGCTTCATCATTCCCTACGTCGAGTTCGCGCGCGAGGTGAAGGGGCTGCGGCCGCATATCCTGGACACGAGCGTGATCATCGACGGGCGGATCGCCGACGTCGTCGAAGCGCGGATCTTCGAGACGCAGCTCATCATGCCGCGGTTCGTGCTCACCGAGCTGCAGAGCATCGCCGACAGCTCGGACCGCCTGCGGCGCAGCCGCGGCCGACGAGGGCTGGACATCTTGAACCGCCTGCGGGCCATCCCCGACGTCGATTTTCAGGTCTACGACCGCGAGCTGCCGGAGTTTGCCGGGCAGCCGGTGGACATGAAGCTGGTGCTCTTGGCCAAGCACCTGGAGGGGAAGATCGTCACGAACGACTACAACCTGAACAAAGTGGCCCGGCTGCAAGGGGTGGGGGTCGTGAACCTGAACGACCTGGCCAACGCCCTCAAGCCGGTGTTTCTGCCCGGCGAGCACCTGCGGGTGGCGGTCGTCAAGGCGGGCGAGGAACTCGGCCAGGGCGTGGGGTATCTCGACGACGGCACGATGGTCGTGGTGGAGGCGGGCCGCGACCACGTCGGGCAGACCGTGGACATCGGCGTCACGAGCGTCCTGCAGACGAGCGCCGGCCGGATGATCTTTGGAAAGTTCGAGAAGGTCGTCGTGGCGGGCAAGCAATGAGCGATGCTGCGCCCGCTCCCCCGGCTGTCGCGGCGTGGACCGGCGAATTCGAGTAGTGATAAAGTCTCAAACCGGAATTTTGCAGAACGGCACGGAAAATGATTGAAATGCGGCTGGCGGGCGGGCAGGATGGTGGAATGCCCAAGGCCCGCCGACGCCAAAAAGCCAAGCCTCCGCAGAAGCCTCATAAGAGCTTTGCGACGATTTACCCTGGCTTGCCTCCAAGTCCAGATCGCGGCGACGAGTTTTCAATCCCGAATGAACTGGCGGATCGATTAAGGCCTGCACTTTCCGCAAAAACGCTATCACTTCACGCCGCAAGGCACATCTGATCTTGCAGCAAAAAGGCTCTCCCTCCCAGAGTGTTGGTTCTTCTCACC
>JACOUI010000371.1 GCA_016177915.1 Planctomycetia bacterium
GAAGCCGGGCACGCCGTCGCCCGAATCGAGAAATGCCATCGCGAAGAGCAGCTCGAAGACCTTCGCCCCCGGGCCGATGACGACGTTTTCCGGCCCGACCGCGACGGAGTACTCGCGCTCAATCATCTCAGCGGCGGCCCGGCGCATTTCGGGCAGGCCGGCCGACGGGCAATAGTGCGTCTGGTCGTTCTGGATGGCCGCGATGCCGGCCTGTTTGGCGGAGGCGGTCGAAGGGAAGGGGCTGTCGCCGATTTCCAGCTCGATCACGTCCTTGCCCGCGGCCTTGAGCTTTTTGGCGACGGCCAGGACGGTGAACGCCGTCTCGACGCTGAGGTTGGCGGCGAACTGGCTCAGGCGGGCGGGCATTCCATCTCCGGCGGCGCGGCGGGGTGGGATATCAAGGTGGCGTTTTGATTCATCATAACCGCTGGGCTTGGGGTTGTCGGCGCGGGGTTTCGGCGCGATCCGTCCATCGGCCGCGTCGACGGTCCGCACCGGCCATGGGCCGCGCCCTTGGAACGTGGCGCCGAAGAGAGCGCCGTGGCCGCGGTCTATCGACCTCCGAAGCGATTGTTCGGAGCCACGCGCCGCTCGGAGAGTGCCGCCCAAAATTATCCCCCGGCTGCGCCGGGAGCGCGCTGCTGCCCGAAGCGGATTTTTTCGACGAGCGGCACGAACTTGCCTTCGGAGGTCGGCGCCCCGCGGACGTGCGTGATGGCGTCGATCACGTAGCGATAGTGGAGGTCGTAATCCACGTCGAGCACGACCTCCTGCTTGGCGGCCGGCGAGTCCTCGCCCGTGTTGTAGCCGACCTTCTCGATCACGGCGCTGCGCAGCTCGGCGAAGCTGCCGAGCGCCTTGCCGTCCAGCTCGATCGCCACCTTGTCGCCGCCGACGGCCGAAAGCCGCACGGTCAGCGGCAGGTCGAGCTCCGGGATGTCCGATCCCGACGGCGCCAGCGGCATCTTGATGTTGAAGTCGCCCTCGATCGCAACGATCTTCAAGGTGAGCATGAAGAAGATCAAAAGCTGGAACACGACGTCGATCATCGGCGTCATCTCCAGCGGGATCTTGTCGGGCGAGTGCCGTTTGGGTCGATGGGCCATGGGGCTTCCACCCTGCTTGGGCCTAGGGTTCGTTCTTGCTTTCCTGGACCGCGCGCAGCGCGAACTTCTCGAATTGCAATTGCATGCAATCCTGGATCACTTGCTGCACCACGCCCGACTTCGCGCGGTTGTCCGCCCGAATGAATATCGTGGCGTCGGCCGCCTTCTTAGTCCGCCCCGTGGCGAGGTCCTTCTTCCGCTCCAGGAAGTTCTTTTCGTTCGTCAGCAGCCCGCGGAGCTGCGCAACGGGCACCACGTCGCCCGAGAAGATCAGCAGGTTGTCCTTGGTGAGCTGGATGGTGATCGGCTCGTCGGTGGGCTGGTCCGGCGGCTGGGCCAGCTCGCTCTTGGGGAGCTGAATGCGTTCGTCGATGATCGCCTCGTTGAAGTTGATCAGGATCATGAAGAAGGCGATGAGCTGGAACGTCATGTCGATCATCGGCGTCATGTCGCCTTCGGCCATCGGCGCGCCGCTTTTGACTTTCATGGCACGACCCCGCGTGATTCGGCGGCCCCCGCTGCGCGGGGGCCTGGTGGTTCGGGAACGGGCCGGAACGGGCGTTCCGGCGGCCGGCTATTTCTTGACGCCCACGGTCTCAAACCGGCTCATCAGCCCTTCGCTGATGATGCCCACCTCGAGCACGAGGCGGGCCATGCGGTTCCGCAGCAGGTTGTAGACGGCGATGGCCGGGATCGCCAACAGCAATCCGATGAGCGTCGTGACCAGGGCCGTCTCGATACCGGCGGCAAGCTGGGAGGGCTTGGGCTGCGTTTCGCTCTCGGCAATCACGCCGAAGGCCTGCACCATGCCGTCCACCGTGCCCAACAGGCCCACCATCGGCGAGAGCGTGCCGATCAGGGCGATGTAGCTCAAGCGGTGCTCCAGGCGCATGTTTTCGTCGTCGGCGACTTCGGCCATGGCGCCCAGCGCCTTGTCGTAGCCCGACTGCAGCTTGGCCAGCCCGGCCGAGAGGACGCGTCCCAGGAACGACTCGTCGGCCTTGGCCATCTCGTAGGCCTCCTGGTAGCGCTTCTCGTTGAGGTGCGCTTCGAAGGCCTCGACGAGCGGCAGGGGCACGATGTTGTCGCGCCGCGCGGAGAGGATGTTCATCACCATCAGGGCGACCAGGCTGAACGAGAGGAACAAGAAAGCGATCGTGTATCGCAGCTTGAGCGCGTCGTAGAGCCAGCGCAGGGCGCTCCGCGAGGACGCTTTCGTGCCCGGCGTGGCCTGGCCGGCCGGCGCTGCGGCCGCCGGAGCGCCCGCCGCGGGCGCGCCCCCCGCCGGCGCCTGGGGCGCCACCGGGGGCTGGGCGTGCGCCGGCGAGTCCGCCAAAAGGCCGATCGCCAGGAACGCCGCACACGCGGCGAGCCACAGGCCGCCCACCGCCACTCCCGCCCGACTCCACTTTCTCTGCTCGCGCATCGTCGACTCCCATCAATTCAAAAGTCCGCCCTGGTTGGTCCGTTGGATGTGCCGCTTGTGCCCATCTCGCCGCGAAATTTCAAGTTTAACTCGCCGTGTCGCGCCCGTAAAGCAACCGCGTTTTGGCTCATTTCACTTGTAGGACGGTCCTTCCGGGCCAGTCGCCGAAATGACGGCCTGGAAAGGCCGTCCTACCACTAACCCTGCCCTTTCTTGGCCCACTGGCTGCCGGAATAACGTTCCTGGAGCATCCTCAGCGATTCGTCGGCCCGGTCCGTCTTGCCGATCTGCCGCCACAAGAGGCTCAAGTTATACAGCGCCTCGGCGTGGTAATTGGGATACGTGTTGTAAAGGAGGTGCACCTTCAAGAACTCCAGGAGCGCCTCCTTGGGCTTATTGGCCTTCACGTAACAGTTGCCCAACGTGACGAACGCCACCGCGTGCAGCTCCTTGTTCTCCGGGTCGGCCGACTCGATCACCTCGGCGACGATCTTGACGGCCTCGTCCGCGTTGCCGGTCTCGGCCAGGCAGGCGGCCCTGCCGACGGTCGCCGCGAGCACCTGGGCCTCGATGAGCGGGTCCTTTTTGCCGGCGCCCAGGGCCAGGGCGGACTCGAAGGTCTTGAGCGCCGCGTCGAACTGTTTGCCCTGCTGCTGCGCCCGCCCGCGATAGACCGCCCCGCGCATCTTGAAGTCGTCCCAGGGCGCTGCCTCGATGGTCTTGTAGGCGTCGATCGCCTTTTGCGTTTCGCCGACGGCCAGCAGCAGGTCGCCGATGACCTGCTGCGCCTCGTAATAGCGCCAGGTGGTGGGGTATTCCGTGAGGAACTTGATCATCGTGGTGCCGGCCTCGCGGAGGTCCTTCACCTGGCCGCTGGCCAGGGCGGCCCCGGCGAGCGAGCGGGCCTTGAAATACTCCAGCTCCTGTTTCACCTCCAGGCGCTCGATCTTGGCCGGGTCCAGCGTTTCGTTGGCCAGCCGCTTGAGCGCCTGGTCGTAGTTCCCCTCCTCGACGGCCGAGCGGGCCTGGCCCATCATGGTCGGCTCCTGGTGGAACCGGATGGAGTCGATGCGGTTCACCTCGATCTTCACTTCTTTCTGGTCGGTGTCCTGGATGACGATCTCGTTGCGCGTCACCGATTGCAGCGTGCCGGCGGTGGACTTGCTGTCCGACGTTTTCACCACGTCGATGGCCAGCGCCAGCGACGGCAAGAGGCTGAACCCGACCGCCAGAGCCCACCGGACTTTCATGACACTCTCCTGGAAAAAGGCGACGGCATTTCGCGTCATTGGAGTAAGCTGCCGCGGGCCGTCGTGTGGTTAATGTTGAGGGTTTTTGCGATCTTGGTCCGCCGATTACTTGTTGGCCGTGCTGGCGGCCGCGGCCTTCTTTCGGGCGGCCTCTTCGTCGAGCACGCGCACGCCGGCCGGCGGCTGCCCCGCCGCCCGCTGGATGTCCTGCATCAGCCGGTCGTACTTGGGCCGCCAGGTCGCGCCGCCCAGGGCGTTGTCGAAGCGGTGCACGACGGCGATGTCGTTGGCCGCTTTCTTGAGCAGGTCGGCCTTGCCGGTTGCGCTTTGGGGGCAGAGGGCCCACTTCAGCCGGCAGTCGGCGATGTTGATCCGCGCCTCGTGGAACACGTCTCTGCGGTCCTTGTCGCGCTGCAGCCGCACGGAGATTTCCGCCCAGCCCCAGAGCACCTTCCGCTTCAGGTTCTTGTCGTGGTACCCGGCGATGGCCGTCTGGTAATAGAACGGGTTCTTCTCGGCGTCGCCCCATTCCTGGTAGGTCGTGGCCGCTTCGCGCTGCGCGTCGAGGACTTTGTTGTGCTTTTCGAGGCTGAGGATCGCGTAGAGGATTTCCGCCGCCGCCTTGAACTCGCCCGTCTGCCGCCGGGCCGTCGCCAGGCGCAGATTGTAGAAGAGTTGGTTCTCGGGCTTGAGGTCTTTGTGCTTGAGAATCCGCTCGTAGGTGGCGGCCGCCTGGCCCATGAGCTGCTTGCCGCGGCTTGTGCCGCCCTGCGAACTTCCCAGCGAGAAGAACACCTCGCCCACCCAGGCCAGTGTGTTCAGCGTGTCCGACTTGGCCATGATTTGCTTGAGGAACACCTCGAAGCCCTTGGTGAGGACCTCCTTCTTGGCCGGGTCCTTTTCGCCGCGGACCTGGTCCTCCAGGTCGCGGCCCAACTGAATGTACATCTGCACGAGCTGCTTGTCGGCGTCGGGGCCCTGGGCCAGCTTCTCCAGCTCCTGCATCATGGACTCGGCCTGCTCGATGTTCTGCACGGCCACGTAGGCCAGCAGGGCGGCCTTATAGGTTTCCCGCGGGAAGAGCGGGTTCTCCTGCGTCACGGGATGATTTTTCTTGACGAGGTCCAGGCAGCCGTTGGGGGCCGAGAGGATTTGCAGGGCCTCCGGGGCGCGGTCCTTGACGAGGATCGCGGCCAGGTCCAGCTCGCGGGCCAGAAGCGCCAGCGTCGGCTCGCCTTGTCCCAGCTCCTTGCGCTTGGACGTGACCCCGGCGCGGAGCTTGGACTCCGCCTCCTTGCGCAGGGCGTCCTGGAGCGCGGCATCGGGCGGCGGGTCCTGCCGCAGCGACGTGAGGTATCGCTTCCAGATGGCGTGGCCGGCCTTGAGGTCGGCGTCGCCGCGTTGCTTCGAGTCGGCCGGGATTTTGTCGAGGCACTCCTTGGCCTTTTCCAGGTTGTCTTCGTCGATGGCGATCTGGCCCAGCGTCAGCCAGGCGGTGTGGGACAGCTCGTCGTTGGGCCAGTTCTTGGTGATGAGCGTCGCCACGCGCCCCATCTGCTCGGTGTCGAACTGCCGCTCGTCGGCCCGGCTGTCGTAGTATCCCTGGCTGTAGGCCGCCATGGCGATGTTGGCGCAGTCCTTGGCCTGGGGCGACTGCGGATAGTGCTCCGCCACGAACTCGGCGATGACGGCCGACTCATAGGGCCGTTCGAGCTGGTAATAAAGGAACGCCAGCAGATAGCGGATCGTGTTGACCTCGTCCATCGGCGGCGGCTCTTCCTCGGCCGGCGCCTTGACCAGCGCCAGCGAGTAGAACTTGATGGCCGCTTCCATCGCGTCCAGGCGCTCCTTCTCCAGCGTGGACAGCACCTTGGGATCGGCGTTTGCGCCCTTGGCCTGCTCCAATTCGATCTCCACCGCCTTCTGCTGATAAATGTCCAGGTTCGTCTTGCCGAATTCCCGCGCGTCGGCGAACGTGTTCACCTGGTTGGGGTCGTAGTTCGGCCGATACTTGGCCAAAAGCTCCTTGGCCGGCCGCTGGAACTCGCCCACGCGGTCCGCCACGAACCGCAGGTGGGCCACGATCTGCCGCTTGAAGGGATCGACCTGATTCTTGAACTCCGGCTTGGCCTTGTCCCGCTCAAACCACAGGTGCTGGTGCCAGGCGGTGTAATAGCGGACCGCCAGGCCGTCGGGCGAATCGGCCTCGACGGCGTTGGCCACGTCGAGCCACTCGGTGCCGCGCTTGGCGGCCTCCTCGTGCTTGGCCTGCGCCGGGTCCGACCAGGCCTCCAGCGTGTAGCGCAGGATCGTCGGCTTGAGCTCGCGGAAGTCGTCGGCCATGGCGAGCATCTCGTCGAAGATGCCTAAGGCCCGCTTCAACTCGCCCATCTCCTGGTAGCAGCGGCCTTCCTTCATGCCGGCCAGGACGCCGCCCATGCGCCTCCGGGCCTTTTCATAGATCGTGTGGAACTTGTTGGCCGCCGCCTGCAGCGTCTCCTTGTGCTCTTTGCTGCCCGGCTCGTGCGTCTGCGCCAGGTCGTGCGTGGATTCGGCCGATTGGATCCAGGCGGTCAGCGTGTCGGTCCGATACTGGTCGCGCAGGAGCGCCTTGGCCTTGTCGTTCTGCGCCTCGGGCGTGATCGCCTTCCAGGCCGCCTCGAACTCGGCGCCGGCCTTGTCGAAGATCCCCTCGGCCTGCTTGAACAGCTCCCGCGCCTTCTGCCGCAGGGACGCCTTGTCCGCGCCGGGCCGCTTGGCATTCCGCAGATACTGGTCGCCCCGCGCCCGCAGCACGACTCCCAATTCGAGCTTGGTCGTGCCGGCCAGGGGGTGGTTGGGGCTGGCGTTGAGAAACTCGTTGTACTTCGCGGTCGCCCGGTCCAGCTCCTTCATGGCCGAGTCGACGTCCGTCATCGTGGTGACCTTGGCCACCAGGGTCTTGCCTTGCTCGAACGGCAGGCGTTCCTTGAGGTCGGACGGCAGATTCGGGTTCGTCGCCAGGGCGTCCAGGTACATCTCCGCTTCTTCGTGCATCTGCCGGGTGCGGAGGGCGTCGAGGAAGGCCTCGACCGGCTCCTTCCCCCTGGCCGACTTTGACGCGGCCGACGTTGCCGCGACCGCCGTCGCCAAAACCGCCACCGCCAAGAAACGAAGTCGCATGGTCATCCTCGCTCGACGTTGAGAAGAAGCCCGATAGTCGCCACGCGCCGTGTGCCGTCCGCCCGCATCGCCGGGGCCTGGACGATTTCCACACCGCGCTGCGCCTTGGGCCGGCTCCTATCACGCCCGCGACAGCAGGCGCCAGACAGGCCAGGTTTCTCTCTCCGGGTTTGCCCCTTCACGTTTCGCCTCACTCCGTCGCATCCGTCCAGATTATAGGTTTTGCCCACGACAAGCAACGACCCTCGGACAAGTTGCGCGGAAGTGCGTCCGCGCCCGACGTTTTCCCGTCTCACGGCCCACCAAGCGCCGTCATTTCGACCCGCCGCGTTTCGGTTTGCCGCCGGCCGCCTCCACGAAGGCAGTAAACTCCGCGAATTCTGGCCGCTGGCGCAGCTCGGCGCCGGCCCGCCGCGCCTGCTCCAGCACCGCCGCCAGCGAACTCCGCTTCGCAAACTGCGAGCCCCGCAAAACCTCGGCCGTCTCCGCCACCAGGGCCGCAAACTGCAGCGAAAGCGGCGTCTCCAGGTACGTTCGGGCAAGCTGCAACTGGCTGATCCGCTGCGTGGCCGTCCGCTTGGCGCCGTCCGGCTCCTCCCAGCGGAGCGTGGCCGTCGCCACCGTATCCCGCAACAGGTACGGCGCGGCATGCGTATCCGGCACGACCGGCCGCAGCTTGACTTCATAGAGCGCGGTCGCGCTTTGCCCGGCGACGAACGTCGCCGGCTCCCAGTCCCGGTCTTCTGCGGCCTTGCCCCGCGTCTCGTCGTGGCCGATGAGGCGGTAGGACTCGACGTAGATCGGGTTGAAGGTGATTTGAAGCTCGACGCTCCTGGCGGCGACCTGCGGCCGGCCGGTCAGGGCCTCGACAATCGCCGCCCGCACCTCGTGAACCGTTCCGGCGGTCACGGCCTTTCCGCCCCCCGCCTGCGCCAGGCGCTCGTATTCCTTGCGCGGCGTGGCGCCGGTGGGATTGACATCGACGATGGTCAGGCGGATGTCGCCGACGCTCCGCGCTTGTTCGACGAGTGCGCCGAGGGCGTCGGCCGCGGCCGGCGTGAGCACGCCGCCGTCCGTAATCAAAACCACGCTCCGCGCCAGCCGCCGCTGGATCGGCGGCTGCGAGAGGTTGTCCGTGCTGACCCAGGTCACGCGGCCCCGCGGCTTCATGAGGGCGTAGCCCGTGTGCAAACCGCCGGACAGGTCCGTCGAACCTTCCGGCCGCATGGCGGCCGCCGCGGCGCGGAGGAGATCGCGGTCGTCCAGGGTGGCGTCTTCGACCAGCACCTGCACGTCGTCGCCGAACGCGACCAGCGACGCCAGGTCGCCGCGGCGCATTTCTCGCAGGGCCTGCCCGAGCGCCTGCGCCGTCATCCCCAGCCGGCCGCCCCAGCGCATGCTGCCGGAAACGTCGAGCACGACGACCAGGTCGGCCGGATCGCGCCGTGAGTCGACTTGCGCATCCGCGGCCTGGACTCCCACCTGCACCAGATACTGCCCCGGGTCGCCGAACGGCGACGGTCCGCCGGCCGTCCGCAGCCCCAGCGCCTCGTCCTCCGGCGGCGGGTAGCGATAATCGACGGCCGCCAGGAACTCCTCCTTGCGGACTTGCTTCGCCGGCGGCAGATCGCCCTCGGCCACATAGCGGCGCGCCAGCTCGAAACTGTCGGTCGCCACGCGCAGCGGAATGCGCAGCGATCCGCCCGGGCCGTCGAGGCTGCCGCTCAGCGGCACCGCCGGCCATTCGTCGTGGCGCAGGTAAAACCGCCAGTCGGCGCCGGAAAGCGACGGGGGAGCAATGGTCGCCGGCGTCCCGGACGGCCGGCGCGCCAATTCCGGCAGCCAGTCGCGCTCGTCGATCACGCCGCCGGCGACGAACGAGCCCCGGTCCAGCCGCCGCGCCGCCCGCCAGAGCTGCGCAGGAGAGTACATGTCCATCGGCCGCGAAGGAGCGCCAAGCGCCGTCGCCAACAGCCGCGGCGCCGGCTCCAACTCGCGCGGCGGACGTTGCTCTCCGTCGCCACCGGGCTGGCGGTTGGCATCCAGCTCCGCCAGCGGACCGATCGCGACTTCCGTCAGCAGCGGCTCCTCGTCGGCCAAGGCAAGCGCCGCCGCCGGGAACACCTCCACGGCCACGGCGCCGGCCGGCGCGCTGAGCACGGCCTCGACCCAGAAGCCGCCGACGTACATCACGGTTGCGGCGGCCACGATCGCGGCCGCACTGGCCCACTGCCGCACGCGCGAGGCCCGCCGCCGGGCGACCAACCCCTTCCATCGCGCCGACAAGCCCTCAGGCAAAGGCACATTTCGCAGCAGCCGGTCGAGCGATTCGTCGCAAACGGCTTCGGCGGCTGGCGCTGCAACCGCAGCCGCCGGCAGCGGGCGCGCCTTGGGCAGCTTTGCGCGGGCCGGCGAGACTTCGTCGGCCGGGCTCCCGGCCGAGGCTCGGAGGCTGTCCAGAAAAACATCCGGCACCGGCACGTCGCGCAGCATGCCCGTCAGCACGTCGTTCCACGATCCGCTTTCCGCGGCGTCGACAGAGGGAACGCTCGCGTCGGCTGAACCCCTCTCGCTATCCGCCGCCTCGTCGTTGAACCCAAGCGCCTGCGGCCCATCGGCGATCAAACGGAGCTTCACCAAGAAACGGCCCGGCACGCGCACGTCGGCCAGACGCGCGTCGATCTCGTGGTCCGTCAATCGGCCGGGCTTCGTCACGTCAGCACACGCTCCCCATCAACTTTTCCGCGCCGCTTGCAGTAAGTATTCCCGCATCCGCTCCCGCGCTCGCGACACCCGCGAGAGGACCGTCCCCAGGGGCACGCCCAATTCGTCCGCCGCCTCCCGATGGGTCAGCTCCGCCACCACCACCAGGAGCAACGCCTCGCGCCACTCCGGAGGCAGTCGGCCCAGCGCCTCCTGCACTTCGTCCGTGTACGGCTCCCGCTCCGTGGGCTTTTCCCGCGACGCCAGCTCGCGCGGGGCGTCCTCGTCCGCCACCACCCGCAGCGTCCGCTTTCGCCAGTGGTCGGCCACGCGGCGGCGGAGGATCGACACCATCCAGGCCCGCTCGCCCGCTCCCGCGCTGCCGGCGCCGCCTCTCTGTTCCGGACGGAAATTCTCCCGGCTGGCCCAGGCCGAGCGAAACGCCTCCTGCACGGCGTCCTCGGCCTCATGCCGGTCGTTCAATAGGCGCACGGCGGTCCGGTAGAGGGCCGGACCGTGCTCATCCACCAGGCGGCAGAAGTCGCCTCGGGCAAGACCCAAGTTCTTCCTCTTCTTCGCTTGCGCGCGTCGTCGGACTGGGGTGGCCGGAAGGACTTTCGCAGTTCGGGCGCGGCGTTATTCCCCGATAGTGCAGTCTAATGTCGCCGGACGCGATTCGAAACGCGCCGCCAAAGAACTCTCCAACGTAACTGATTGGAAAACAAGCGGTTACAAAAAGCAAAGCGTTTTTCGAGATCGCTCGGTATTTGGATTCCATTTGTCCTATTGGATCGTATAATCTAGTTCCAGCGACCGTCACACCGGTGAACGCCGTGAAGCCCGAAGATCTTCTGACGTTCATCGAGTTGCGCGGCTTCATCGCCGACTGGGAATCGCTCGGTCTGGACGTGGAGTACGACCTGCTGGCCCTGCAATTCGCCATCATGGCGGGACCCAAAGGGGGCAAGGTAATCCCAGGCACCGGGGGACTCCGAAAGCTCAGGTTTTCGCCGCCGCGTTGGCGCACGGGAAAACGAGGCGCTTTGCGAGTGTGCTACGTGTACTTCGAAGAGTTTGCTGTTGTGGTGCTCGTTTACGCCTACTCGAAAAGCCAGCAAGAAGATTTGACGCCTGCCGAAAAGAAGGCCGTTCGCACGCTGATCGAACGAGAGCGCGAAGCGCTGTCGCGTCGCACGTACCACTGACACGGAGTTTGACACGGAGTTCGGCGTTTGAACTCGAACGAAAGAGGCTGAGACACATGAGCAAGATGGGACGCACGATCATCGAACGCCTGACGGAGTTCACCGAGGCGCTCGAATCTCGCGACGATCTTTCGGCCCGATTCACGTGCCGCAAGGTCGCGCTGAATCTCGAACCGACGCGCTACAATTCGAAGCTCGTCAAGCAAACGCGCCGCATCCTCGGGGCCAGCCAGGCGATCTTTGCCCGGTTTCTCGGCGTCTCCGTCGACGCGGTCCAGGCCTGGGAACAGGGCGACCATGCGCCGTCTCAGCTCGCCGCGCGCTTCATGGACGAGATTCGCCACAACCCGAACTACTGGCGGCAGCGGTTCAGCGAGGTGGCGGTGGCCAGGCGAAACTCGGCGATCTGAGCTTCCGCCGAGAACTTTTCGACTTCACGTCGCCGCTCCGCTGAACAGCGCCTCGATGGGCGTTCCGCCGCAGAGCGTCACCGGCCGGTTCAGCCGGTCGTGGACCACCGTCGCCGGCGGAATGCCCAGGAGTTCGTAGACCGTCGCCCCCACGGGCGAGTGGCCTTGAATCGGGCGCGCGACGAGACAGGGACGGGCAGGGTGCGGCGACGGGACGAGACAGGGACGGGCAGGGTGTGGAGGCGCCACGAGACAGGCACGAAGCAGGTGTGTGAGGGTGTCGGGAAATCGTCTCTCGCTACGGGTTGTGGTCGGGCGGCCGGCGGGGGCCAGGTATTGTGGTTGAGCGCTCGTGGGATGCGGCTTGGGAAAAATTTCTTGCGCGCGGGGGGGCGTTTTTCGCACTCGTACCCCCCGTGCCCCCCTTCGGAAGGGGGGGATGTGTAGCGAGGATCGCTGGCGGCGCGGAAATCGTTTCCGGCGCGGCCGCGCTGGGGCAAGCGGGATAGCGAAGGTGGGAGGAAGGCAGAAACACGGGGACCATCGGCGCTTGAGTTTGCAGGGACCGACGAATCGGGACGAGGCCCGTCGCTCGTTTGATTGACGGGGAAAAGCTGGTGAGGCGTCAAGGGTATTTTTGGATCTTTTTTGGTCCTGAAATGGCGTGCTAGACCCACGGTTTGGGGCGGAAAGCGCCGAATGGGAGTGCGATTGGGGCGCATTTGGGACGCAAATGGTGCGGAAAACGTCGCCCAAGTGCGCTCAAATGACGCAATTGAGCGCGGTTGTTCCGGCAGACTGGCGATCGGGCAAGCGGGGTTCGGCCGGAGTGCTCACGGACGGCTGACGGGGGTTACTCGGCGATTTGGGGAGCATGGGCCGGACGGCACGCCGGCGGAGATCAATGCAGGGTCTGGCCCGCAAGGGCCTGGGTATTCGGAACTGGCAAGATGCCAGTGGCACGCGACCTCGACAGCGGCACCCAGCGCCGGCAATCTCGGCAGCTCAGTGATCGAGCATCCGCTCCGAAGCGAGAGCCTTTGAATGCAAAGCGCGGAGAACGCCCTATCCGTAGAGGTTCAGCCATGCCACGATCGTCTCTTTGAGGCGTCGCGCTGCCACAACGTCCAAACCGCAAATGCTGTCTGCGGCGCGGCGCAAACCATCGATGATGTGCTTCCCATCGGGACGCTGGTTCACTTTGGCTAGGATTTCCAACGTCACAGCGTCGGCACGCAACGCGCTCGTCCTCCGGCCAGCCTCGCGCAACAGCACGGCAGCCACCGAAGCGATTCCCTGTGGCTTGGTGAAGGGGTTGGACAGCCACTTCAATACCGCGGCGAAGCTTGGATGCGTCGCCTCCCAGTCGGCCTCCGCGGCACACCAGACCGCCAATTCACCAGAAACACGCGTGTAGAAGTACCCAAACCCCAAAAGCGCCACCGCAAGGCGGTTAAAGGACACTGAACTGATCTTGCCGTTGTCCGCTGCCCACTTCGCCACAAATTCTGTCCACACACGTCGCACTTTTTGGCTATCGTTCGCAACGAGTGCGCCACACAAGTCATCGGTCCAAAGGACATACCCGCGCTGCTCGGCGAGAGCGATCGTTTCGGCCTCAGGCCGTCCGAAAAGCGAAACTAAACGCCGCCTGCGATCCGGCGCCAAGGCCGCGAGCGCGAGCCCCTCCTCGCACCGCATCCGCGATCGAATGACATCGAGAAAAACGAGCAACTCGCCGACGCGTGCCTGGATGTCCTCGGGGCGTTCACGGATCAGTACGTACTGATGGGCGTTCTTGGTCAGGAACCCACCCTCGCTAGGCGAATTGAGCTTCGCAAAATATCGCCTGCGGAACTCAACCACCGTACCAGATGACACGACGAATTCGAACGGAAGCGAATGCAGTTCGCGGAAGAAGCCCGTCAGAAGCAGCGTCGATAAAGCTGTCGCATCCACGATCATGGGGCGGCGAGTCTCAACTGCTTCCGTTGCCGCAGAATACTCGTCGTCCGTGCCCGAGGAACACCTGATTGGCAAGGACTCGTCGGCCGCCAGGTGCTGAACCATTTCCAGAACGGTTGACCCCATTGCGAGCGCGAAGCTTGAAGACGAGATGGGATTCCTGCGATAGAGTTCGTCGAGGCGCTTAACTTCCGCAATTCGATCGTCGACGGTTCGTAACATCTGGCTGAGATCAGGCTCGCCACTCTCCTTCTTGGAAGCGCTGAACTTCCACAGGAAGATTTCCTCCGGGAACCGATTTTCCCATTCCTCCATGCACGCATTGAATCGGTATTTGTACTTGCTCCAGATCTCAAGAATCGTTCCCTTTCGCTGGACGATGTCGTCGTTGCGAAGCCAAAACTGTTCGCCACAGGCCTTTCCATGCAATTCGCGCGCAAGCTGATGACTTGGCGGATACTCGTCTCGGGCCGAAGAGGCATTCGGGCTGTCCTCGATGATGTACCATCGCAAAGCTCCGGACTCGTCGTCGCGGTACTTAACAGCAGCGCCCGGGCCGACGCGATCACACTCCGGAAGCGTGAGCCGCGCGCCGCGCCCGAAGAGGACCGACACGACCATCGCCCTATGCGCAAAATGAGAGTCAAAATTCGCACGCAATAGCTCGTAGGCGTATTGAACGCCATCGAGTGGGTGCGGACCATGACTCAGGACCTCAACCACCAGTAGACCCAGAAGCGCGTCAATCTGGTCGACGCCTGGAAAGGACCTTGGGTCGAAGCCGACGACGTCGTCGCGGCCAATGACGATTCCGAGATGCGAAAGGCGGACGTGGATCTCCTTCGCGAAAGCAGAGTCTGGATGCGCTCCCAAATAGCCCTGCATGACGGCAATCGCCGTGTCGAAGCCCCCAAACTCCGTGAGCGTGTCGATTTCTGCGTGAATCGCGTCACGATGATAAACGCCGTTCTCTCGGAGCGTGGCGCAGAATCGCAGGATGAAGGCATCGTCGTCGCATTTGGCAGCGCAGAACAACAGCCGTTGAATGTCGATGTTGTCGGAGGTCGGCTCAACAAGTGACTTCCAAATCGCCAGAGCGTCGTCGAACAAGCCCGAACGCATTGCCTCGATGGCGACACGTCTCCGGTTCACAGGGTGCGTGCCCGGAGTCACGTGATTCAATGCTTCGCGCGCTGCGGCGGTCGCCGCTTCTGTGTACCCGGAGCGCCGCAAACGTGACGCGTCGATGGCGTGCCATGCCGCCGTGCAGATGCCGCCGCGCGACTGCTTGTTCAGCACCTCGGCCGCCTCGGCATGTCGCCCAGTTCGTCCCAACAACGCGACCAGCGATTCCGTCACCTTGGAAGAGAACGGTTCACTGAGTTCGTTCAACTGCGAAACGGCCTTCTGAAGCAGCGACTCCGCTTCATCGCCATCGCCAAACTCGTTGCGTTGCTGGAGCGTGTCAGCAAGGAGGACCAGGGTGCGCAAGTCGTCCTGATGTCTCAGCGATTCACGCAGAACGTCAACGGCGCTCGTCAGAGCGCCTTGGTCGCACAAATGTAGCGCATACTGTCGCGCGAAGTCGCCCTGCGCTGGTTGAAGGTTGTGTGCCCGTGCTAACTGCCTACCTGAGTCGGCGATGTTGCCGAGAAGCCAATGCGCGATGCCAGAGTAGAACGCGAGTCGCGCATGAGCGGAAGCAACACCAGCCGGACAGCGGCCGAGGGCCCTCTCAAAGAGATCGAGGGCCTCACGCAAGGCATTCGGGTCGCCGACACGCGGCCTCGAGGTGTGTTGCCCGCGGATTTGCAGACGTGCTCCTTCGACTAGCACCATCCCGAGGTGCTCGCAAATGACTGCGGACTCGTCATCATTCGTGAGCACGTTTCGCGCGTAATCCTCGGCCGCCTTGAATCGACCCGCCTGAAATGCACGCCAGCTGAGGGCAAATGCCGTTTCGGGCTCACTGCGCAGATGGTCGGGTACGGAAGCCTCGAGATCTTCAAACGCCGTCTCCACTGGCGCGCTGCGAATGCACGTGGCCCAAGCGAAGTCCGAGTTCGGAAAATCCGCGCGGGCCTTTGCAGCAAAGGCAAAGGCTCGGTCATGGTCACCGCGGATCGCGTATCCAACAGCCTCCAAGCACCTGGCCTTCTCGTCGGTTGGCTGGTGTTGGACCGCATCGATGAAGTAGGTCGCCGCCTTTGCAAGCTCTTCCTTTGCACTATGGGCGTGTCCGAGGTTTGCAAGGACGCGAAACCGCTCGCGCCCATCAAGTTCATGCCAGTTTTGGTTCCGCAACTCTTCAAGTCGTGCAATGGCGACGTCCGGCCGTCCATCTCTGGTGAATGCGCTGGCCGCGTCGATCACATGGTGAAATCGCGCGCCGATTCCCACGCGCTCGATTGTGTCGCTTCGCGACGTCAGCGCATTCACGTCAGCCGCGATTTCGGAGATCGCGGCCGCAGTCGATGCTGCAGTACGTTCGGCTTGTTGCGACAAGCGGTCGATCTGCGCCGTGGTTTCTCGTGCCGCCCGCAACGATTCGACCTGAAAGCGCTCCTTGTCCTTAAGGCACTCGATCTCCAGCCGCTCTGCCAGGTCATGCAGGGATGCGCGCGCGTCATCCTCATTCCGGAGGAAGAACGGTTGTGGCTCCCCCACAGTTTTCCCGACCCATTTCCATTGAGCAATCAGTGCCTCGAGCCACTCATCGGCCGTCGGAAGCCGCCATTCCTGAAGCTTCCGCAGCAATTGCCCGGGCTCTGGCGGGAGGCTCGTCAAATCGGCGATTTTCCGCGGAAAGATCGCCTCGATGTTTAGTAGTTCTCCCTCCGGAAGTTCACTGCGCCATCCTTCGCATGTCTTGTGTAGACGTGCTTGCAGGTCAGGTGTCAACAGCTTCGAGACAACGGCGCTCGTTGCAGCTTTTGCAACAGATGAAAGCAACCATAGGGCAATCGGGATCGGGTCCATCCGGCTGGCGCTCCGCCCAGGGACCTACGGCGATTGGTAGATTCCACCACGTTTATCATACGCGTCGTAAGCCGCGAGGCAACGGGCAAGCACGTTGAACACGACGCCCAATTGCCGGCGATTCGTGCTTGCAATTCAGCTTGGCGGGCTTTCGCCTTCCGGGGCTCCCCCTGCCAGCCTCTCCCGCATCAACTCCCCCACCGCCCGCGCGCTGGCGTCGCCCGATTCCTGCAAGGCCCGCACCACTTTCTCCCGCCGCTCACGCGGATGGTTCTGGTTCAGCTTCCATTTGCCATCGATCTTCTCGACTTCAATCCGAAAGCCCACGATCTGCGCCAAGAGCCGCTTGAAGAACGGGTCAGCCCCGCCTGCGTCGGCCGCGCCTGCGCCGGACCCGTCCGTGTCGGCCCCGCCTGTTTCGCCCCCGTCAAACGACCACGGGTGGGGCATTGCCTGCTCGTAGAACCGCACCGACCGCCGCACAATGTCGAGCACCGACGCCTCGTCCTCCAGCGTCTCGGCGAGGGCGGCGGGCAGGTACATGGGGGGGTCTCGTGTCTTGCCCCCTTGTGGGGGAGGGTTGGGCTGAATAACTCAAAAAAATACTATTGACGCCTGCGCAGCTTTCCACCGTTAATCCACGACAGGTGCGCCGCTGTGCCCGATCTCTCGGCTTCACCCAAAAAGTCCCGCATGATCGCGCGTTTACCCAACCTCGCCCGCTCTGCAGCACGCGTCCACGAAAACATTTTCGCGGCCCACGCAAACGCCCCGCGCCCCTCTCGGTCCCGATCGCCCTTTGGAAAAAACGCGCTTCACGCCCCTTTCCAAACAAATCTCGCCACAGCGCCATGCGTCCAACCCCTTGTGCCTCAACCCTTTTCCGCCGCCCGCAGCGCCGCTCCTGCGGCGCCGTCCGGACCCTTCTGCACCCTGCCGACACCGCGTCCACACCCTGCCGACACCGCGTCCACACCCTGCTCACACCGCGTCCACACCCTGCCGACACCGCGTCCACACTCGCCGCCTCGCGCGCTCGCTTGACCCGGTTCGCGC
>JACOUI010000372.1 GCA_016177915.1 Planctomycetia bacterium
ACGCCCCGCATCAACAAGGGCGGCGGCCGCGACCACTACGGCGAGCTGACCCCGCTCCTCCTTTCCGGCGGCGGTCTGGCGATGGGAAAAATCGTCGGCCAGTCCGACGCCCACGCCACGCGGCCCGCGACGACGCCCTATCGACCCGAGCACCTCCTGGCCACGATCATGCACGTCCTTTTCGACGTGGGGCAGCTTCGCCTGGTGCGCGGCCTGCCGGACGGGCTCGTGCGGGCCGCCACGGAAAACGAGCCGATCGCGGAACTCCTGTAGCGGGCACAGGCGCCGTCGGCAGGATGCCGGTGGTCCCTGCGCCGTCGCGGCGATTTGTCGCCGCGCGTGCGGCAGGCGTCTCACCGTAACGACGGACGGTCGACGCGGGTTCGGTGGGGCCGGCCTGTCGGACGCGTGCCGCCGCAATCCAAAATCGAAAATCCAGCATTGCACGTGATCGTTCGCATCGCCAACGCCGCCGGTTTTCTGGGCGACAACCTCGACGCCCCCCGGCGGCTCGTCGAGTCGGCCCAGGTCGATTACCTGACGCTCGAGTATCTGGCCGAGCTGACGATGTCGATCCTGGCCAACCTGCGCGAAAAAGACCCAGAGGCCGGCTACGCCCGCGATTTTCTGACCGTGCTGCGGAGCCTCGTGCCGGCGCTTGAGGCGCAAGAGCAGCTTCGCATGGTCACCAACGGCGGCGGCGTGAATCCCCTTTCGTGTGCGGCCGCGGCCGGGGCGATCTTGAAAGAAGCGGGAGTGGGCGACGTGGCGGTCGGCGTCGTGACGGGCGACGACATTCGGCCGCGGCTGGCCGAGCTTCGAGCCGCCGGCTGCAAATTCGAGAACCTCGACACGCACGAGCCGCTCTCGTCGCTGGCCGCGCCGATCGTCAGCGCGAACGCCTACCTGGGCGCGCAGCCGATTGCCGAGGCGCTGGCCGGCGGGGCGCGGATCGTCGTCACCGGCCGCGTGGCCGACGCTTCGCTCACCGTCGGCCCGGCCGTCCACACGTTCGGCTGGAAGTGGGACGATTACCAGCGCCTGGCTGGGGCGAGCGTGGCCGGGCACCTGATCGAGTGCGGAGCACAAGTCACCGGCGGCTTCTACACCCACTGGGACGAGGTCGATCTGGCGGCGGTCGGCTATCCCATTGCCGAGATCGACGAGCAGGGCCATTGCGTCATCACGAAGCCGGCGGGCAGCGGCGGGCGGGTAAGCCGCGAGACGGTCTGCGAGCAGCTTGTGTACGAGATCGGCGACGGGGCACACTATCTCACGCCCGACGTCGACGTCGATTTCACCCAAGTCACCGCCGAGGAAATCGGGCCGGACCGCGTGGCCGTCCGCGGGGCGCGGGGCGGGCCGCGGCCGGAAACGCTCAAGGTCTCGTTGGCCTATCGCGCGGGTTTCACGGCGTCGATGCAGGTGCTGTGCTACGGGAAGGGCGCGGTGGACAAGGCGCGGCGCTGCGCGGAGATCGTGCGGCGGCGGTTGGAAGATGCCGGCTGCAAGCTGGCGCGGTTTCATGCGGAGTGTCTGGGCGCGGGCGAGGCGGTGCCGGGGTTGAATGCAAGACCCGATGCGGAGGAGGTCGTGCTGCGTTTGAGCGCGGCCGACCCGCGCCGCGAGGCCGTCGAGCGCTTCACGCGCGAGCTGGCGCCCTTGGCGACCGCCGGGCCCGCCGGCTTGGCCGGCTACGCCGCGGGCCGCGCGCCGGTGCGGGAGGTCTTCGCCTACTGGCCGACGCTCGTCCCGCGCGACGCGGTCTCGACGAAAGTGGACGTCCGCAAAGCCCGGGAATGGTGAACTATAGCGTGGGTCGATCTCGC
Organism: Planctomycetia bacterium; assembly: GCA_016177915.1. Classification (GTDB taxonomy): domain Bacteria; phylum Planctomycetota; class Planctomycetia; order Pirellulales; family S012-138; genus JACOUI01. The sequence goes on from JACOUI010000372.1 coordinate 1,830, forward strand.
GGGAATTCGGTGGGCGTCCGCAGCCACTTCGCATTGCAAGCCAGAGACGTAGAATGACGCCATGTCCAAGACCCGCAGCCCGACAAAACCGGCGACGATCTCGCTCGGCCGCGTGGCCCACACGCGCAGCGGCGACAAAGGGAACCACGCCAACCTGGGCGTCGTGGCCTACACGCCCACGGGCTACGAGTTTCTCGTCCGCGAGCTGACGGCCGACCGCGTGGCGGCGTTTTTTCCGGGCCTGGGCACGTCGCGCGTCGAGCGCTTCGAGCTGCCCGGAATCTGCGCGCTGAATTTCGTCCTCTACGACTGCCTGGCCGGCGGAGCCAGCCAGTCGCTGCGCCTCGATACGCAGGGCAAGCTGCTGGGGACGGCCGCGCTCGATCTTCCGCTGCCCGCGCCGGACAACCTACTACAAATGGAGCGGCCATGAGCACAAGTTCGTCCAAAGAGCAGCCCGGCGGCCCGCTCCTCAAGGTCCACGTCCATCAGAACGTCGGCACGATCATCCTCAACCGCCCCGAAAAGCGGAACGCACTCAACCGGGCGCTAATGGCCGAGCTGTCGCAGGCGCTCTTTGACCTGTATCAGGAGCGGCGCGTGCGGGCGGTGATTTTGACGGGGGCCGGCCCGGCGCTTTGTGCGGGGATGGACCTCGACGAAATGCTGGAGGCTTCCGAGTCGGAAAACCCGCAGCAGCAATGGCTCGAAGACTCGAATGCCTATCACGACCTCCTGATCGAGATGCTGCAATTCAGCAAGCCGCTGATTGCGGCGGTGAACGGGTCGGTCGTAGGCGGCGGAGCGGGGCTGATGCTGGCCTGCGACATCGTCGTCGCGGCGCAGGACGCCCGGTTCGGACTGCCGGAGCCGCTGCGGGGGGTCGTGGCGGGAATGGTCACGCCGATGCTCGTGTTTCGCATCGGGGCGGGGCAGGCGGCGCGGCTGCTTTTGACCTCGAACCTGATCGACGCCGCCGAGGCCCAGCGCGTCGGCCTCTTTCACGAAATCGTCCAGCCCGACGCCGTCTGGGCGCGGGCGGTGGAAATCGCGGCCCAATGCGCCCGCGGGGCGCCCGAGTCGCTGCAGATGACCAAGCGCATGCTCAACGAGACCTGCGGCGAGCACTTGACGACGCTGCTTTCGGCCGGGGCGGCCGTAAGTGCAACCGCGCGAACGACGGAAGCCGCGGCCGAGGGCTTGAGGGCCTTTCGCGAGAAGCGGGAGCCGAAGTGGGGGTGATGTAAAGGTGGTGGTAGGGTGGGTGGAGCAAGCCGCGCCTGCCCGTGGGCCAGCGCTCGCTTCGGACGGCGCGCGGTTGAATCGCGCTGCGCCCTGCGGTAGCCTGAAACTCGACCGCGCCGTGCCCGATCGCGCCGGCCGCCGTCGTCGCCTGGCCGTCTACAGGACCGAAGCATGAACCGCCGATTCCTCCTCGCGGCGCTGCTCTCCATCGGGGCGCTGGCGGTGTTGATCCTGCTGATGCGCGACGAGCCGCTGTCGATTTTCGGCGGCGGCCCGGCCGAGGGCGAGAAGCTCGTCGTTTATTGTGCAGCGGGGATCAACCCTCCGATCGAGGACATTCTCAAGGACTACGAGCGGCAGTACCGTATCAAGCGACAAACGAAGTTCGCCGGATCGGGGCAACTGCTCGGCGACATTCGGCTGGCCGAAGTCGACGTCTTTGTGGCGGCGGACCGAAAATACTTGCTCGACGCCCGCCGGCAGGGCCTGGTGCGGGAAATCATCCCCCTGGCCCGGCAGCGGCCGACGATCGCGGTGCTCAAGGGCAATCCAAAGAAGATCGCCAGCCTGGACGATCTCAACCGCACCGACGTGCGCGTGTCGCTGGCCAACCCCGAAGTGGCAGCCATCGGCAAGATCGTACAGCAAAAGCTCAAGGACGACCCCGTCTGGCAGGTAATCCGCAAGCGGGAGGTCGTCGAGCGGGCGACCGTAAACGAGGTTGCCAACGACGTCAAATCCGGCGGCGCCGACGCCGGCATCGTCTGGGACGCCACGGCCAGCCAGATTCCGGACCTCGAAGCGATCGACGTTCCCGAACTCGCCGACCTGGAGTCGGATATCTGCATCGGCGTCGTCACCCAAAGCCCCCGGCCGGCGCGGGCGCTGCACTTTGCCCGCTACGCCTCCGCCCGCGATAAGGGCCTGCTCTACTTCAAGAACCGCGGCTACCGCGTCGTCGCGGGCGACAAGTGGGCGGAGAGGCCGGTGCTGCAGATGTCGGCCGGCGCGATGACGCAACGGGCCGTCGAGCGGACGATCCAGGAATTCCAGAAGCGCGAAGGCGTCGAGGTCGGCACGATCTACGACGGCTGCGGACAACTTGTGGGAGGCATGAAGGCCGGCGCACGGCCGGACGTTTATCTGGCCTGCGACCGTCCGTTCATGGACATGGTCCACCGCGCCGACTTGAATTTGTTCTTCGATCCGCGCAACGTCTCGCGCACCGCCGCCGTGATCATCACGCAAAAGGGAAACCCCAAGGGGCTGCGGACGCTCGAGGACCTGAGTCGCAAAGGGTTGCGGCTGGCCCTCTGCGACTCCCATCAGAGCGCCTTGGGAGCGCTCACGGATGCGCTCCTGACCAAGCGCGGCATTCTCGAGCAAGTGCGCCGGAACGCGGCGGCGACCAACGCGACGGCCGACCGGTGTGTCGAGAACGTCGTTGTGGGCGGACTGGATGCGGCCATCGTGTACCGCGTCAACACGACGTTGCAGCGCGAAAAGCTGGAAGTAATCGCCATCGACGACCCGTTGGCCTATGCCGTGCAGCCGATCGCCGTCGGCCGCAACAGCGACTACCCCAACCTCGCCGGCCGGTTGATGGAGGCGATCCTCTCGGCCCAGAGTCAGGAGCAGTTCCAGCAGAACGGGTTTGAATGGCTGGGCGAAACATCGCCACCGGCCGCGCAGAATCAGTCGGACAAAACCGTCGGCCGGAGCGGGGGATAGACGCGCCATGCCCGACGTCTCGCCTTCCGCTCGCCCCGCCGCCCCCGCCAGCCCCCGGCCAGCGCCCGCGGTCTCTGCGGACCTGCCCCTCAAGCGCCCCTTCCGCGCCAAGGCGGACGGCCCGTTCTACCTGGGCCTTTCCATCCTGGCCGGGTTTTACGTGGCCTTGATCGTGGCCATGCTGCTGGCGGACGTTTATTACGCCGGCCTGGGGCATTTCGGCCGCATCCTTGCGAGCCCCAACATCCAGTTCGCCATCAAGCTCAGCTTGCTGTCCTGCTGCGTGACGACGATCCTGGCCGTGTGGGTGGCCGTCCCGGTGGGCTATCTGATGTCGCGCGTGAAGTTTCGCGGCAAGGCTTTCGTCGACGCCGTGCTCGATATCCCGATCGTTTTGCCGCCGCTCGTTATCGGCCTCAGCCTTTTGATCCTTTTCCGGCAGACGCCGCTTCGGGCGCTCGACAACTACTTCGGGATCGCCTTCGACAAGCCGGCGGTAATCCTGGCCCAGTTCGCCGTGGCCACGGCCTTCGCCGTGCGGACGATGCGGGCGACGTTCGACGAGATGTCGCCGAGGCAGGAGCAGGTGGCCCTCACGCTCGGTTGCAGCCGCTCGCAGGCCTTCTGGACGATCGTGCTGCCCGAGTCGCGAATGGGACTCCTCACCGCCGCGACGCTGGCCTGGGCGCGGTCGCTGGGCGAGTTCGGGCCGATCCTGGTTTTCGCAGGCTCGACGCGTCAGCGGACGGAGGTGCTGCCGGTGTCGGTGCACCTGCACTTGAGCATCGGCGACATCGAAGGGGCCGTGGCCGTCTCGCTGCTCATGATCCTCATGGCGGTCGTCGTGCTCGTCGTCGTGCGCGTGCTCGCCGGTGGCGATTGGCTGGACCGGAGCTTTCGCGGACGGAGGCGGTCGCGGTCGCCGGACGCTCCGGGCGACGCACCACTCAAAGAAGGCGAAGGAGCCAGCCATGATTGAAGCTCGCTCACTAACGGTCGCCGCCGGCGCCTTCCATTTGGACGGCATCACGTTTGCCGTCCCGGCCGGGCAGTACGGCGTTTTGATGGGCGCGACCGGCTCGGGAAAGACGACGCTCTTGGAGACGATCTGCGGGCTGAAAAACCCGCTCATCGGGCAGGTCATTTTGCACGGCCTGGATGTGACGGGATGGAAGCCGGGCGACCGGGGGATCGGCTACGTGCCGCAGGACGGGGCGCTCTTCCGGCGGATGACGGTGCGGCAGCACTTGTCGTTCGCTTTGTGGGTCCGCCGCTGGAGCGGGGAGCAGATTCGGCAGCGGGTCGCCGAGCTGGCGGCGCTCGTCGGCGTCGCGCACATCCTGGACCGCCGCCCGCACGGCCTCTCCGGCGGCGAGTCGCAGCGCGTGGCGCTGGGAAGGGCGTTGTCGTTCGGGCCGGAGATTCTGTGCCTGGATGAACCGCTCAGCGCGCTCGATGACGATTCGCGGCGCGACCTCGTGGCGCTGCTCAAGCGCGTGCAGCGCGAAACGGGCGTGACGGTCCTGCACGTGACGCACAACCGGGTTGAGGCGGAAATCCTCGCCGATTACCGGCTGCGGATCGTGGAGGGGCGGGTAATCCAGACGGAGTCGTTTGCTGCTTAAACGCAATGGGGGCAGATGGAGGTCGGCGATGACATGGCGTCGAGGGCATGCTGTTCGTTTGGCACCGGCGCTCGTGATTGACACGGTCGCACGAAAGCGATGAAATGTTGAATCGTGCTTCGCCACGTCATCGAATACTGTCGTCGAGGAACAGACATGCGCGCCATCACTGACCGTCAAGAAATCGCGCGGGCATACGCGCTCTTTTCGCGTCTCGTCGCCGATGGCGGAACCGTGCTAGAGCGCATGGTCGGGTACCAGGGCGGGAGTGGGCTCGCTCAACTTCTGTGGCACGTCGACTTGCAAATGTGGGTGCTATTGGAGCCCAACCGGATCGAGAACCGTTATTGGTGCGCCTTCGGCATTGACGACCCATACCCAGCTTCGATGCTCTCGATCACCTGCGAGATCAACCCCCCGAGGGAAGGCATCGACCGTAAGTGCGCTGGCTTGTTCGTGAGAGATGAAAGCGGAAACGTTTTTTTGGCCCACAGCGGCAAAGTCGGCGGTGGCCGTGAAGGTATTGGTAAGACTGCATTCCTGGAATCGCGGGGAAACGACGACGTCGCTTCCGTCCTGTTTCCAGATGGCGAGGAGCGCGACTACATCATCCTCGGCCGTATCGACGATCCAGTCTTGAGGCGCCGGCTGGCGGACTTTGTTCGTTCCGTCGCCCAATTCAAGGAGGCTACCGCGCGAGCAGGCTAGCCAGGCGAGGGAAGGGTGCCGATGACGTGGGACGCAGGCGAACGTGCCGTGCTAGCGCTGCTGGACCAACTCGTCCATGATCCTGCGGCGCGCGGGGCGATTGATCCGATCGTCGAGCGCGTGCAAAGGAATTTCGACGACGATCCGCCGGCCCTTTTGGCCTGGGCGCCGGTGCCGCTTGCCGTCTATCGCGGCCAGCTCCCGGATTTCATCAAGTCGAGTTGGGTGTTCATTCTCCGCACCGGCGCATCGAGCGGGGCCGAGCGCCATCCCAACAGCCACCAGCGCATGATGTCCTATCGCGGCCGCGGCGATTTCCCGACGGGCGGCGACGGGAACTGGGAATCGCGCGTCCTGGAAAGCGATCCCGCGCTGCCGCTCGAGCGGCGCTGGGTGTCCATCCCGATCAACGTCTGGCACCAGGCCGTCGTTCCGCCGGGCGACGACTGGGTGGTCGTCTCATTTCACACTGTGCCCGATCGCGAGCTGATCGAGGAGCGGCCGGTAGCGCGCGTCTCTGCGACGACCGTGCAGCGGACCTACGTCGAATAGGGCAAGAGGCGTTGGCCCGAAATTACTGGACGCCTGCCCCGCCGGCGGTCAAATTGGTGTCGCTGCCGGCGATATGTCGGCAACCGCACCCCCACTGCCCCGCGCACCGGAGCACCCTCATGCGACTCGCGCTCATTCTCC
>JACOUI010000373.1 GCA_016177915.1 Planctomycetia bacterium
CAATACTCGCGCACGCCGGCAACTTCGTAGTACCCGCGTTTGAGGACGTAGTCGCGCCGGACGCTGTCGGGGCTGACGATCTCGACGGCCAGATCGGGGGCGCCTTCGGCGTATCCTCCCTTCAGGATGCCGAGTCGGCGTTTGGCAATAAACGCGAAATCCGGCTCGACGGCACGACCGTCCTTCAGGCGAAAGGCGATATTGGCAAGAGTGACATGTCCGAGGTCGTGCTCGTCGACAAACTCGGCCACAACGCGCGCCAACCAAAACTCCAGAAAGTTGTGCCCGACGTTTTCCGGCGACGCCACGTGAATGACTCCATCAAGCAATTCTGCCTTCTGCTCCTCGCCGACTTGCGCCAGGAAGTCGTCGAAAGTAAGACCGCGCCGGTGCCGCGCAATGCCCGTTGACATGGTCGTCCTCGTTTCGATCAATCGTACCGCGTGGTTTGATCGGCAGGCAAGCGACCACGGCGAAACGCCGTGCGGCAAATGGGACGGCTGGGCCTTATTTTATGCTCGTTCGGTCGGTTTTTTGTGCAACCAAAGGCCCCTTCGGCGCGACGAAATTGGGGAAACCTTGCGAAACTCGCGGGGTTCACCATGTTTGCTGTCTTTACTGTTTACCGATAAAGAAGTTAGGGAAAACACCGGCCATCGATTCCCCATGGCGGCCCGCGACCGATTCCCGTGCGTTTTGGCGCTGGCCGGCGTGGGCAACGTGGTAAAATGCGTTGCTTGCAGGTGGCGGGTGACACGAAGGAGCGGCTATGCAGCATCCCCTGGCGCAACAGCTCTCTCGCGTGCGGCGAAAGGCGCGATGGCTTCTCGCTCTCTATGGGCTGGGGTGGCTGATCGGACTTCCGCTGGCCGTGGCCCTGGCGCTGGGCATCCTGGACTACCTGGTCCATTTCGAAGACCGCGGCATCCGCATCATTTGCTCGCTTTTGGTCGTGGGCGCGATTGGCTGGTGCGCGTGGCGATTTCTGCTGCGGACCTTGCGGGTCCGCTTGGGCGACCATCAGCTTGCGATGCGGCTGCAGCGGCGGTTTCCGCAGCTCAACGACGCCCTGGCCAGCGCGCTCAATTTTCTCTCGCAGAGCGAAGGCGACGAGACGGCCGGCTCGGCCGCGTTGCGGCGGGCCGTCGTGGCCGAGGCCAGCGCCGAGGTCCAGCAGCTTGAGCTCTCCGACTCGATCGACAACCGGCCGACGCGCCGCGTGCTGACGGCGGCCGGCGTGGTGCTGGCGATCGTGATGCTCCTGTTCCTCGTCGATTTCCGTTCCGCCTCGATTGCGCTTGCGCGCTTGTCCAACCCCTTCGGCAAAGTCGCCTGGCCGCAGCGGACGCACTTGCAGTTCCGCGAGATCGTGCGGCGCGCGCCGGCCGGCGGCGTGTTCGAGGTGACGGTGATCGACGCCTACGGGGCGAAGCTCCCCGACGACGTGAAAATCCACATCCGCTACGAGGGGGCCAGGCCGCAGTCGGAGGCCCTCCGCGAGGCGAAGGGCTCGCTCGCCTATCGCCAGGAATCCGTGAACCGGCCGTTCTCGTACCGGGCCACCGGCGGCGACGACCGCTCGATGGAGTGGGTCCCGCTCGAGGTGATCGAGCCGCCGGCCCTCGAGTCGCTGGCGATCAAGGTCCATCCGCCCGAGTACACGCAGTGGCCGGTCGCCTCCTCCGAGAAGAACATCAAGGCGCTGCGGGGGACGCGCGTCGAACTGGCCGGGACGGCCACGAAGCGATTGAAATCGGCGGCGGTCGTGCTGGAGGACGGCACGGCGCTGCCGGCGACGGTCTCGGCCGACGGCTTCGGCTTCGCCCTTTCGCCCGAGGAGCGCTGGCTCACGGTGGGCAAGAAGAGCACGTCGTACCGATTGAAGCTCGTCGACCTGGAGAACTTCTCCAACGACAACGACCCGACGTATGAAATCCGCAGTGTGCCGGACCTGCCGCCGAGCGTGATCATGGAGGAGCCGGGCCCCTCGATCTTCGTGACGGCGCAGGCCGAGGTGCCCCTAAAGCTGCTGGTCAAGGACGACCTGGCGATCCGCGACGTGGAGCTGCGGTACAGCCGCTCCGACGAGTCGGACAAGGGCGAGACGGCGATCGTGATCCACCAGGGCCCGCTCAAGGCCCGGCCGCAGCCGGGCGGAATCTCGGCGGACGAAGGCGAGAGCTTGACGCTCGAGCACCGCTGGGACCTGGCGCCGCTCAAGCTGCCCTCAGGAGCGCAGGTCACGTTCCTCGCCGCCTCGACCGACTACGTGCCGCAGGCGGGCCAGAGCACGGCCCGGCGACTGTTCGTGATTACGCGCGACGAGCTGGTCGATCGGCTCGCCGAGAGGCAAACGCTCATCCTGGGCGAGATCGCCAAGGCCTTGGAATCGCAGCGGCTGTCGCGCGGCCTGGTCCGCGACGTGCAAATCGACCTCCGCGACAAGGGCACGCTCGACAAGCCGGGGCTGGACCGCATCCAGGGGGCCGACCTGTCGCAGGGGCAAGTCAACCGCACGCTCACCAGCCCGGAGGAGGGCATCCCATCCCAGGTGCGTCAGCTTCTTGCCGACCTGAGCAACAACAAGGTGGACAGCCCGGAGATCGGCCGGCGGATGGAGGACCTTTTAGACCTTTTGGGGCGGCTGGAGCGGGAGCAATTGGGCGGGATCCGATCGGACCTGACGTCGGCGATGAAAGAGGCGCAGGCGGCGATGGACAAGGCGGGGGCAAGTCGCCGCCGCCGGGCAGCGAGGACGTGGCGCGCGTGGGGCAGGCCGTCGCCTCGGCCGCGGCGCGGCAGGACGAGGTGATCGCGGCGCTGGAGGGCGTGCTGGGCGAAATGACGCAGTGGGACAGCTATCGCCGCTTCTTCCGCGACGTCAACACGCTGCGCAAGGAGCACGACGACGTCGCCGCCGAAACCTCGCGCATCGCCCAGAAGACGCTCAGCAAGAGCACGCAGCAGCTTGACCGCGGCGAGCAGGCCGGCTTGAACCGCGCGGCCGAGCGGCAGGCCGAGCTGGCGCGGCAGTTCGACCTGATCCAGCAGCGGATGGAGAAGATGGGGCAGGAGCTTCAGGCCGACGACCCGCTGGCGGCGGACGTGCTCCAGGACGCGCTGCACGCGGCGCGGCAAAGCGGCCTTTCCGGGCAGATGCGCGACGCGGCGGGGCAGATTCGCAAGAACCAGATGAGCCAGGCGTCGCAGGCACAGCAAAAGGCGGGCGAGGGCCTGCGCGACGTGCTGGACGTGCTGGCCAACCGCCGCGAGCACGAGCTGTCGCGGCTGGTCAAGAAGCTGCGCCAGGCCGAGCAGGACCTGGCCGGGCTCCGCCAAGAGCAGCAGCGGCTCAACAAGCAGATGCACGACGCCGAGCAGAACCAAAACGAGCAGGAGCGCAAGCGCGAGCTGGAGCGGCTGACGCGCGAGCAGCAGAAACTGAAGGAGGAGGCCGAGCGCCAGGCGCGGCAGCTCCAGCGCCTGCAACAGCAAAAGGCCGGCGGCAAACTCGCCGGCGCAGCCCAGCGCATGAGCCAGGCCGAACAGAACGCCTCGCAAGGCGACGCCGGCGGCGCCCAGCAGGAAGGCGAGCAGGCGCAGAAGGACCTGGAGGAAGCGCAGCAGGAATTGGCCGAGGCCCGGCAGCAGGCCGAGGCCGACTTGGCCTTCGAGGAGCTGGCCCGGCTGGCCGACGCCCTGCAAGGGCTTTTGGGCCGGCAGCAGACGGTCGTCGACGAAATCCAGCGGCTGGAAGGTATCCGCGAGAAGGAAAACAAGTTCACGCGCGGGCAGTTGCTGTCGCTCCGCGACCTGGCGGCGCAGGAATCGGCCTTGCACGACGAAACGATTGACTTTGCCGGCAAGCTCGAGGCGGCCAAGGTGTTCGCCAAGGCCCTGGCGCTCGCCGCCAGGGACCTGGAAACGGCCGGGGCGCTCTTGGACCAGCAGGAAACCGGCGAGCCGTCGCAGCGGGCCGCCAAGAACGCCCTGCGGCAGTTCCAGCAGCTTGCCGAAGCCCTCAAGCCCGATCCGCAGGAAAACCAGGCCGCTCAGCAGGGCGAGGAAGGCCCCAGCGGCGGTCAGGGGGCGGGTCAGGGCATGCCGGCCGACGGCGTGACGATGCTGGCCGAGTTGAAGATGCTCCGGCTGATGCAGGAGGATGTCTACACGCGCACGCAGCAGCTTGAGGACGCCGTCAAGCGGGGGGGCGAAATCACCGACCAGCAAAAGCAGGAGCTGGACGAGCTGACGCAGCAGCAGGGCGAGCTGGCGAAGCTGCTCATGGACCTTTCGCAGCAGGCCCAGAAGGAAAAGCCGGCCGACGACCCCGAGAATCTGCCCGAGCTGAAGCTGGAAGAAAAACCGAAAGCGCCCGCGAATAAGGCGCCGGCAAAAGAGGGGATTGAGCCATGAGAGTGTTCTTGGCAATCGCGTTCATCGCAGCCTCCTTCCTCCCCCCCTTTCTAAGGGGGGGCACGGGGGGGTCGGCGGCCGGCCAGGACACCGCGCCGGAGCAAAAGAAGCCCGCCGACGCCGAGCAGAAGACGGACAAGGCCTCGCTCGACGACAAGCTGCAGGACGACCTGACGAAGGACCTTTTCGACGGACTCGAGCCGCCCAAGAAGCCCGACAAGGCCAAGGGCGCCCTCGATCAGGAGTTGGAAAAGCAGCTTGGCGAAGGAGAGGACCTCGGCCAGCCGAGCAATCCCATCATCGACCTGAGCCGGCGGATGCGCGAGGTGGAGTCGCTGATCGCCGAGCAGCAAATCGGCGAGCCGACCCAGGAGAAGCAGCGGAAAATCGTCGAGGACTTAAAGAAGCTGATCGAAGAGATCAAAAAGCAGCCGCCGCAATCGTCGTCCAGCTCGCCGGGCCGCAAGCCCCGCAACAACCAGGCGCGGTCGCAGGTCAACCAGCCGGGCAAGCAGCCCGGCCAGTCGCCCGCGCAGCAAGCCAACCGCAACCCTCAGCAATCGACGGAACGGCTGGGCCAGACGGACGTGGCCCGGCGCGAGGGGGAGAACATCAGCGAGCTGATGAAGCGCGTCTGGGGCACGCTGCCGCCGCAGGAGCGGGAGTTCATTAACAATGTGATGTCCACCCAGGTGCTGCCGAAGTACGAGGGGATGATCCGCGAGTACTTCGACCGGCTGATGGAGATGGACCAGGAGAAATAGGGTAGGCGAGGCGGGGCTTCGCGGGCGGCTCGTGGACACCTCGTTCCCAAGCTCCGCTTGGGAACGCGAACCGACGAGGACCGACGAGGCGTTTCAGGATCCTGTGGAGTTTGGCCAGCTCGCGTCGTAGAATTGTGCGGGATTTGGGCAGTCGAGGGAGCGGAGCATGAAACCGTCGCAAAGCCGCAGGAAGTTTTTCGTCCACGCCAGCGCGGGCCTGGCCGGCGCCGGACTGGCATTGGCGTCCAGCGGCCTGTTGCGGGCGCAGGGCGAACCGGGCAAGGCGGGGCGGCCCGACGACCTGGAGACGGAGCGCTCGGCGGGGGAGATGATCACACCCAGCGCGCAAGCCGCCATCGACAAGGGGCTGGCTTACCTGGCCGCCCGGCAGAACCAGAACAGCGACGGGGCGTTTGGGGGCGGCTCCTACGGCAAGAATGTGGCCGTCGTGTCGCTGACCGGCATGGCGTACATGTCCGGCGGCAGCACGCCGGGCCGCGGGCAGTACGGGGCGAACGTCCGCGCCGGTCTGCGGTTTGTGCTTTCGTCGTGCGGCGACGACGGCTTCATCACGGGCCCGCCAAACTCCACGAGCCACGGCCCGATGTACGACCACGGCTTCGCCACGCTGTTCCTGGCCGAGGCCTACGGCATGACGATGGACGAGGACATCCGGCCCAAGCTGTCCAAGGCCGTGCGGCTGATCATCGACACCCAAAACGACGAAGGGGGCTGGCGCTACCAGCCGCAGAAGCGCGAGGCCGATATCTCCGTCACGATCTGCCAAGTGATGGCGCTGCGGGCGGCGCGGAACGCGGGCATCCACGTGCCCAACGAGACGGTCGAGCGGTGCATCGAGTACGTCAAGAAGAGCCAGAACGACGACGGCGGTTTCATGTACATGCTGCAGGGCGGGCCGAGCGCGTTTCCGCGTTCCGCCGCCGGGGTCGTGGCCCTCTACAGCGCCGGCATCTACGAGGGCAAGGAGCTCGAGAAGGGCCTGGAATACCTGATGCGGCACGTCCCGCGCGGCGGCTTCAGCCGCGAGAGCCATTATTTCTACGGCCACTACTACGCCGTGCAGGCGATGTGGCACGCGGGGGGCGAGTTCTGGAAGCAGTGGTATCCGGCCGTGCGCGACGAGTTGATCGAGCGGCAGCGCGAGGACGGCTCCTGGACGGACGCCATCAGCGCGGAGTACGGGACGGCCATGGCCTGCATCGTCCTGCAGATGCCCAACAACTACCTGCCGATTTTCCAGCGGTGAGGCGATGAGGCGCCGCGTGCTGATCTTCGCCGCAGGGATTGCGATCTACGCGGCGCTGGCCGGAACCCTGCCGGCGCAGGAAGCCCCGCCGGTCCTGACGACCGTGGACGGCGCATCGCAGCCGGCGACGCTGCAAAGGATCTCCGCCGACTGGCAGATGACGCTGGACGCCGGGGGAAAACCGCTTGTCGTTCCCGCGGCCGACGTCGTCTCCTGGGGCCGTCCGGTCGATCCGCCGGCCCAGCCGCGCATCGAGCCGGTCGACGCCGCGCAAATCCTGTTCACCGACGGCGGCCTCGTCGTGGCCGACATCTACGAGTTGGCGGCAGGAGAGGACCTGCTGGTGGCCGATTCGGGCGTGCTGCGCGAAATCCGCGCTCCGCTCGACCGCGTGGCGGGGGTCCTGCTGCGGCCGCCCCCCGACGCGCTGCGCCGCGACGAATGGATCAAGACCGTCCTGTCGCCGGCCGGCGGCGACGCCCGGCAAAGCGACCGCGTGATCCTGGACAACGGCGACGTGCTGGCCGGGACCGTGAAGTCGATCACCCGCTCGCAGATCGAGTTTCTCTCGGCCGGCTCGAGCTTCAAGCTGGAGACGGGCCGCGTCGCCGCCGTCGCCTTCAATCCGGCGCTGGCCAGCCGGGCGCCGGCCAAGGGGCTGCGGGCGATCGTGGGCCTGGCCGACGGCAGCCGGCTCCTGGCGACGGGTCTGACCGTCTCGGACGAGGGGGCGCGGATCGTCACGGCGGAGGGGACGTGGACCGTGCCGCGCGAGAACCTCGTGTTCTTGCAAGTGCTGGGCGGCAAGGCGGTCTATCTATCGGACCTCAAGCCCACCGACTACCGGCACATTCCCTTCTTGAGCGTCGCCTGGGACTATCGGCTCGACCGGAACGTGGAGGGGACGCAGCTTCGCAGCGGCGGAAGGGCGCATTTCAAGGGGATCGGCATGCACAGCACGTCGCGGCTGACGTTCGACCTGGAGGGTCCGTATCGCCGGCTGGACGCGATCGCCGCCCTCGACGACCGCGTCGGCCAGAAGGGAAGCGTCACGTTCCGCGTCTTCGCCGACAACAAAGAAGCCTTCAAGGGCGAAATCGTGCGGGGGAGCGTGCCGCCGGGCAAGAGCGGAGTGCCCCTCTCGGTCGACCTGACGGGCGCGCAGCGCGTGAGTCTGGTCGTCGATTTCGCCGAGCAAGGCGACGTGCTGGATCACGCCGACTGGCTGGACGTGCGGCTGGTGAAGTAGGCGGGAGGCTCTAGGCTACAAGCGCGAGATTGGGGGGAATTGAAAACGGGCCGGCCGTTAACGAGAATTGCAGTCACACCCGGCAACGCCCGCTTCGTTCCTCAAGCCTCACGCCTCACCCCTCCAGCCTCCCATGATCTGCGTGAGCATTGGCCGCGGGCGGCACCGCACGATGATCGCCGAGCACCGGCATCTCGTGGAGCAGGGCGCCAGGCTCGTCGAGCTGCGCCTCGATTACCTGCAGCGCAAGGTGGACCTGGCGCGGCTCCTGGAGCACCGGCCCTGTCCCGTCGTGGTGGCCATTCGCCGCGAGAAGGACGGCGGCAAGTACGACGGCACGGAGCAGGAGCGCCTGGTGCTCCTGCGGAGCGCGATCGCGGCGGGGGTCGAGTACATCGACCTCGAGGGGGACATCGCCGCCAAAATCCCCCGCTACGGCAAGACGAAGCGAATTATCAGCTACCACGACTTCCGCCGCACGCCCGACAACCTCGAAGAAATCCACGCCCGGCTGGCGGCCATGGACGCCGACGTGGTCAAGCTGGCCACGATCGCCAACAGCCCGCTCGACAACCTCCGCGTCCTCCGGCTCGTCAAGGAGGCGAAGATGCCGACGGTCGCCTTTTGCATGGGCGACATCGGCGTGGCCTCGCGGATCCTCTGCGGAAAGTTCGGGGCGCCCTTCACCTACGCCACGTTCCATCCCGAGCGGGCCCTCGCGCCGGGGCAGCTCAGCTTCCAGGAGATGACGCGGGAGTATCGCTTCGACGACGTCCGGGCCGATACGGAGGTCTACGGCGTCATCGGCGATCCGATCGCGCACAGCCTCAGCCCGCTCATCCACAATGCCGCCTTCCAGGAGCGGAAGCTGAACAAGGTGTACGTGCCGTTCCGGGTGGGGCGCGAGGACCTGAAGGAGTTCATCGAGCGTTGCGGCGAGCTGGGCGTCAAGGGACTGTCCGTCACCATTCCGCACAAGGAGGACGTGCTTTCGCTCCTCGACGAGACGGAGGAGGCGGTGCGCGAGATCGGGGCCTGCAACACCATCGTTTTCCGCGACGGGAAGCGCGTGGGCTACAACACGGACTACGTGGCGGCGCTGGAGAGCATCGAGCCGGCCATCCACGAGCCGACGGGCCTGGAGGGAAAAGTGGCGCTCGTGCTGGGGGCCGGCGGGGCGGCCAAGGCGGTGACCTACGGCCTGAAGCTCAAGGGGGCCACGGTCGTCATCTCGGCCCGAAACCTCGATCAGGCGGAGCGGCTGGCGCAGCACCTGGGCTGCGGCGTCGTCGAGTGGCACCAGCGGCACCGCACCGACCTGGACCTGCTCGTCAACTGCACCCCCGTCGGCATGCACCCCAAGGTCGACGAGATGCCCTTCGACAAAGCGCACCTGCGGCCGGGGGCCTACGTGTTCGACAGCGTCTACAATCCGGAGAACACGCTGTTGGTAAAGGAGGCGCGGCTCAAGGGCTGCATCGTCGTGACGGGCGTGGAAATGTTCGTGCGGCAGGCGGCGCGGCAGTTCGAGCTGTTCACGGGCCAGTCGGCGCCGGCGGCCTTGATGCGCGAGACGCTCAAGAAGGCGACGAGCGCGGCAAAGGGGTAGCTGATCGCGGCGAGTTTCGTTGGTAGGACGGCCTTTCCAGGCCGTCGTCTTTTCGACGGCCCGGAAGGGCCGTCCTACGGGCGCTCAGCACGTGTCCACCGTCTGCGGCTGCAAGAGCGACGACGCCAATTCGCGGAGTCCGTCAAGCTTTTCCGGGTGCTCGGCGTTGGCCAGGGCGTGAAACTCGACGCCCAGCGACCAGAAGCGCCCGCCGATCGGCACGCTGCGCGTCAGGCGGCCGAGGAAGAACCAAGGCTCCGGCATGGAGTCGGAAGGGACCCAGAACCCGACGACGACCTGGTCCGCCTGCACGTTTTCGGGGGAAACGAGTCCGATGCCCCGGTCGCAGAAGTCCCTGGTCAGGACGATGGAGCAGGCGTCGGCGTTGGGTCCGTCTTCCGTCCAGGGGCAGAGCAGGGCCGGCAGGCAGCGGTTGTAGCGCTGTTCGGAGCGCTTGCCGCCGCCCTCGGCCGACGGGTGCAGGGCGTTGGGGGTCGTCAGATCGCAAAGCCGGCGAAGGTAGGGAGCGATATCGACGACTTGCCGGCGTTTTTCGAACGAGAACCAACCCATGGCGGCGGTCCCGAATACCCCGTTTGTAAAGATTAGCTCGTGAATTCGCTTGGCGCCGGCGGGTGATCGCCCCCCGAGCGGCCGCCAGTGGAACGTCCGGCGCCTTCCGGTTATTCTGTCTGCACCGGCGGCGCTGTTGGCCGCTGGCCATTGCGTAAGTCGCGTGATTCCTTCCGGGAGACAACCATGTTCGCTGGCCGACACGGGGCGGCGCTGGCAATCGTCCTGGCACTTGTAGCGGGCACTGCCGCGCAGGCCGACGACAAAAACGGCAAAGAAGAGGGCTTCATTGCGCTCTTCGACGGCAAGTCCCTCGACGGCTGGCAGGGGGCCACCAAGGGCTACGCCGCCGAAAATGGCGTCCTCGTCTGCAAGAAGGAAGGCGGCGGAAACCTGTACACGGACAAGGAGTACGCCGATTTCGTGCTGCGGTTCGAATTCAAGCTCGAGCCGGGGGCGAACAACGGCCTGGGCATCCGCACGCCCACGCAGGGCGACGCCGCCTACGTCGGCATGGAACTGCAAATCCTCGACGACACGGCTGAGCAGTACAAGAACCTAAAGCCCTACCAGTACCACGGGTCGATCTACGGCGTCGTGCCCTGCGAGAAGGGGTGCCAGAAGGCGGTCGGCGAGTGGAACGAGCAGGAGGTGATCTGCAAGGGCCGGCACGTGACGGTGGTCCTCAACGGGCACAAGATCGTCGACGCCGATCTCGACAAGGCTGCCCCGGAAGGGAAAACGATCGACGGCCGAGAGCATCCCGGCCTGAAGCGCGAGAAGGGACACATCGGTTTCCTGGGCCACGGGTCGCGGCTGGAGTTCCGCAAGATCCGCATCAAGGAGGGGTAGAGGCAGGGTCGGGCGGCGCGCGCGGAAGACACTCCCCCCCGGCCTTGTGCCGGGGGCTCGCTGACCGGCGGCTAGAAACGCCGCCCCTCCTTGCGTCCTACTCCACTGCGTTCTCGTCGAGGGATGGCCGGCCGAAAGCTGCGTCCATCGGCGGTGCCAGCCGCCAGTCGTGCGCTCCACCGACACGAGGTCGAATGGCACAAGCTTTAGCACAAGGCGTTGTCGGCGTTGATGTTGGTGCTGCTATCAGTTGACTGTTTGGGAGTTCGCTTCGTTGCATCGCCGCGTTGCGTGGCTCCGTGCATTTGTGGCCCCGCAAAGTGAGGTTA
>JACOUI010000374.1 GCA_016177915.1 Planctomycetia bacterium
GCCGGTGGGGGCGCCGGGCTTGAGGTCCCAGATGTCGATGGTGCTGGGCCCGCCGCCCATCCAGAGCAGGATGGCGGCCTTGTGGTTTTTCTTGAGCTGGGCGGCCTGGGCGAAGAGCGACTGGGTGAAGCACAGGGCGGGCGCGACCATCGCGCCGGAGGCGGCCAGGTGCGTCATAAAGTGCCGCCGGCTCATGCCGCGGGGCGTGGGGAAACGCATGGTCATGGGAACGTCCTTTTTATGCTCGGTGGGAATGTCGGTGTGACTGTTCGGGGCGGGATAAAACGGTGGGAATCGCCGCGCTCGAGGCGACGATTAGTGGATCAGGATGAACTCGTTCGAATTCAAGATCACCCAGAAGACGTCCTGCATCGCCTCGTAGGCGTTCCCCTTGCGGCTGGCCCAAGCCACGTCGGCCATTCTCTTCTCGTCGGACGAAGGGGCGCGCGTCAGGGCGGACATGTAGAGGTATTCGACCTTCTGGCCGGGCTTGAGGTTGCTGGCGGCGACGTTGTAAAGCAACGTGCCCTTGCCGCCGTTGACGGCCTGCCGGATGAGGTCGCCGTTCCACATCATCAGCGTTTGGGGGATCGTGCCGTTGAAGGTCGTGGCCTCGTCGTTCTCGTCCGTGCCGAAGGCCACGGAGAACTGCTGCAGCCACTCTGTCTTTTGTCGTTCCTGCTCCTCGTACGTCCCGCGGGCCGACTTGTCGGCCTGCGTGGCGACGATGAGCGACTCGTAGAGCTGCTCGGCGGTCATCTGCCGCATGTAGAAGTGCGAGAAGAGCGGCTTTTCGCCCAGCAGCGGATCGTCCTTCTTGTTCTCGTTGTGCATCTTGCTAGAGAGGGCATAGGGCTGCGAGAGGGTGATCCAGGTGATGAGCTTGCGGACGTCGTAGCCGTAGGTGGCGAAGTCCTTGCCCAGACGCTCCAAAAGCTCCGGGTGCGTGGGCGAGTTGTGCGGGCCCATGTCGTCGATCGGCTTGGTGAAGCCGTAGCCCAGGAAATGCCCCCACGTGCGGTTGACCATGGCCTGGCCGAGCTGCGGCGACTTCCGCACCAGCTTGGCCAGTTCGTCGCGGCGGTTGACCTCGTCGACGTAGCCGGCCGGGTCGATCTTCGTGCCGTCGATGAAGACGGGGTAGGCGACCTTGAGCAGGCCGTTGCGGAGCTCGTAGTAGATCTCGGCTTCCTTGGGATCGTTGCCTTCGCCCGCAAAGTCCTCGTCCTCCAGTTTGGCCGAGACGATCTGGCGCCCTTCCCGAGTGCGCAGGGCCTTCATCTGCCGGAAAAAGGCGTTCATCTCCCAGAAGCGGTCCTGCTTCCAGTCGTTGAACGGGTGATTGTGGCACTGGGTGCACTGCACCTGGACGCCCAGGAAATAGCGGGCGACCTTGGCCGTGGCCGGGGTCGCGTTCTCGTCGAGGTTGTCGAGCAGGAAATTGACGGCGCCGTTGTAATCCTCTTCGCCGGGCGTATTGGAGCCGTTGGCGCTGATCAGATCGACGACCATCTCGTCGTAGGGCTTGTTCTTCAGGAACGAGCGCCGCAGGTACTGCTGCAGGCCGAGCCGGCTGACGGGCCGCCGCGGGTCCGTGCCGCCGGTGCGGCCGATGAGGATGTTCGTCCAGATCGTGGTAAAGTTCCGGGCGTACTCTTCGACGTACTCGTCGGAGTAGAGGAGCTTCTGCACGAGCTTGCGCCGCTTGTCCTGCGAGCGGTCCGCCGCGAAGGCCTTGGTTTCCTCGACGGTTGGAATGCGGCCGAGCACATCGAGGTAAAGCCGCCGCAGCCATTCGCCGTCGGACGCCATCGGCGAAGGCGTGACGCCATTCTCCTCCCAGCCCTTGCGGATCAGGGCGTCGATGTAGTTGACGACCGATTGATCGTCGCTGGCGGCCGGAGCGACCGCGGGCGCGGTCTTGTCAGCCGCGGATTTGTTTTCTGCCGGCGGGCTCTTTTCCTGTCCGGTGGCAGGTGGCGCTGGTGCCGCAACGGCCAAGCACCACATTGCCAGCAGACTGCTAGCGATGAGGAGGGACTTTCCAAGGGACATGACTCTGCTCACTGTGTTGAAGTTGTAACCGCCGCACGACACCCGCGCGGAACCAAACGCTTATGGTATAAAAGCCGGCAGCGTTGTCAAGAAGCTTGCAGGCTCTTGAGTTACGCTCGAATCACGATCGTGCGCGAGCGACTTTGTGCCAGAAGGAATGCAATGTTGGCACGGGCGGGTGTATCGTTTCGCTGCACGTGTTCAATTCTGCAACGCACTAAAAAGCAAGCGAGCTGAGAACCCCATCATATTGAGGATTCCCAGCTCGCCTCCCCTCGCGGAAGTCGTCGAATCGGTCCGAAGCCTCACCTGTTTCTCTGGCCCGCGTGTGCCTCGCCCTCTGCCGTATTGACCGCTCTTCACTGTTTCGGTGAAGCGATTCGGCCAATTCCGCGACGAACCTAACCTCTTCTCGATCCTGGCTTTGAAGTTTCGCGGCTCCACAG
Organism: Planctomycetia bacterium; assembly: GCA_016177915.1. Taxonomy (GTDB): domain Bacteria; phylum Planctomycetota; class Planctomycetia; order Pirellulales; family S012-138; genus JACOUI01. The sequence continues at coordinate 2,502 of JACOUI010000374.1, forward strand.
CTTCTTTCGAACCGGCCCCGAGCCACCTCTTTCTCTGTTGCGTGGAGTTTAGCGCCGCGTCCAGGTTCACTGCGGTCGCGTCGTCAAAAAGCAAACGTCGTGCCAGAGGTGCTCGATCCAACCGCGCGCAAAAGTGCAAATCACGTGCTTTCGCTGTCAGCGAGCCGGCGCGCGTAAGCTCGCGGAACGGGGCAAACTTTTCCGCAAGTTCAGGGTTTGCCGGTCCGATAAACTGCCTGGACTTTGACGGCTCCCAGGCCGTTTCCTCGGTTCCAGGCGAGGCAGCCATGCGATTCCATCCGTGCACGCCTTGTTCGTCGGCTCTGGCGGCCATGGCGCTCTTGGCGTTTGCGCTTCCTGCCGCTGCGCAGCAGGCCTTCCGCCCTGTCAGCGGCTACACCACTGATGATCCAGGCAATTGCGATTCCTCACCCCTACGGTGGAAGAAGTCGGGTCGATTGGCGGTGCGGCGGGCATCGGCGGTGCAGACGGTTCAGGCAAAGTCCGGCCCAGCCGAGCAACAGCCAATGCCAGAGCGGATGGAAGCTGCTCCCGAGGAACTGCCGATCGGCCCTGCAATCGAGGCGGGTGAGGTCGTTCATGAAGATGTGGACTACGATGTGGACTACTGGGGCGAGGGACACCATCGCGGTTGGGATGACGGCTGTTGCGACGACTGCGACGATGGCTGGCACGACGACTGCTGCGAGCCGTGCCGCCTTTGCTTTTGCGCCCCGGATAACCTGTCGCTGTTCGCCGGTGCGCATGGCTTCAAGGGACCCGTCGACTTTCCGCCGCCCGGCGCCGACAGCAACGGCGGCAACTTCGGCTTCCACGAGGGGCTGAACTTGGGCATTCCCATCGACGAATGCTGCGGCATCGCCGGGCAGATCGGCGCGCAGTTCTACCACAGCAACTTCTCCGGGACCGCCTTCGACGCCGCCGGGGAGACGGAAGACCGCGGGCAGGTGTTCGTGACGGCCGGCGTCTTTCGCCGCAGCTCGTGCGGCTGGCAAGGCGGCGTCGCCTGGGACTACATGCACGACGATTATTACGTAACCACCGAATTCAACCAGGTTCGCATCGAAGGGAGCTACGTCTGCCCGAACGGCCGTGAGCTGGGCGCCTTTGCGGCGGTTTCGGACGACGCCCAGACGATGATCCTCAACAACCAGTTTGTGGAAGAGTGGGAACCCAACGACTACTACTGCCTGTTTTTCCGCCAGTCGCACGAATGCGGCGGCAACTTCCGCATCTTCGGCGGCGCCACGGAAAACGGCGACGGCCTTTTGGGCGGCGATTTCCTCGTTCCCCTCACCAACTGCTGGGCCATGACCGGCGCCATCCACTATCTCATTCCGGAAGAGACCGGCGACAACACCGACGCGCAGCGGCGGGCGGGCGTGGCGGGCTTCCAGCAGGAGGCCTGGTCGATTGGGATCAACCTGACGTATATCACGGGCGGCGTGCGGCGCTGCGGCCACGGCTGCGGCGATAAGTACATGCCGCTCTTCAACGTGGCCGACAACGGCTGGATGCTGATCGACCGCGGCCCGTTGGGGAACTGACGCGGGCGTGGGGGATAAGGCTTGAGGACTGAGGACGAAAAGGGGCTGCGAGCGCTAAAACGCAGGGAATAACAAGGGGGACTTGCCGTCGGCCTTGTGCCGGCGGCGAGTCCTCCTTTTTTATTGCGCGCCGCGAAGACGTCGCCGTTGTCAAACGGCGCGCGGGGCGGGTATTGGCAGTGAACAAGGCCCCTCGAAGGGTTTTGATAACTGCGCTCAGGGAGCGTATCCTTGATGGCAATCCTGGTCGCGGCTCGACCACTTGAATCGGGCAGATCGCCTCCCTTGCCAATTCAGAAAGAAACCATGATCACGGCGAAACCGGCCGGGCCGGCTGCGCGAACGACAAAATGGTCGCGACGACATCCGGCGGCGGCATTGGCCGTCGTCGTCGCGATCTTGCTTCCGCTACTCGGGGCTGGCGCGCTCGTGTGGCATAACCGGCGGATTTCTCAGGAGCTGCAAAACACCAACGCCGAGTGGGAGCGGGCCGAAGCGAACCTGGCGACGGCGCTCGATGCGGTCATTGCGCCGTCGGACAGTTCGCAGCGGCTGGCGCCCTTGCCGCAATCGGAGGAGGCGCGGCGCGAGATGCTAGAGCGGGCGCTGGCGTTCGGCGAGTCGCTCCTCGCGCGCAATCCCGGGAGGCCGGAGTTGCGGCTGCAAACGGCCCGATTGCGGCGGCGCGTGGCCGACATCCATCAGCTTTTGGGGAACACCGCCGAGTCCCAGCGCCACTACGATGCCGCCCTGGCCGAGTTGGAGGCCCTGGCGAACGAGCCGGCGAGCGGCGCGGTCGTGCAGCACGAGCTGGCCGCGGCCGCCAACAATCGAGGCATGCTGCACGAGTATGCTGGCCGGCGCGAGGCGGCGCGAGGCGACTACGAAACCTGCAACCGCATGCTCGATGCGCTTCAGTCTTCGACGGATCCAGAGAACGAGGAGCTGATGGAAAAGATCGCCGCCGCCCGAACCAACCTGGGCAACCTGGCCATGGCGGCGGGCGAGACGATCGGGGCCGAGGCGCTTCACGGCAAAGCTCTGCGTTTGCGCCAGCAGTTGCGCGAGCGGAACAAAGGCGATTGGCGGCGGGCCTGCGACCTGGCCGCCAGCCGCAACAACCTGGGGATCGTCTTGCTGATGCAGGAGCGCGTCGAGGGAGCTCGCGACCAATTCCGGCAGGCGCTGGATTTGCTTGTCGGGCTGCCGCCGGAAGTTTCGCAGCGGCCGGAGGTGCGTCGAGCCGTGGCCGCCGCCCACAACAACCTGGGCACGGCCGAGGCGGCCCTCAAGGACCTGCCCGCCGCCGAGTCCGCCTACGGCCGCTCGGCCGTACAAATCGAGTCGCTGGTGCGGGATTTCCCCCGCACGCGCGAATACCGCGATCAGCTTGCGACGGTCAAATTGAATCTTGAATTGCTCATGCAGCGCCGCAAGGACGCGAGCGACGCCCAGCGCCGGCTCCTGGACACCATTGCCGCGATCGACGCCCTGGCCGCCCAGGGGACGACCGGCCTGGCGCACCGGCAGGCCAAGGCCGACGCCCTGCATTCTCTCGCTCGCCAAACGTGGACGATCGACGGCGCCGGCGCGAACGAGGCGGAAAAACTGCTCAAACAAGCGATCGAAATCCAACGATCGTTGGCGGCCGAGTTTCCGCGCGAGGACCAGCTCCACGCCCAGCTTGCCGACCTGCACCGCACGGCGGCCGAGATGCTCGCGCGGCGGAAAGATCTGGCCGGCGCGCAAAAGCACCTCGAACAGGCGATCGCCGCCCAAGGCGCCGCCGCCGACGCACAAGCAGGCAAGCCCGAAATCCAAACGAAACAGCGTGAGCTGCACGTTGCGCTCTGCGAGAACCTGATGGCCCAAGGCGAGCCGGCGGCCGCGGCGCTCGTCGCCGCTCGCATGCCGCTGGAGATCCAAGGCGGCGCCGAAGTCCGAGTGCAAGCGGCTGAGATCCTCGCCCGCTGCATCCCGCTGGCCGACCTGTTCAAGGGGCAGAAAGTGCGCGACCTTCCCGTGGAAGAGTTCTGCCGCCGCGTAGCTCTGCAACTGCTGGCGGACGCGGTCAAGTACGGCTACACCGACGCCAGGTACCTTCGGGATTCCGCCGACTTTGAGCCGCTGCGGCAGCAGGAGGACTTTCAGAAGGTGTTGGCGGCCATCGAGTCGCCTTGACGGCCCGGGCCGGGAACGAAACCTTCTTGGCCGGCCGGCCTTTGCGACGAGACGAGCGGAATATCGTCGACACGGGACAATCGACTCGCAAAAGCGTTATACTAGGGGCGGCTTTGAGGTTAGACGGTGGAGGGCGGGACGCCTGCCCACGAAGGCGAAGAGGCAGGCGAGACGCCTGCCCCACGAAAGCGGAGACCGGGCCATGTCCAGGCGCTGCGTCGCGTGGTTGGTGCTGATCGCGGGAGTCGGGGTTGCCGTTGCGCTTTTGCCGAGCGCGCCTGGCGATGAGCCGGTCGGCATCCAGCAGACGGCCGCCGAGCCGGCTCAAGCCGCCCCCGCCATGTCCGCCCGGATCGACGAGCTGCTCGAGCGGGATTGGAAGGAATTGGGCATCGAGCCGGCGCCGCCGGCCTCCGACGCGGAGTTCATCCGCCGCGTCACGCTCGACCTCACCGGCACGCTGCCCCGCGTCGCCGAAGTCCGCGAGTTCCTGGCCGACGACTCCCCCGCCAAGCGCGAAGCCCTCATCGACCGCCTCCTCGCCAGCCCGCGCCATCCGGCCCACCTGGCCAACCTTTGGGTGCGGGTGCTGCTGCCCGACAGCGACGACAACGAAGTCTCCGGGGCCGATGCGGCGGCGTTCCGTCGCTGGCTGCGGGAGCGGTTTGCGAGCAACCTGCGCTACGACAACCTGGCGGCCGACCTCGTCATGGCGCAGAGCACCGCGACCGACCCGGGGCCGGCGCTGTTCTACACGTCGGTGCAGCTCAAGCCAGAGGAGTTAGCCGCCAACACGGCGCGGGTCTTTTTGGGCGTGCAAGTCCACTGCGCCCAGTGCCACGACCACCCGCACGACCATTGGAAGCAGACCGACTTCTGGGGGTTTGCGGCGTTTTTCGCCCAGGTGCGGCAGCAAGCCGGAAGGCGGCAGTTCGGGTCGATGATTATGGACACCGACGTCGGGGACGTGAAACTCCCCGACACCGAGACGGTCGTGCTGCCCAAGTTTCTCGGCGGGCCGGAAGTTGCGGCCCCCAACGGCACGCGCCGCGCGCAGCTTGCCATCTGGCTCGCCTCGCGCGACAACCCGTTCTTCGCCAAGGCCGCCGTCAATCGCGTGTGGGCGATGCTTTTCGGGCACGGGATGGTGGAGCCGATCGACAACCTCGGCGGGCGCAACGCCCCCAAGCACCCGCAGCTTCTGGATGAGCTGGCTGAGCATTTCATCGCCACGGACTTCAACCTGCGGGAGCTTTTGCGGACCTTGGTGCGGACGCGGGCCTACCAGCTTTCGAGCCAGTCGGTCGATCAGCAGGACGATGTGCGGACGCAGGCCTTCGCCCGCATGACGATCAAGCAGCTTTCCGCGGAGCAGGTCTTCGACTGCTTGAACGCGGCCTCGCGGCTGCGGGCGGCCGAGGCGTCGTCGCCGGCGCCCGCGCTGAACTTGCCCGACGGCGGTGACCCGATGCGCGAGGAGTTTTTGAGCAAGTTCAAGACGCCCGCCGCCACGAACGACTATCAGGGCGGGATTCCGCAGGCCTTGACGCTGATGAACGGCCGCATCATCGCCCAGGCGACGGACCCGCAGCAGCAGGGCGTGCTGGCCGCGATGGAAGCGCCGTTTTTCAGCGACGAGGAGCGGGTGGACGTTTTGTTCCTGGCGACGCTTTCGCGCCTGCCGGACGACGACGAGCGGCAGCCGTTCGTGCAGCACCTCTCGGCCGCGGCCGACCGCCGGGGCGCGCTGGGCGACGTGCTCTGGGCGCTGCTCAACAGCGGCGAGTTCATCCTGAACCATTAGGCGCACTTCATGGGAGCAACGACCATGCGGAAGTGCCGCGCCGGCATTGTGGGGGGAGCGGGCAGTTCGCGCGACTTCGCGAGCGCTGCCATTCTGCTGGCAGCCATCTGGGGCTGCGGGCAAAGCGGGCCTCCCCTGCCCGCGCCGCCGCCGAGGCCCGTGGCGATTGCTCCCGCCGTTCCGCCGCCGCCCAAGACGGTCGCGCCGGAAGACCTGTTGCCCATCGAAGCCCCCGATCCGCCGGAAGCTGCCCCCGATTTCGACCCCACGTTCGACCCGGCGCTGGCGACCGAAAAGCTGCTGGTGTTCACGCCGCGCGGCCCGGTGATCGTGCAGTTGGAAATGGCGATCGACGGCTGGCCGTTCCGCGAGGCCCGCGAAGGTCTGATCGAAAACATGCTCCGCCGCTCCGACACCAACGGCGACGGCCGATTGACTTGGGAAGAGGCGCTTGCCAGCCCGCACTTCGGCCTGGGCAATCTCGCCCGGTTCCGGGCGATGCCGCCGCAAGAGCAGCAAGAGCGCATCCGCCAGTGGGACGCCAACCACAACGGTCTCGTCGAGCGGTCCGAGGTGGAGACGTTCGTCAATCAGCTCAACAACGCGGGCAAGCCGTTTTCGCTCGATGCCGGGGGCGAGGCCGACCGCGACCGGCTCAACCGCCAATTCTGGCGGCTGGCCGACGCGGACCGCGACAAGACGCTGTCGGAAGAGGAAATCGACGGGCTCGTGGCGGCGCTGTTGCGCCTCGACACGAGCGCCGACGAGCTTCTACAGCAAGACGAGCTGGCGCCGCCGGAGACGGCGGCCGAGCGGCGCATGCGGATGGGGTTCGACGTGGACATTCGCTTCGAGCACCTGACGGAAAACACGAAATGGTACAACGTCAGGAGCGGCATGGGACCGTTCAAGGTGGCCGGCAAGATCGTGCCCGAGAGTTTTCCCCTCGACCCGACGCTCGTCCGCCGGCTGGATGCCAACGAGAACGGAATCATGGACGACAAGGAGGCGGCCAACCTGCTTTACGTCGATCCGCACCTGGTGGTCGCGGTCCACTTCGGCGAATCGCCCGACCGGCCGCCGGGCGTCGCGGTGCGCCGCATCTGGCACACGCTCGGGAGGGCCGAGGAGGTCGTGAAGGCGGTGCCGGACGGACTCGTCATCAAGCTCCCCGGCGCGGAATTGCGGGTCATGCGGAGCGACATTCCCGGCTTGGCGGCCGCGAAGTCCCTGGCCGACGCGCAGCTTGCGCGCCTGGACGGCAACAAGGACGGCTACCTCGTTCAGGACGAATTGGGGGGCGAGGCGGTCGCCGAGCAGTTCCGCGAGCTGGACGTCAACGGCGACGGCAAGCTCTACGTCGACGAGCTGATCGCCGGCGTCGTCCGGCAGCAGGCGCCACAGGCCACGCGCATCCGGGCGTCGATGGCCTCGGTCCCGCACGATCTGTTCGCGATCGTCGACGCCAACGGCGACGGGATGCTGTTCCTGCGCGAGGTCAAAAACGCGCCGGACCGCATCTTGAGGCTCGACGCCAACGGCGACGGGCGCGTCACGCAGGACGAAGTGGCCGATACGCTCGTGCTCTCCTTGCGCCGCGGCGGCGAGACGATGACCATGCCGCTGGGGCCGGACGTTCCGTTCCCGCCGGCGCCGGGAGCGCAAACGCGAGACGATCTTCCCGCTTGGTTCCACGCCATGGACGTCAACGGCGACGGGGAGCTCAGCCGGCGCGAGTTCCTGGGCAACGCCCTGCAATTCGGACGGCTCGACCGCAACGGCGACGATTTCATCGACGCGGCCGAAGCCAAGGGCGAGCCGGCGTCCGATCGCAAGTAAGTGTCGCCTTTCGCTCCGCGAAAGAGCGTCCTTTCGCGGAGCGAAAGGCGACCATTCGGAAAGTTATTCTTCGGCCGCTCCGAACCGCGCCTTCATTTCCCGCCTTCGCGGTCGGCCGTTCGGCGCGGGCTACGCTCCTTTCCGTCCCCCTTCCGCCGGCTGGGCAGGCTGATCGCCCGGAGCTTCACCAGCAGGATCACGACGGCGGCGAGCAGGGCCACGGCAGAGGGTTTCCGCACCACGAAGAACGCTGCGGCCAGAAACAAAAGGCCCCCCGCCAGCAAGAGCCAGCCGGGAAAGCCCTTCAGATCGGGATGGGCCAGCCAGAGGACGCCCATCAGGATGCCCACGCGGAGCAGGGCGTCCGACCAGACGCTCGCCCCCTCCGCCGGCGCAAAGAGCAGCCCCACCCCCGACAAAAGCAGCACCAAGGCGATGATTCCGAGCGTCGGGCGATGCATCGAGACATTATCGGAAACCGGGCCGGCGGCGGAAAGTCGGCAGAACCGGGGAATTTCGCCCGTTTGCCCGGCAGTTTCAGCCCGGTTTTTCGTTGACACCCGTTTTTTGGGCTGACTATACTCAAGGGACGCACGTTGAATCGAGCGCGAGTCCCGTCGAGCAAGCCTTGATACGGGCGGAACTTGGGGCGGACCAATCGCTAAGCATCGGCGCCGGCCGTCTGACGCAACTTCCTTGCACCCTGGGAGTGGTGAGCTGCCATGACCCTGTTCGGCAAAATCCTGATCGTGTTGAACCTGCTGGCGAGCATGGTGTTCGCCTCGGTGGCCGTCATGGTGGAAATGACGCACAAGAGTTGGCGCGACGAGGTGATGAGGCCGCCGGCCGAGGCCCTGGCCCAAGGGAAAGACGTCGGCCTGGCCGAACAGATCAAAGCCAAGAACGCCCAGATCGCCACGCTCAATGCCGAGCGCCAGAAGCTGGGAACGGAGAAAAACCGGTCGGAGCTTGAGCTTAAGTACCGCATCAGCCAGCTCGAATCGGCCAACAACCAGGTGACCGAGCAGCGCAACACCTTGCAGGCCGACCAGGCGCAGAAGACCGAGCAGATGCAGCTTGCGCTGGAGCGGCAGAAGGTCGCCGACGACCGGCTGCAGAAGAACCAGGAGGAAGTGGAGAAACTGCGCGAAGAGATCAACGCCGCACTCAAGGACCGCGACGACGCCACGAAGCTCGTGGCCGACCTGGAAGACAAGCTGGCCGACGAGGTGGACGACAACGCCAAGCTCACGGCCCGCCACCGGCAGCTCCTCGATCAGCTTTCGCAGTACAAGATCGCCTTTACCGACGCGCGCCGTCAGCTCGACCAGACGCCCCCGCGGCTTGACGGCGTCGTCCTGGCCTCCAGCGACGAGGGCTTCGTCGAGGTATCGGTGGGCTTCCACGACGGGCTGGAAAAGGGCCACCTCATGGAAGTCTTCCGCAAGGGCGCCACGCCGGAATCCAACAAGTACCTGGGCCGCATCCGCATCGTCCGCGTCGAGTCGGACAAGGCGGTCGGCCAGGTGATCCCCGAGTACCGTCAAGGCAAGATCGAGAAGGAAGACCATGTCGCAACCCGACTTGAGTAGCCAGCAGGGCGTCGTCGTCCAGAAGCCCAAGTCCGACGTTTACACCATGATGCTGGTGATCTCGCTGATCGCCATGGCCGTGGCCATCATCTTCCTGTTGATCGAAGCCAGCAAGTACGACTGGGACTTTAAGGCGCAGGACGTGAAGAGCGCGGTGCAAGGGGCCAGCGCGACGGCGCTCGACCTGCGGCCGTCGGCCCGCCTCCTGGTCTGATGAGACCGCACGGCGACGCGGCAAAAATGCAACGACGAGCCAGGGCACGATCGAGCCCTGGCTTTTTTCATGCGCAGCGCACGACAGTCTACTCGGGCGGCTCATCGTCGTAGATGGCGTCGCTGTCTGCGTAGCCTTGAAGAAACTGCGCGGCCGTGAAATCCGCCCAATCGCGGTCGTCATCGGCGTCCGGGTCGTACGAATCGTCCATTACCCCACCTCCGCCCACTGCCCCGCCTTGGCGCTCTTCAGCACCGCGTCGCAGACTTTCTGCGTCTGAAGCGCGTCGCGGAACGTCGGCGGGCAGGGCTTGCCTGCCGCCAGGGCATCGAGGAAATCCGCCACGTGGTGTACGAAGCTGTGCTCGTAGCCGATCTGCAGGCCCGGCACCCACCACTTGTCCATGTAGGGGTGGTCGCCGCCGTGGTCGGTCACGTGGATGCTCCGCCAGCCCCGCAGCCGACCCTCGTCGCGGTGGTCGAAATACTCGAGGCGGTGCAGGTCGTGCAGGTCCCACTTGATCGAGGC
>JACOUI010000375.1 GCA_016177915.1 Planctomycetia bacterium
ACGGGGGGGTCTCAAGGGCGATGCTCCGCCCGCCCGGCCCGCGGGACAAACGAGCGGCCGGCGGCTGGCCCTGGCGCGATGGCTGACCGACGAAACGTCGCCCGCCGGCGCGCTCGTCTTGCGCGTGCGCGTCAATCGCGTGTGGCAGCGACTGTTCGGCCGCGGGATTGTGGCCACGTCGGACAACTTTGGCGTCACAGGAGCGCCGCCGACGCACGTCGAGCTACTGGAGTGGCTGGCCTGCGAATATGCAGAAACGGGCGGGCGGCTGAAGCCGCTGGTGCGATTGATGGTGACGTCGAGCGTGTACCGGCAGGCGTCGGCCGTTGCCGCCGAAGGCAGCGACGGTCCCGCCCTGAACGCCAACGCCGCCAACGTTGATCCGGACAACGACCGGCTTTGGCGGCAGCGGCTGCGGCGGTTGGAGTCGGAAGCCGTGCGCGACGCGATGCTGGCGGCAGGCGGGAAGCTCGTCGGCACGCTCGGCGGACCGCCGGTGATGACACAGTCGCGCGCGGACGGCTACGTGGGCGTCGTCGAGGAAGGTCCGGCCGGCAGAAGCGGACCCTGGCGGCGAAGCTTGTACCTCTTGCAGCGGCGGAATTATCACCCCACGCTGCTGGCGGTCTTCGATCAGCCGACGCTGGCCACGAACTGCACGTGCCGGACGCCCTCGGCGGTCGTCCTGCAATCGCTGGCGATGCTCAACGACGAATTCGTGGCCGACCGGGCGAGCGAGATCGCACGACGGGCCGCGACGGAGAATACGATCGAGCAGCAAGTGGAGCGGGCGTTTTTGATGGTGCTGGGCCGGCCGCCGCGCGAGGGCGAAGCGGGGCCGTGCGCCGCGCTCGTCGAGCGTCATTCGCTGGCTACGTTGTGTCACGTGCTGCTCAACACCAGCGAGTTTTTGTACATTCCCTAACGTGGGGCAGGCGTCTCGCCTGCTGAGGATTCGATTGCCGGCGTCGACAATGCAGCGATCAACCGACAACCTTGCGACAACCCTCTCCCGCCGCGACTTGCTGCGCTTGAGCGGCCTGGGCCTGGGCTCGCTCGCCCTTGTGCACCTGCTCAATCAGGAAAAACTCCTCGCCGCCGGTGCGACGGACATCGCGGCCCGGCCGCCGTACGCCGCGCCCCGCGCCCGGGCCGTCATCATGCTGGTGCAGAACGGCGGACCCAGCCAGATGGACCTCTTCGACCCCAAGCCCGACCTCAAGAAACAGGAAGGCCAGGTCTACGGCACGCGCGTCGAGATGTTCCAGAAAGGCAGCGAGGCCAACAAGCTCTTGGCGACGCCGTTCAAGTTCCACCGCCGCGGCCGCTGCGGCATGGAGCTGTCGGAGGTCATCCCGCACATCGGCAGCGTCGCCGACGATTTCTGCCTTGTCCGCTCGATGGTCTCGGAGCACAACAACCACACCGAGGCGCTCGTGCTGCTCAACACCGGCAAAATCTTCCCCGGCCGGCCGGCGCTGGGGTCGTGGATCAGCTACGCCCTGGGGACGGAGAACCAGAACCTGCCCGCCTACATCGTGCTGCGCGATCCGGAGGGCTACAACACGAGCGGCACGCTGCTGTGGCAGAACGCCTGGCTGCCGGCGATGTATCGCGGGACGGAAGTGAGCACGCAGGGAACGCCGATCCTCAACCTGCGGCCGGCGGCGGCGATTTCCGAGTCGCTGCAGCGCGACAAGCTGGACCTGTTGGCCCGGCTCAACGAGGAGCACCGCAGGCACTATCCGCAGGAATCGGAGCTGGAGGCGCGGATTCGCAATTATGAGCTGGCGGCGCGCATGCAGCTCGCAGCGGGCAAACTGCTGGACCTCTCCGGCGAGACGGAGGAAACGCAGAAACTGTATGGCCTGGATAACCCCACGACCGCCGGCTACGGCCTGCGGCTTTTGATGGCCCGGCGACTTGTGGAAAATGGCGTGCGGTTCGTGCAGGTGTTTCCGCCGGTCAAGCCGCAGTTTCAGCCCTGGGACGCGCACTCCAACGTGAAGACCGAGAACGAGGCGATTTGCGCCAAAACGGATTTGCCTTCGGCCGGACTCATCAAGGACCTCAAGCGGCGCGGCCTGTTGGACGAGACGATCGTCCTCTGGTCGGGCGAGTTCGGCCGGCTGCCCGTCTCGCAAAACGGCCAGGGGCGCGACCACAACCGGAACGCCTTCAGCCTGATTGTGGCCGGCGGCGGGTTCAAGTCGGGCCACGTTCACGGTACAACGGATGAAGTGGGCTACAAGGCGGCGGAGGGCCGCGTGACCGTGCCCGACTTGCACGCCACGATCCTGCACCAGCTTGGACTCGATCACGAGCGACTGACGTTCCGGCATCACGGCAGCGACGAGACGCTGACGGACGCTCGCGTGAGCGACGCGCAGGTGGTGCGGGAGGTCCTGGCGTCGTAGCCGTCTCGCTCCGCGAGACGTAGCGCGCCGACGTGCGACGTTCCTGGAATCTTCGTGACTTGAGAGCTATGGCGACGATCATCTCGACCCATCACGGTTCGCGTTCCGCCCGCGGTGTTTTCTCCCGTCGGCCGTTTCACCGACATCCGCTGCTGCGCTTCGGGCATTTGCAGACGGTGGCCGCGCTTTGGATGCCGGGCCGGCGGTATCCGTATCGGGCGCAGCGGCACGTTGCGAGGCTATCCGACGGCGACGCCCTCGTCTTGCACGACGACCGCCCGCCGGCCTGGCGCGAGGGCGACGCCGGGGCCCTTTTGATTCATGGACTCATGGGCTGCCACCAGAGCCATTACATGGTCCGCCTGGCCGCGCGGCTGGCCGAGCGCGGCCTGCGCGTCTTCCGGCTCGACCTGCGCGGCAGTGGCGCGGGCTTGCCGCTGGCCAAGAAACCGTTTCACTCCGGCTGCACGGGCGACGTGCTCGCCGCGCTGCGCCGCGTCGCCGAGCTATGCCCGGATTCGCCGCTCAGCCTGGCTGGCTTTTCGCTGGGCGGGAATCTCGTCCTCAAGGTGCTCGGCGAGCACGGCGACGAGGTGCCCGTGATTGTCCGCCGGGCGCTGGCAGTGTGTCCGCCGATCGATTTGCCGTTGTGCTCGGAGAACCTTACCCGCGGGGCGGCGCGGCTTTACGACCGGCACTTCATCCGCGAGACGCTGCGGCGAATGAAGGAGCGGGAGCAAAAGGTTCCCGGCGCGGAACCGGCCCGTTTCGAGCGCCGCCCGCGGACCATGTGGGAATTCGACGTCGGCTTTACGTCCCGCGTCTGGGGCTACGGCACCGCCGAAAACTACTACCGCCAGGCCAGCGCGCTCGCGGCCCTGCAAAATATCCGCGTGCCGGCGGCGATCATCGCGTCTGACGACGACCCGGTGGTACCCGTGTCGATGTTCGACGGCCTCACGCTCTCGCCGCAGGTGGAGCTGTGCGTGACGCGCGGCGGCGGGCACTTGGGCTTCATCGCCGCGCGGAACGGCGACCCCGACCGGCGCTGGCTCGACTGGCGGATCGTGGAGTGGGCCGTCGACGGCGAGGGTGGCTCGCAGTAGGCGCTCCATGCCCCACGCCAACCGCTTCCGTCACCAGGTCTATTGCGACAGGCCGCCGGCCGCGGAGCATCAGTTTCTTCACCCAGACGCGCAGCCGCCGGTCGGGAGCGAGGAATTCAGCCGCCGTATGGCCGCCGTCGGAAACGTGTTGCGGCAAAACAACGTCGCCGCCGTCTATCTCGCCCACGGCACGTTCGCCGGCACGGACGGCCTGGGACTCTTGGCCGAGATCGAGCGTTTCTTTCCCGCCTTCGCCGACAAGGGCCGCGCCTGGGTCAAGCAGCTTCTGGACGCCGTGGCCGGCGACACGGGCATCTACACCGTGCAGTACGCACGGCGAATGGAAGAGTCGCTGAGCGCCGGCGGCGAGCCGCACATTCCCGTGCGGCTTTTCAGTTGGAGCAGCGAGAACCACCACCTCGGCCGGGCCGACGGGGCAGTGCGACTCGTCGAGGAGCTGGCGGACCGCCGGTTCGCGCCAGGCCAGCGCGTGCTGCTCTGGGGGCACAGTCACGCGGGAAACGTCTTCGCCCTGACCACGAACCTCCTGTCCCGCGAACGCGGAGCGATCGAGAGATTCTTCGAGGCTGGCCGGCCGTTCTACTCGCGCCGCCTTAAGATCGATATCGCCCGCTGGCCGAAGGTCCGCGAGCTGCTCTTGGGCGATGGTGAGAAACCCGGGCAGCCGCTGGCGGGCGTCGCGCTCGACATGGTCACGTTCGGCACGCCGATCCGCTACGGCTGGGACTCCGCGGGCTACGCGAAGCTTTTGCACTTCATCAATCACCGGCCGTGTCAGGGGCTGGCCGACTGCCGTTGCCCGTTCCCGCCCGACCCGGAGCAAGTCGCGTCGGGTCGGTACGGGGATTTTATCCAGCAGTTTGGGATCGCGGGCACGAACACGCCGCCCTCGATCGCCAAGTGGCGGGCGCTACGGGCCGACCGGCGGCTGAACCGGATGTTGCAGTGCGAAGTGAAGGGGATCCGCCTCGTCAATCGCTGGAAGTTCGGCCAGCGCGTGCCGGAGGAGGGCGTTACGTTGCTCGTGGATTACGGCTTGCCAGACGGCAAGAACGTCGTGCAGCACCTGGCCGGCCACGCGGTTTATACGCGCGAGGAGTGGATGCTGTTTCACGCGGAGGAGACGGCGCGGAGGCTGTATGGGGCCGATTGAAAACTCAAGATGTTCGGGGCGCCGCAGTATTTTCAGGCAAGCATCGGTTAGCGCCCGTCAGAAGCGGCCGGACCCAACGCCGACGGCCTTGCAGTTGAGCCTTACGCGCCGCTCGACGGATCAGAGTAGTGCCTCAATCGCCACGACAGGTCTCGATAGACGTCATCGAATGTGAGGCAATTTACGGCATGTGAATCGACCACGACCCGTTCCGCCCTCCAACGCAACCGGCTTCGCTCCTCATCTGAGAGGAACTGAGATCTTCCAATCAGCAGGAAACCATGAAAGCGGCAATGCCGAAGTCCGAAATCGCGGGCGAAACGCTCGGTGTTCCGCAGGTCGCTCAGCGAGAAGAACCAATCCACGAGTTGGCTGAAGCCGTGATCGAACCGCTTGCTCCACTCTTTCGTCGACTTGCCCTTGGGCTTGCAGAAGATGCTGTCGCCTGTCGCGTCCTCAAACTCGACCATACAATAACTCTGCGACTTGCTGTTCCCAACGACAAGGTCGGCGGCGAAGTCGCCGAAGAGCGGGAACTCAAAGGCGACTCTGTCGGCCGGGAAGACATCCGGGGCGTACGATCCGATAAACGCGCAAAGTTGGCGGCGCTTCCTGAAAAACGGCTGCAGGTGCTTTCTCTCTTCGAGGCCCTGTTTGGACTTCAGCAGGGCGCCCAGTTCATCGACTTCCTTCTTGCAACGAATGGGGTCGAAGGAAAGTGCTTCGAGTGCTTTCACGACGAACTCACTTCGCGGAGGCGCGGAAACTCCGAAGCGCGTCCTTTCGAGCGACGTCAAGAACTACGATGCGGTCCTTCTCCACCGTGAAAAACAACCGAATATCGGTGCTCGTTCGCAAGACGAGAACGGTCTCATCCATTTCGAGCGCGTGAGCACGCTCGCGCACGAACGCGTCGGTCTCCCAGTTTGCGAGCTGGTTGCACCATGCTTCTACGCGCCGTTGGTCGTCGTCCGAAAGCGTGCGAATAGCGATGGCGGCCGGCTCTGAGATGATCACTTGCATGGTCGATGGTCCTGATTGGGGCGGAACCTGATCTCGCGCTTAGGATGGTCCTTAATGATTTTAGCTGGTTCGATGACCATCGTCACCTTCTGAATCGACCACTTGCATCGACCGCATGATTGGATCAGGATCGCCCGTCTGCTTGCTCCGTGGAACGAAGAATCGCCATGCCGCTTCTCGGCGCCCACCAATCGATTGCCGGCGGCTACTACAGAGCCGTCGAACACGCCCAGGCCACCGGCTGCGATTGCGTTCAGCTTTTCACCAAGAATAACACGCAGTGGCGGGCCAAGCCGATCAGCGCGGCGGAAGCCCAGCAGTTCAAAACGCGCCTGGCCGAGCTGGGCGTCTCGTGCCCGCTGTCGCACGATTCATATCTCATCAACCTGGCCAGCCCGGACGAGGCCATGTGGCGGAAGAGCCTGGCGGGCTTCGTCGTCGAGCTACAGCGGGCGGAGCAGCTTGGCATCCCCTACGTCGTCATGCACCCGGGGGCCTACACGACGAGCGGCGAGGCGGCGGGCCTCAAGCGCGTGATCCGGGCGCTCGACGAGTCGTTCCGGCAGACGCGGGGCCTGGGCGTCGCGTGTCTAATTGAAACGACCTGCGGCCAGGGCACGTGCCTGGGGTGGAAGTTCGAGCAGCTCGCGCGGATCATCGACGGCTCGAAGTTCCCGGAGCGGCTGGGCGTGTGCGTCGACACCTGCCACATTTTCGCGGCCGGCTACCCGCTGCACACGGAAAAAGAATATCGCTCGACGATGCGGGCGCTCGACAAGACGGTCGGTATCAAATTGGTCAAGGCGTTTCACGTCAACGACAGCCGGCGCGAGCTGGGTTCGCGCGTCGATCGCCACGCACACATCGGCGAGGGGAAGCTTGGCCTGACGCCGTTTCGGCATTTGCTCAACGATCGGCGGTTCCGCAAGGTGCCGATGTACCTGGAGACGCCGAAGGGGACGCGGAATGGGGAGGACCTGGACCGGATCAATTTGCGGACGTTGCGGGGGTTGGTGGAGGGGTGAGCGCGAACTGGCATCGTACTCGTACTTATAGCAGTCTCTCCGTTCCCCTCAGGTCCCAGCAAGCGGCTGCTGCCGGGCCCTGCGCGCGCCAAGGGCAGCGGCCGCTTGCGGCTGGGACCTGCGCGCGAAAGTCGACTGCTTGGCGGCAGCCGCGGAAGGTGGTAGAGGAGGTGCAAAGACACGCATCGCCTCGTGACGAATCCCTCGTACCATCGCTTGACGATTTGACGAGACTCTCGCACGAGGCGACGCG